>JAMOOP010000061.1 GCA_027065385.1 Campylobacteraceae bacterium | reverse complement strand
CAAAAAAGAATCTATAAAATTTATTCTTGAAGACTATTACAGGGTTGCCTGACTATAACTTTTTTTTATAATTAGTTATAGTTACAGCTAGAACATTGTTTATTTTGTGCTAGTTTTGGTGACTCTATTTTTACCTCTATTAAAAACCACATCTATTTTCTGTTCTCCTATATCCCTTTTAAGTGCTACCAAAAACTTTACCCTTTTAATAGCCAAATCTTTTAAATCAGAAACCGTTAAATATAGGTCAATATCTCCACCTTTTAAACTATCATCAACTCTACTTCCAAATAGATAAATCTCTCCCTCTTTAAAAACCTCTATAAAATGTTTTTTTATAGCCCTTTGTTGATATGGTGTTAATCTCATAAAAACCCTTTATATAAAACAGTACTCATAATAGGCACACTTTCTACACTCTCTTTTAAATTTAACCTCTGGTGGTTTTGGTTGATTAATTAAACTGCTAATCTCACCTAATACTTTTAAAAGCTCCCTCTCATTAACCTCATCAAGCTCTACAAAATGCACCTTTTTACTCTGTTTTCTCTTCTCTATAAACTCAATTTTCCCCTTTTTAATAACACCTTTTTGTTTTAGTTTATAGAGATATAAAAGCACTTGCCACTTTACAGCCTCTGGGTCGCTATCACTCTTTTTAACCTCAACAAGATAATCTTTGGTTAGCTTATCTATCTTGATATTATCTATGGCTATTTCGGTATTATCTCCCTTTTCCTCATTTATCTCATGTAGAACTTTACCTATTCTTACATCTTCGCTATTATCTTCTAGGTTTATTCTATTGGCGTGTAGCCAAAGCTTTGTTTTACAAAAAAAGTAATAATTTATTAATGTTCCATTTACTTTCATAATATTTCCTTTATTAAAACTCAAAATAAGAACCTACCAATTCCTCTTTTTTAGGAATATCAACACCAATCTCAAAACTATAATCTAACTTTAACACCTTATAATATAATCTCTCCTCTATCTCTCTGGGCAAAGTATGTATAAACTCTTTTTCTAAATATAGTGGAAGAGATACAGTATATTTATAATCTCTATTCTCTTTTATATAATCCTCATATAATAAATAGTCATTTTTTTGTAACTCAATATCTCTTAAATCATAATTATCACTCGATTTTTTTATTCCATCAAGCTTTTTTAGAGTCTCACTGTATTTATTATAGGCATTGTCAAAAAGCCTTGTTATCTCATTTTTAATAGTTATATCATCTTCAAATAGTCTATTATAAACCATATTTAACCACCCCACATATCTACCAAGTTCAAAATAGCCCTCTTCAATAGTCTCAAAAGTTAAATCTAAAATAGTCTCTCTATATGGTAGAGGGTTTTCTACCCTATAAATATATATCTCCCCTCTTTTCTCTATAGATTTTTTACGATTTACTCTTCCAAATCTTTGAATAAGTGAGTCTATAGGGGCATTATCACTAAACATAATATCAAAATCTATATCTAAAGAGACTTCTACTATTTGAGTGGCTACTAAAATAAAGGGCTTTTTCTCTTTGAGCTTTTTAAATATTAACTCCTCTTTTTTGGTTCTATCTTGTTTTTTAAATGTGGAGTGATATAGAATTATATCACTCTCTTTAATCCCTAAATCCAATAACTCTCTATATGTGTTTATCGCACTCTTTACGGTGTTTCGTATGATTAAAATATTTTTATTTAAACTAAATTTTTCTAAAATCAGATAAAAATCACTCTCCAAAAACTCATCTACTTTTATAATCTCATTTGCTTTTTTTGCAAATAAATCCTTTTGAGTTACAAGATGATAGTTTTCTACTCCTAAAAGCTCTTTAATCTTATTTGGAATAGATGCACTCATTAAACAGACCCCTACACCCATCTCATTACAAAGCTCAAAAAACCGTTTTAAAAAACCCATTAACTTTAAATCATAGGCGTGAACCTCATCAATAACTATTACAGAGTTTAAAAAGTTTTTTGTAGCAATATTAAATCTTCCAATATTTATAAAATATTTTAACAAAGAGTCAATAGTAGATACAGTTATAGGCTTATTAAAACTTTTTGAGAGCAAAAAATCACTTTTAAAAACCTCATCAATCTCTCCATTCTCTCTCTCATACTTCTTTTCCAAATATATTTTTGCCGAAGAGTGGATAAGTCCACACTCATTTTTATTAAAAAAGCTTTGGACTCTCTCGTAAAGTTTATTTGAGGTGGTTTGAGTTGGAAGAGTATAGATAATTTTAGAATGTTTATTATATAAGTTATTGATAGCCCAAAGAAGAGAGCCTTCTGTTTTCCCCTCTCCTGTTGGAATTTCAACTAAAACACTATTAGAACTTAGAGATAACTGCTCCTGAAAGTCTCGAAGTTTATTAAAAGAGAGATTTTTTATAAAATTCTCTTTTGAGGGTTGAGTTTGAAAAGTAATAGGTGTAATAGTTCCACTAAATCTAGCACTTGCTAACCAATCGGCTAGATTTAATATACCTGATACATAAGAGTAGAGAGTTCTTAGTTTATGGGTTGATTTAATATATTTTAAATCATCTTCTATCTCTTTAAGTGCTATTTGCATATCCTCTTCTATCTCAAAATCAAAACTATAAGAGCATCTTTTTTTTAAATACTTCTTATAACTTTCTCTATATCCATAAAAAAACTCCTTTGTTTCATTTAAAAAATTAAATTTAACTCCTCTAACTCCATAAGGTAAAAGTGTATGGTGTGTTAATACATTTACTAAAAGTAAATTGACAAATCTATCACCCTCTATAAAATCGAAATCTTCAACTTCTACTAAAACAGAAGCAGAATACAATGAGTGATAAGATTTTGAACCACTATTAATTGTTGATTGAAACTCCTTTGTAGCTTTTCCAATATCATGAAAATAGGCAGAAAAAAATATTAAATCTACTATTTTCTCCTTTTTAAATCCACATATTTTAGCAACTCTATCTATAGAAGAGTTATCTATAAGTTTTAAAGACTCCTCTATAACAAAGTCAGTATGCTTTTGAAGCGATTGAAATCTATTATTTAATCTTTTTGCTAGTATCAACTAAAAATTACCCCCATATTATACTCTGCATCATAATAACTCTTTATATTAGAGACCTCTATACTACAGTTAAAAAACTCAACTTGTAATAACTCCTCTTTGGGTTGTTTTGATTTTCGTTTTCCCTTTTTATCAAATGCCTCAAATTTAGTTGGAATTTTATAAAAGGTTGGCATTTCTAAATGTAAATTATTATCTATTTGAGAAATGTCTGAGATTTTAGGGTTTTTAGTTAAAAGTGTTGAATGAACAATATTACTACTATTATTTTCCAATTCAACTATTTTTATATTTGAAATTTTTACAATCTCATCATCTAATCCTAAAGCAGGAGTATTTTTAGGCTCTTTTAAATTTTCTAAAATCTCTTCTGCTAAATCTTTATCTTCTATCTCTAAATATATAATATATTTTGCTAAATGTAATTTATCTCTTCTAATTACACTTTTACCAAAATTCTTTTTTTCATAGAGTTTATATGTCCATAAATCTTTGGCTTTTCCTTGTAAATCTTTTAAAATAACAGAGACTTTAATTAAATCACTATTTAATAATTCAAAAAAATCCTTTTGGTTCTTAAGTGAAATATTACACAATAATCCAATAATAGTACTCTTTGGTGGAGTTAAAAAACTCTTATGGTATGTTTTAAAAAAGGGAACTCTAAATGAGTTTAAAATCCCTTCTAGTTCAAATCTAATTACTCTCATTTTCTTTTAAACTCTCAAGAGCATTAGATACAGATGTCACATTGGAAAAACTATCTCTAATAATTTGCTCATTTGCAAAACTTCCTTTAGCTATTCCTATAGATATAGTCTTCTCATCTATTCCACTGTTTGAAATTGCATCTTTTATTATCTCTATATTAATATTTCTATCTTTATCAACTAAAAGAGCATTTAATAGAAATGGGTTTCCTGTTTTCTGTTTTATAGCTATTACAAATTTTGGAGAAATATCTTCTAGATTTCTTGATTGTTTAGCTCCACCATTTAGATATTTAATGGAGTCAATAAATACATTTACTCTTTTTCTCCTCTCTTCCTCTGATAAAATAGGTGTAATATCATAATTATACTCATCAACAATAGACCCAATATGTTCTAAATTTACAATTATATTTCCTCTCATAAAGTTTAGTGTATCTATCTCTATTTGAACAATATTTCCACTCTTTTCACCCTCTTTTTTGGGTTTCTGTTTTCTTGTTAAATAATCATACTCCCCCTTATATGCTAAAATAGAAATCATAGGTGTTACTTTAATAGGTGACCATCTTCTAGCCCCTTTTGGGAACATATATCCAAATAAATCTAAATCACAATACTCTTTAAAGACTCTATCTCTTAAATCATCTTTCCATTTTGAGTTTAGATTAATATATTTCCCCTTTTCGTCTCTAAAAGTAGGTTCTCCACTCTCATTTACCTCTGAAATCTTCTCTCCTAACTGCATTAGAGTCTCTTTTATATATCGTCTAAGTGCTTGACCTGAAACATAAGCAAACTCATCTCCATTATAGTTTGAAATCTTTTTCATTGCTGTAAGGTTTCCACCTGTTCCCTCACTTCCATTTAGTGAAGCGATATTTACTCTATTTATATATGCTATATTTAAAAACATTATTTATCTCCTTTTTTATTAAAATACTCTGTAGCTTTAAATTTCTCTATCGCATAAATTGCTATATAATCTCTTACGATTTCCCAACTCTCTTTAGACTTTTCTAACTCTTCTAATATATCTTGCAAACTTGAATGGAACTCTTTAGTAAGTCTCGCTTTGTCTCCATCTTTTAAAACCCTAAACTCCAAATCTTTAAAGTATGAGATTAACTGTTTATGGTTTTTGATATTTCTAAGTCTAAATAGTAAATCCTTATCAGCCAAATTGGCACTAAAATTTCCAACCCCATCACCCAATATTTTTGATTTTTGGTGTAAATTCATATTTTTTCCTTTTAAAATTTTTTCTAAATATAAGTTTTCAAACTCATAAAGTCTCTTGCCAAGATTTCTTGAACCATTTTTTAAAATATTAAAACTTGCTAAATAGTACTCCTTTCCTAGTGGTTGAAATTCCAATATATTATTGGAAAAATCCCTAATAATTAAATTAACCTCTTTACTACCTTTACACAGAGCAATATTTGTAATTAAACTACCTAGATATTCAAATAGTTCACTATTTTTTAAAAGTTCTAAGAATTTAATTAATCTATACGCCTTTGAGTACTCTTGTAGAGATGATTTAAAATCCCCATCTTCACTATAGATTAAAAAGGTTATATTTTGTAAGGCTTGATAGAGTCTCTCTTTTGTGGCTCTTCTTCTTTTTGAGCTTTTTTTATACTGCTCCTCTATATGTATAATTTTTGATGCTAGATATATAAAAAACTTTAATTCAAACTCCTCTTGACTCTTTGAGATATAGAAGTTTGGATTTTTAATACCATCTTTTTCAAGTTGAACATAAAAATCTATATTTGATGAGGTTTTTTTTAATTTATCATTTTTATCTCTATACTCGTAAACATCTTCATATATTTTTAAATCCTCTTTAAATAATTGTAGAGAGTTTAAATCCATAGAGTTTGGATATATAAAAAATGAACTATTATAATATCTACCTATCTTTACCCCAAACCAATAGATAAGTGCTTCCCATTTATCTATTTTATCCGTTTTATTTGGCAACATATCTCTAAAATTTTTACTACCATTTTCAAATTGATGAATTTTGGAGTCCAAATCTAACATATCCCCTCTAACTAAATAGCTTGAAAATTTTTTAACTGCATCATTATGTGTAATCGCTACAACTAATCTATTTTGTTTATTTGGAACATTTTTTTCTGGTTTTAAATTATGTCTATTACAAAACTCAAAATATAACTCTCTTACCTCATCTCTATTGGAAAACCCCAACTCCTCTATACTCTTATAGGTATAAACTCCACTTAAAATATCATTTCCACTCGATTTTCCCTTAATATCAAATTTCTTATCTAAGATAAAATCACCTTTTTTCTCATCAAAATACCATCTATCATTATCTGTTTGATGCACTATTTTAAAATCTTTTAAGAAAATTTCTAAAATTTTATAGAATATCTTATCTTCTTGTTGCTGTTTAAAATCTATCTCTGAAAATTGATTATTTAATTTAATATCTACTCCCAAATCCCTATCTATTAAATGATTATATAGATTTACTAATCCATTATTAAAAAATACATCTTTTATAAAAAATTTCATCTATTTTCCTTTTCCAATACAAAACCCACCCCCAAAACTATTTTTCTCACCCAATCCACACCCAAGAGCTAAAAATGCTAATTTTTGGCTAAGTTCATCTTCTCTTGGAACTATTTTAAACTTATTTCCAAAAAATCTATAACTTTTTCCATTTTTATGATTTTGTATGGTTTGTGGAACTCTATTTTTTATCTCTAGTAGTTGAATAAAATTATCTTTTATTTGGGGTTTTTTACCATAAAGAGATATATATTTTCTCTCTAAATTACTATGGAGCTGTTTATATAGTTTCATAATATCTCCATCTTTTTCCATTGTCCAAAAAAATCCTTTCTCAGTTGATACAATTACAGGAGTGATACTATATAGTTCTGATATAAAAAACTCTTTTACACTCTTTTTTTGAGCTTGAATAACTTGGAAATTTGGATTATTTATATTTTCTCTTAAAGAGATTATAAGTTGGTCTATTAAATTTTCATTAAATGAGCGAATTAGAAATGTGTAGCTATTACCTCTTTTATAGATTTTTGATTTTTCTATAGGAGAGAAGTTATTAAAAGTGTAAAATTTAAATCCATTACTATTATGTAACTCTTTAAACTCATTGGTTTGAGCCATTGAGAAGCTGATATATTTAGATAGTTTTTCAAAACTATCTCTAAATAGTATATCTCTTTTTATATATGCCGTGCATGTCAGTTCAAAATATTTCATAAATGTCCTTTTTTAGCTGTATTATACAACTTTCAAAAGACAAAAATAGTCTATTTATAAGAATTTTAAATTTTTTATAGATACTATGTTATAATTAACTTAAAAAGTATCTTATGAGTAAATTTTATAGTATAAAGTGTCCTAACTGTTCAGCACCACTTGCTATTATTGGAGGGGGGAGAGTACAGAGTGTAACTTGTGCCTACTGCAAAAGTGTAATTGATTTAAATAATAACTATAAAGTTCTATCCCAATTTAAAAATGTTAATGCTCCAAAAGTTCCTTTTAAAATTGGAATGAAGGGTAAAATAAATGATATTGAGTGGATAATTATTGGTTGGATTGTATATCGAGATGAAGAGGGTGGTAGATGGAGCGAGTTTTTACTATTTTCTCCTCTTTATGGATATAGTTGGTTAGTTTATGAAAATGGAGTAATTAGCTTTTCAAGAAGAATTAGAGACTTAGATTTAAGAAAATGGCAAAAGGGTAAACGATTACCTCTTTTTTATAATGGTGGACACTATATACTTCAAGATGGAGAACCATATAGTAGTTTTATAGATTTTGTTCAAGGCGAATTAACTTGGGTCGCTAAAAAAGGTGATAAGATAGAGTGTTGGGACTATAAAGCGACTAGAAGTCAAATACTTAATATTGAAAAAAGTAATAATGAAATAGAGGTCTATTTTACTAAAGAGTTAGATGCAAAAGAGGTCTATAATAGTTTTGGAGTTAATGAAAAAGAGCAGGTTATAAAAAAAATAAGCTCTATAGAAAAACTAAATAAAGAGTTAGAAGATAAAAAACCACTACCTTTTTATGGAATAGTAGCCATATTTATAACTCTATTTATTACCCTAATATCTTCAATTACAAGTGATAAAGTTTTATACGAAAAGTTTGATAAAAATAGAGATACTCTATTTAGAATAACAAATAGTGCATTTTTAACAAAAATAGAAATAACTAGCCCATTAAAAAAGAGAATTAATAATTATAGTTTGGCTATATATAAGCAAAATAAAAAGATATTCTATATTGATAGTGGAAAGGTATATTTTAGTAAAAAAGTACTTGGAAAAACATGGTCACATACAGCAATAGGTGCTAATATTTATCTAAAATTAGATACAGGTCAATATCTTCTAAAGGTTAAAAAGATAACACCCTCAACAGATAAAATTATAGTAAAAATAGAAGAGAGAGTCATAAGACCCAACTATATTACACCTCTTTTTATAATTATACTACTATTTTTAATATATACCTATTTTCGACAAAAATTGAATATATATGTAATGATGATAATATTTATGGGTCTAGGTTTAGCGTTTGATATATTTTTTCTATTTTTTATAGGATTTATAGGTTTAATATACCTCATATTTGTAAAGGGAGGTGATTAATGATTAAAGTTGTATTTATAATATTTTCTGTTTTAACTTTACTTAGTGGATATATGACATATCAAGGTGTAGGGCTTCAAGAGGTAAAATCAATAGAAAAAGAGGTTTCAAGTGTTCGTTCATCATCTCATAGTGGAAGTTGGGGAGGTGGAAGTAGTTATAGTGGTGGATTTAGTCGTGGAAAGTAGAGCATTTAACTTTTTAAAAACTATTTTTCCCTCTATAATAATACCAATCTCACCTTGACAAGCTAAAGAGGGCAAAGAGATATAGTTTTCAAAAACTTTACCTTGATGAAAATGTCCTTCTACTATTAAAGAGTCTTTAGGATAATATCTCTTTATCTCATCTACTCTTTTTTTAAAATCTATAAAATCATGACAGATATTTTTTATTTTTAACTTTTTTAATCTATTATCTATTATTTTTTTTTCAAATAAACTTAGACTCTTTAATGTAAATCTATTTCTAAGTAGTTTACAATATAAGTTATATCCAAATCCAGTTTTATATAAATCTCCATGTGCTAAATATATATTATCTTTTTTTAGTCTAAATTTTATAGGTTGTTTTTCTCGATTATATACTTTTATATTTGGAAATATCTCTTTTAAACAAAAGTCATGATTTCCCTCTAAATAGTATATATCTATCTCTTTAGAGAGTTTTTGTAGTAGAATTATAGCCTTGTTTGAGAAAGTTTTAATATAATTACTATATCCAAAAAGTAAATCAAAAATATCACCCATTAAAAAAAGTTGTGGAGTTACTATCTTTTTATTATCTATATTTTGTAATAGTTTAAAAAATTCATCTCCATAATGAGGATAGTGTGCATCAGCTATAAAAATAGCACTCTCTTTTATATCTTTGATTGACACTCTTTACATATTCCATAAAGATTTATCTGCGCATTTGTTATTTGAAAGTTTTCAATGGATAATATCTGTTCTTTCTCTTTAGTTATCTCTTTATCTTTTATTTTACCACAAGATTTACATATAAGATGAATATGGTCATCTTTTTTTAGCTCATATTTTGATTTTTCACCATTTATTGGAACTTCTACTATTACACCCTGTTGTATCATAAGGATAATATTTTTATATATTGTAGCAAGAGATAAAGTTGGATAATGCTCTTTTACATCTTCATAAATCTCATCTATACTAAAATGACCTGCATTATCTATAGATTTTAATATTCCAGTTCTCTGAATTGTGGCTTTTAAATCATTTTTCTTTAGTAGTTCTATATAGTCTGTCATGATTTTTTGCCTTTGTATTTATGGTGTGGATTAAAAAAATCCACATTTTTAATTAAACCTTATAGGTCTGCCTCATGTTTTGCTAGATACTCTGCAACACCTTCTGTATCTGCTTTCATACCTTCATCACCTTTTGCCCAACCAGCAGGACAAACTTCACCATGCTCATTTGTAAAAATCATAGTATCAACCATTCTAATCATCTCATCAATATTTCTACCAAGTGGAAGGTCATTAATTACTGCATGTCTTACTGTTCCATCTGCATCAATTAAGAATGAACCTCTAAGTGCTACTGCATCATCTAAAAGAACATCATAATCTCTTGCAATCTGCTTAGTAAGGTCTGCTACAAGTGGAAATCTAACTTGCCCAATACCACCTTTATTTACAGGTGTCTCTTTCCAAGCAAAGTGAGAAAATTGACTATCTACAGATACACCAATAACATTAATACCTCTACTTGTAAACTCATCTAATCTATGGTCAAATGCAATAATTTCAGATGGACATACAAATGTAAAATCTAGTGGATAGAAAAATAGTACTGCACCTTTTTCACCTAAATTTTCCATAAGATTAAAATCTTCTACTATTTGGTTATTTCCCAAAACTGCTGTTGTTGTAAAATCTGGAGCTTTATTTGTTACAATCATTTTATACCTTTTTTAAATAATAATTTTTATTAGTGAGGAAATAATATCATTATAAACTTTAAAATAAGATGAAACTACTCTTCTTTACTAAAATTTTCATTAATACTAAACTCAATAGGTTTATCTAAATTTCTACCAATATATGGAATAGAGGCTCTAAGTAGAATTGGTACTATTGTAGGAAGATTATTAGACTCTCCAATACTAGAAACATCAACACGCCATAGCTCTTTACCCAATTTATTTTTAGATAAAATTACAATATATCTATTAAAAAGTCGATAAGTTTTGCTATAGGTTCTATATCTTGTATATTCTATATCACTCCAAAATGGTGAATAGTATGGATACCCACGATAATAGTATCTACCATAAGGATAACCCCAAGAGAAACCAACAGATACATCAGGTTCACTATAAACTTTAGTCTCTTCTTTTATCTTTTCAATTCCATAATCAAAATATATAATCTGTCTAGCATCACTCTCATTTAAAACTAAAGTATAACCTTTAGAGTTTAATATTCTAACTAATCTACTTTTTTGTCTTTGGAATTTTAAATTATCAATAGAAGTTGCTTCTCCTAAAGGTTTAATAATATAACTACTAGGAGCTACAGTAGCATCTAAACTACTAATAGCATCAACACTTATATGGTATCTATTTACTATATGAGTACACCCAGTAATAATAAATATAAGTAAAATATAAAATAGTTTTTTCATAATAAACCTCCTTTATTCTCTAAAATTTCAAATTGATTTAAACTAAATCTTTGCTATATGATACTATGCTATGGATTAATTTATAGTTAAATGAAGAGATAACTATTTTCCTTTAAAAATAGATATAACTCTATTAATTAAATCTTCTCCTTTAATCTCTCTATTCTCTCATTAGATTTTTCAATTTTAGATATATCTATTTCACCTCTTTGAACCATATTTTTAACAGTATCTACCAATCTTTTTGTACTTACCATACTTTTAACAGATAATTGGTTTCCAAAAAGTAAAATATCATCTCCTGCATTAATGGCAAGTTTTAGTGTATCTTTTAAGCTATATTTATGAGTTATTGCACCCATTTGTAAATCATCTGTAATTACTACACCATCAAATCCTATATCCTTGCGAAGTAGTCCATTAACTGTTTTTTTTGATAAAGTTGCTGGATATTTTGGGTCTATTCTTTTATTAAAAACATGTGCCACCATTACAGTATCTATATATCCTTCTTGATTTAATACTCTATATGGTTCTAACTCTTTTCTTTTCCACATTCTAGTTACATCAACAAAACCTTTATGTGTATCTCCTAGAGATGAACCGTGTCCAGGGAAATGTTTTAGTGCTGTAATTACTCCATTTTGGTGCATTGCATCAATAAAAATTTTACTATATTTTATAACATCTCTTGGACTTGAACCAAAAGAGCGACATAGTTTATATATAACTCTATTTCTTTTATTAATAGCTAAATCAACAACAGGAGCTAAATTATAATTAATTCCTACAGAGCTAAGTTCTGCACTCATATTTTGGTAAACTTGACTAGCCTTACTATCTGACATACATCTTACACTTTTAGCCTTTGGGAAATTGCCATAAAATCCATATTTTCTTTTAAGTCTTTGTACTTTTCCACCCTCTTGGTCAACAGAAATTAATAGTTTACCATCTCTACTACAGCTTTGTAACTCTTGTGTTAATTTGCTCAATTGAGACCTATTAGAAATATTTTTTGCTTGGGAGTGATTAACAGGATTATAATCAAATAGAATTACTCCACCTAAATTATATTTATATATATCATGACATATTTGACTACCTCTAGGAGCAGTAGTTCCCATAAATCCAACCATTAACATAGTTCCAATCTTCTCCTCTAGCGTTTTTTGAGGTGGAGTATAGATTACTTGTTCTCTTTTAACTACTTTTGGTGCTTCTTTTGCTACAACTCTATCTGTAGTACAACCACAAATAAAGATTATAGATGTTAATAAAATACTTTTTTTTATCATTTTTATAACTTCTTTCAATTAAATTTCTTAAAAAAGCGATTATAGCAAATTAATTGGGTATAATTCGCGTAATTTCTGCAAGAGTATATCAATAATGACTCTTATGATACTATTTTCAGTATCTCATATTTCAAACAATCACCTTAACTGTGTGTTCAGCATTTGATATCGGTTGCAAAAATTTGGGTGTGTATAACACCATAGAGAATAGATGCAACTAAATATGAGTTTCATACAACACCCTAAAAAAATTTATTACAAAGAAGTAACAAGAATGACATTTAAAGAATTTAATTTTAAAGATACACTAAACCAAGCTATTAAAGATGCTGGTTTTACAGAACCTAGTCCAGTTCAAAAAGATTCAATCCCTATTATTTTAGCAGGAAATGATATGATTGGTCAAGCTCAAACTGGTACAGGTAAAACGGCTGCTTTTGGTCTGCCAATTATTCAAATGATGAAAGGAAATAGTGGTGTTGAAGCACTAGTAATTGTTCCAACTCGAGAATTAGCTATGCAGGTTAGTGATGAACTTTTCCGTTTTGGAAAAACTGCTGGATTAAAGACAGCTACTGTTTATGGTGGAACAGCTTATAATAGGCAGATAGATAGAATAAACCAAGCTAATATAATTGTAGCAACACCAGGGAGATTACAAGATTTACTAAAATCTAAAAAGATAAAACTTAATCCAAAGTTTGTAGTGCTAGATGAAGCTGATGAGATGTTAGATATGGGATTTTTAGATGAGATTAAAAACATCTTTACATACCTACCAAAGGATAGACAGACTTTAATGTTCTCTGCTACTATGCCAAAACAGATAAAACTTCTAGCTGAAGAGATTTTAAATAGTCCAAAATCGGTAACTATTACTAAAAGCGAAAGAACCAATACGGATATTACTCAAAAATTCTATGTAGTAGCCGACTATGAAAGAGATGATGCACTTTTAAGACTTATTGATTATAAAAACCCAACTAAATGTATTATATTTTGTAGAATGAAAAAAGAGGTCGATAGATTATCATCTTATATGACATCACAAGGGTTTAAAGTCTCTGCACTTCATGGAGATATGGAGCAGAAGCAGAGAGAACACACAATTCGTGCATTTAAACAAGGATTAGTTGATATATTTATAGCTACGGATGTCGCTGCTAGAGGGTTAGATGTAAATGATGTATCTCATGTATTTAACTACCATATACCTTTTGATAGTGAGAGTTATGTTCATAGAATTGGAAGAACAGGAAGAGCTGGAAATAAGGGTGAAGCTATTACTTTAGTATCTCCAAATGAGCTAAGAACCATAAAAAGAATAGAAAAAGATGTTGGAACTACTATGGTTAGTAAAGTAATTCCAACTCGTCAAGAGGTTCAAAGTAAAAAAGATAGTGATTTACTAAATAAAATTATTCAAGCAAAAGTTACACCATCAGCTATTGATATGGTAAAAACTCTTCAACATGATATAGATATAGTAACTATTGCACACCTCTTAGCATCTATAGTTCAGCAAGAGATTGATGTTAAAGGAAAAGATATTATAGGTCTAGGTCAAGAGGAGATAGAGAGACTTATAGAAAGAGCTAAAAACCAAAGAGGTCGAGATGGCAATAGAGGAGGAGGTCGTGGAAGAGGACGAAATCGTAGCCGTGGAGGACATCGTGGTAGAAGTAGTAGCAATAGAAGAGATAGAGGTGGAGAGGGTAGAAGAAGAAATAGTAGAAGTAGAGCTTAGATAGCTTTTAAGAGATGTTTAATTATATATATATTATAATCTATAAGAAATAAAACTATAGGATTGAAAATGGTTGAATATGGCATTACGACCTTACAAACACAACCATCACTATTTAAACAGATGACAATATCTAAAATTGAGTATCAAGAAAAGATTGAGAAACTCAAAAAACTGAAAAAGTATCAGGATTTGGAATTTTTAGAAGTTGGAGTTGATGATGGAGTTAAATAGAGGTGATATTGTAAGGATTAATCTAAATCTCCGTAAAATTTCTAATTTAAGATTGATGTAGTTACATCAATCTCTCCCTTAAAAGCTCATTCACCTTTTTAGGGTTAGCTGAACCACGACTAGCTTTCATAGTTTGACCTACAAAGAAACCAAATAGTTTCTCTTTTCCTGCCTTATACTCTGCTACTTTATCTTGGTTCTTTTCTAAAATAGAGTCTATAATCTCTAAAATAGCTCCATCATCACTAACTTGTGCAAGTCCTAACTCTTTAATTAATTCATCTATATCTCTATCACTCTCCATAAGTACATCTAAAATATCTTTTGCACCTTTTCCATTAATAGTTCCATTGTCTATTTTTGATACAAGCTCTCCTAATTTTTTAGCAGATACAGGTGATGAGGTAATATTATATCCTGCTTTATTAAGTCGTCCAAGTAGTTCTGTATTTAACCAATTAACAGCACTTTTAGGAGTTGCTCCACTCTTTAACATATCTTCAAAATAGTAAGCAGACTCTTTGGTTAAACAGATAACTAAAGCATCAGCCCTTTTAATTCCAAGCTCTTCTACATATCTTTTTATTTTAGCATCAGGAAGTTCTGGCATATCTTTAGCTTTTTCTATCATCTCATTAGTTACAACTAAAGGTCTTAAATCTGGGTCAGGAAAATATCTATAGTCAGCTGCCTCCTCTTTTCCTCTCATAGATTTAGTAACACCCTTATCTACATCAAAAAGTCTTGTCTCTTGAAAAACCTCATCATTATAAATTCCATCTTCATAAGCCTCTGTCTGTCTTTGAACCTCATAAGCTATAGCAGATGCAACGAATTTAAAAGAGTTAATATTTTTTATCTCAACACGAGTTCCAAACTCCTTTTGACCTTTTGGTCTAATAGATACATTTACATCACATCTAAAAGACCCCTCTTGCATATTTGCATCACTAATATCAAGATACCTAACAGTTGAGTGAAGCTTTTTTAAGTATGCTACAGCCTCATCAGCACTTCTCATATCAGGTTCACTTACTATCTCTAATAGTGGAGTTCCTGCACGATTTAGGTCAACTTTAGATATTGAGTCATCATGTATATTTTTACCTGCATCTGCTTCTAAGTGAGCTTGAGTTAAACCTATTCGTTTTTGAGTTCCATCTTTTAGGTCAATAAATATCTCACCCTTTTGAACTATAGCTTTATGAAGTTGAGTAATCTGATAAGCTGATGGGCTATCAGGATAAAAGTAACTCTTTCTATCAAAATTTGAGATATGGTTTACATTAGCATTAATTGCATACCCTAATCTCATAGCCTTTATTGTAGCTTCTTTATTTACTACAGGCAAAGCCCCTGGTAGAGCTAAACATGTGGGGCAAGTGTTACTATTTTGATGCTCTGCAAAACTTGTAGGACATGAACAGAATAGTTTAGTTTTAGTATTTAGTTGAACATGAACCTCAAGTCCAATAACTGTTTCAAACATTATAAGCCTTTTTTGGCGTATTATAGTAAAAAAACAATAAATACTTACTATTCTATATTTTTAGATTTTAACAAAAATATTTTTTTTAATTTATTTTTGTTAATTATAATTTAAGTATTAATTAGTTATAATTTCTTATATAAGTTTTTAGCATTCATTTATTTTTTTGCAACTACAATCTGTAAAATCCTTTTATGAAATGTCTCCTCCTTTAGAATGTTGAAAGCTTATTATAAACTTTATTATTCATAAGAAACTCAACAAAAAAACTATATAATCCCCAGAAAACAATGAAGCCAATGAATTTTCTAAAAAAACTATTAAAAACAACACCAACACCCATAAAATCGACTTTAACTATTACCTCATCTAATGGTTTTCACATGCGACCTATTGCAAAATTTGCTAATGAGGTTAAAAAATTTGATGCTACTATTACTATAGAGGCTAAAGAACAAAAGGTACAAGCTACACAAGTTCCTAAAATATTATCACTAGCCTTGGAGACGGGAGATAGTTTTATATTATATAGTGTAGGAGAAGAAGCTAAAGAGGCTGATAGTTATCTTAAAGACTATTTTAATAAACTTATGATGGAAGATAGTAAAGTTGAGATAGCAAAACAGGAAGATGAGAACTATCAAGCACCATCTATTTATGGTGATACTATTGTTAAAGGTGTGGGTATTGCACCTTTGGTTAAATATAAGACTATTGAGATAGTAGATGATACTAAAAAAAGTGTAGATATAAAAGAGGCTATAGATTTAACTAAAGAAGAGCTTTTAAATTTATATAAAGATAGTATTAAAGGAGAAGAGACTCAAATATTTTTAGCTCAAAAAGAGATATTATCTAGTGAGATATTTGAAAAAGAGTTTAAGAGTATAGAAGATTTAGACAAAGTCTTTAATCAGGAGATAGAAAATATAAAAGATACTAAATTTAAATCAAAAGTATCTGATTATAAAGATTTAAAAAAAAGAGTTCTCTCTTATTTAGGTTTAAAAAGTGTACTAAAACTACCAAACACCCCTTATATTTTACTCGCTAAAGATTTATTACCTAGTGAAGTAAATCAAATATCAAAAACAGCTATAAAAGGTGTTATTTTAGAGGAAGGGAGTCTTACTTCTCATGCTTCTATACTACTTCGCTCTTTTAATATTGCTTCTATTATTGTTAATAAACCTATATGTGAAAATAGCAGTTGTAATTATCCTAATGTAATTATTGATGCAAATAGTGGAGATATTATTTTAGAACCTACAAGTAGAGATTTACGAAAGGCTGAAAGTAAACAGAAAAAGATTATATTAGAAAATGATAAAAGCTACTCTAAACGATTTGAGCCAAGTAGAACAAAATCGGGAAGAAAGGTTAGAGTTTTAGCTAATATTACAGATGTAAATTCGGCAAAAGAGGCAAAAGATGATGGAGCTGATGGAGTTGGACTATTTAGAACAGAGTTTTTATTTACAAAGAGTAAACCATCGCTAGAGGAGCAGATAAGAGCTTATAGAGAGATATTTGAGCTATTTGATGATATTACTATTAGAACTTTAGATATTGGTGGTGATAAATCTCTGCCCTATATCAATATTCCAAAAGAGGATAATCCATTTTTGGGTTTAAGAGGTATTCGTTTCTCCCTATATGAGAAGACTCTTTTAAAAGAGCAACTCTTAGCTATTTTTAAAGCTCATAATGGAAAAAGAGTTAAAGTTATGTTTCCAATGGTAAGCCAAAAAGAGGAGTTTAGAAGAGCAAAAAGGGTAGCATTTGATGTAGCAAGAGAGCATAATATTGATATTAGTAATATTTTATTTGGTATTATGATTGAAGTTCCATCTGTAATTTTGGCTTTAAAAGTTTTTGATAAAGGGGTTGATTTTTTCTCTATTGGAACAAATGATTTAACTCAATATCTATTTGCTATAGAGAGAACTCACCCAATATTAAAAGTAGATTTAACCTCACCTATTATTATCTCTGCACTAAAAATTATTATAGATAATACCTCTAAACCTATTAGTATATGTGGAGAGTTAGCAGGTATTGAAGAAGCGACTCCTGAACTTATAAATATGGGATATACTAATCTATCTGTCTCTTCAAAACTAATACCATCTCTTAAAGAGAAAATTCGTTCTATTTAACTTAGCTACCTTAATTTCGATTGGATATAATTCCTTTCAGAAATTAATTTAATATATTTTAAAGGTTTAAAAATGTCTATAAGTGTTATAATTTTGGCTGCTGGTCAAGGTACAAGAATGAAATCAGATACTCCAAAAGTTCTTCATAAAATTTCAGGAAAAGAGATGCTTTTTCATGCAATAGATGCAGGAGAGGCAATATCTGATGATATAACTGTTATTCTATATCATCAAGCTAAAAAAGTTAAAAAAGCTATAGAGAGTGAATATAGTGGTATAAAATTTCATATTCAAGATGTAGAAAATTTTGCAGGAACAGGTGGTGCATTAAGAGGAGTAGAGCCAAAATATAGTAGAACTCTTATTTTAAATGGTGATATGCCTTTAGTTACAGAAGAGTCTCTTACGGCTTTAACTAAAGAGGGGAGTGATATTAATATGTCTGTAATTAGATTAGAAAATCCTACAGGTTATGGAAGAGTAGTAATAGAAGATGGAGCTGTAAAAGAGATAGTTGAAGAGAAAGATTGTAGCTTAGAACAGAAAGAGATAAAAAGTGTAAATGCTGGTGTATATTGTGTTAAGAGTGAACTTTTAAATAGATATATTCCTAAAATAGATAATAATAATGCTCAAAAAGAGTACTACTTAACAGATATTATAAAAATGGCTGTAGATGAAGAGAAAGTAGTAAACCCTGTATTTGTAAAAGAGGAGGAGTTTAAGGGGGTAAATTCTAAATTAGATTTAGCATTAGCTGAAGAGATTATGCAGAGACGAATTAAAGAGGATTTAATGAGAGCAGGTGTTATTATGCGTCTGCCTGATACTATATTTATTGATTGTAAGGCTAAATTTGAGGGTGAGGTTATTTTAGAAAATGGTGTAACTATTTTAGGTGAAAGTGTTATAAAAAGCTCTAATATTAAATCAAACTCTGTAGTAGAGGAGTCTATTATAGAAAACTCATCTATAGGCCCTATGGGAAGAGTTAGACCACTATCATATATAAAAGATACACATATTGGAAATTTTGTTGAGGTTAAAAAATCTACTCTAAATGGGGTTAAGGCTGGACATCTATCTTATATTGGAGATGCCTCAATTGAAGAGGGGAGTAATATAGGTGCAGGTGTAATTACATGTAATTATGATGGAAAAGCTAAATATAAGACAACTATTGGAAAAAATGTTTTTGTAGGTAGCGATTGCCAATTAGTAGCCCCTGTAAAAGTAGAAGATGATGTAATTATTGGAGCAGGAACAACTTTAACTAAAGATGTAAAGAGAGGTAGTTTAGCAATTTCAAGAACTCCACTTAAAACTATTGCTAACTATTTCTATAAATTTTTTGGAGATAAATAATGGGTCTTGATTTAAAGGGGAAAAGAGTACTTTTAGGAGTAACGGGAAGTATATCAGCATATAAAGCTTGTGAGGTTGCTAGACTATTTATTAAGAGTGGTGCATCTGTTAGAGTTATTATGACTCCTAGTGCTACTAGATTTATATCTCCTCTTACATTTGAAGCACTTACTAGAGAGAGAGTTTTAACAGAAGATAGTGAGAGTTGGAGTAGTAATCTAAATCATATTGATGTGGGAAAAGAGGCAGATGTATTTGTAATCGCACCTGCTACGGCTAATACTATTAATAAACTAAGTAAGGGAATAGCTGATAATATTCTACTTCAAACTGCACTAGCCTTTAATAAACCTCTACTTATTGCTCCCTCTGCCAATACAAAAATGATAGAAAATCACTACACAATAGGCTCTTTAAAGATGTTAGCTGTAAATGAGGTTAAGATTATAGAGTCTCAATCAAAGCTTTTAGCTTGTGGAGATGAGGGAAAAGGGGCTTTAGCTGAACCTTTAGAGATATTTTATCAAACAGCACAAAAGATACTTCTCGATAAATTCTGGGAAGATAGAAAAGTGGTAGTCACAGGTGGGGGAACTATAGAGAAGATTGATGAGGTTAGATATATCTCTAACTTTTCATCAGGAAAAATGGCAAATGCTTTAGCTACAGCTCTTTACTTAAGAGGGGCTGATGTGTGTCTAATATCTACTAAAGAACACACTTCAATTCCTAAAGAGATATATACTATAGATGTGGAAAGTAGCGAGGAGATGTTAGAATATACTATTGACTCAATAAGAGTAGCTAAAAAGGGTAAAATGAGCCGTGCCACTATGAATAGCTCTAATCCAATTCATCTAATTCAAAAAAAACCTTATCTATTTATGGCTTCAGCTGTAGCCGATTATACTCCTAAGTTTCCACAAGTTGGAAAAATAAAAAAATCTGATATTGGTTCTAATTGGTCTATTGAGCTTAAAGAGACACCCGATATTTTATCTAATATTAATAAAGATAATTTAACTACCATAGCCTTTAAAGCAGAGATGGATAGTGAAAATGGCTTTAATAATGCTAAAAGTATTCTTAAAAGGAAATCTGTAGATGGAGTATGTTATAATCTGTTAAGAGGTAGTGAGAGTTTTGGAACAGATGATAATAGTATAATATTTGTAACAGACAATAGTAGTGTCAATCTAGGTCACAGTGACAAACTTTCTCTATCTTTTAAAATTTTAGATGAAAGTAAGAATATAGAAAATGAGCAATAATATATTAAAACACCTAGCAATTATTATGGACGGAAATGGAAGATGGGCAAAAGAGCGAGGACTTATTAGAACTAAAGGTCATGAAAAGGGAGCTGATACTATTAGAGATATTACTCAATATTGTGCAGAACATGAGACAATAGAGACAGTAACCCTTTACGCTTTTAGTACAGAGAATTGGAAAAGACCTAAATATGAGGTTGATTTTTTAATGAGACTTCTTGATAGATGGCTAAAACAGGAGTTAAAAACATATCATAGATTTGGTGCTAAATTTGAAACAGTTGGAAATATAGAGGGGTTCTCTCCTAAACTTCAAGAGACTATAGCCTCAATAAAAGCCCAAACAGCACATCACACAAATGTAACTCAAATATTAGCCCTAAATTACGGTTCAAGAGAAGAGATAGCAAAAGCAGCGTCAAGACTTGCTAAAAGAGGAGAGGAGATAACAGAAGATAGCTTAGGAAGTGAGCTTAATACTCCTTATAGAGATATAGATTTATTGGTTCGTACAAGTGGAGAACAGAGACTATCTAATTTTCTACTTTGGCAACTATCATATAGTGAATTTTTCTTTACTCCAACCCTTTGGCCAGACTTTACACCTAAAGAGTTAGATAGAATAATTCATCAATATATAAATAGAGATAGAAGATTTGGAGGTCTTTAATGTATGATATATTTTTAGTAGTTACAGTTTTTATATTTGGTATAGTTATTGGTTCATTTTTAAATGTTGTAATATACCGTATTCCAAAGGGTGAAAATATTGCCTATCCTGCCTCTAAATGTCAAAATTGTCAGAAACACTTAAAGTGGTGGCATAATATTCCTATTATCTCATGGCTTATTTTAGGTGGAAAGTGTTACTTTTGTAAAGAAAAAATATCTATGCAATATCCTATAGTAGAATTTTCTACAGGTATAATGGCTGTTTTACTATTTTTTAAATTAGGTTTAGTTTGGTATATGCCTATTGTGTTTATAGTCTTTTCTATACTTTTAGCTCTAGTTATGATAGATTTTAAATATTTAGCAGTTCCAGATAGTTTAAATCTTTTAGCACTAGCATTAGCTATTATACAACCTAATATAATTGACTCAATACAATATGCTTTAATGGCATCAGGAGGATTAGCACTTTTAAGATACTATCTTAGTTATTTTTTAAAAAAAGAGGCTATGGGTGAAGGTGATATAATAGTAGCAGGAACAATGGGTGCTTTACTCGGTTTTCCACTCTTTTTTTACGCTCTATTTCTATCGGCAATCCTAGCAATAGTTCCATCATTAATCTCTAAAGACAAAATAGTTCCCTTTGTACCATTTTTAGCAATAGCCACCTTTATAGTATATATTGCAGACAAAGAGTTTTATGCTTTGGCTGAATGGATTATGTATGGTTAATCGAGGATAAAGTGGGAAAAATAAGCTTATCTAAATATATATCAGAAAACTTTACAAAAGCATTTTTAACTATATTTATGCCCCTATTTTTTATAGGTTCTTTAGTATCTATAGTTCAGCTCTCATCTCTAACCAAATTTATACAGGTTGACTTTTTTGAGATGAGCAGACTCTTTGGATATAATCTTCCAGCTATGCTTTTTTACACCATACCTATATCATTTTTAATAGCAATTACTACAACTTTGCTTAGATTATCTACAGAAAATGAGCTTATGGCACTTTTTGCTTTAGGGATTAAGTCAAAAGATATAGTTAGAAGACTTCTAATCTCAGCCATACTATTTTCAATCCTTTTACTACTTCTCTCTATTATTAAAATGCCTCAAGCCGAACAGCAATATAAGGCATTTAAAACATACAAAATTACACAAGCAAAACTAAATATATCCCCATCTCAATTAGGACAAAAATTTGGCGATTTTTTTGTATATTTAAAGAGTAAAAAGGGTAATGATATGAAAGATATAGTAATCTACACCAAAGAGAAAAATAGTTCAAATAGACTCTTTATTGCCAAAGAGGCAAAAGTAGAAAATATAGACTCAACAGTATCATTAACTCTAAACAGTGGAAGTGGATATACCTTTTCAGATAAATCTTTAAAAATGGTTGAGTATGAAGAGATGAAAATTTTTCAAAATATAAATGGAAAAGCATACACATATAAAAATATAAAAGAGTATTGGGCAAAATATGCCAAAAATCCAAAGAAAAAAGGGAAAATACTCTTTTTTATATTTATTAGTCTTATTCCAAGTATAGCACTATATATAGTAGCATCATTTTCCATTATAAATCCAAGATACCAAAAGAGTTACGCCTATCCTGTATTGGGATTAACTACACTTTTACTATATGTAGTAGCCACTCTTTTACAAAATAGTGGCTCTTTAATACTCTTTGGTATCTCTACTATTTTAACAGTAGTTATTGGTATAACTCTATTTTACCATAGGGTTAGTAGATATTTTTAAATGAATATATAATAATGCTATTTCCCATTATATTTATCTTTCCCATCATAATCTTTAATAAGTTTATAGGTAGCATGAAGAGTAGCTACTGTCATAGTAGAGCTTCCAAATCTACCCTCCATAATTACAGCAGGAATATTATAATATTCACAAAATCTTTTACCATAATCTTTTGACTCAACTACATTTACAAATCCAACAGGAAAAAGAATAAAAGCTACATTTGATAAATCTACTCCCTCATCTAAAAGAGTATTAACAGCCGAATATATAAAGGTTGGAGCATTTCCACAAGCTAATATCATTGGCTCACTTTTATGTCTCTTTATAGCCTCTTTAATAGCCGAGTAGCTTCTAGTTGTTCTGTTCTTTTTAGCATCTTTATAAGTAAAAGGTTCGTTTATATAACATATAACATTATTTTTATAAGTATCAAGATAAAACTTACTAAGTCCAACCTTTATCATATTAACATCAACTATAATATTAGCTCCTCTTTTTAAAAGTTCTTGCATTCTAGGTATTGCATTTGGAGTAAAAAATATATTATCTAATACCTCTTTAAAACATGTAGAGGTATGAATAAGACGGCTAATTACCTCTATCTCATTTTTATCAAACTCTTTAGCTTTTGGATAATTTTTTAGCTCCTCTTCTATTATTTCAAAAGAGCGAACTGAAATATCTGCTCCAATATTAATTGGTGGTTGTTCTTGTATAAATGGCATAATCTCTCCTATTTAAAAAAATCTATAAAAAGAGTCATATATTTATCTACTATACTCTTTTTATAAGGTATTATATTTTCTTGTTTATAATTTATATTCTCAAATGTATATATATCTCCATTTGATATAATATTTTCTGTACTCATTCCTATTTTAGGACGCATATATATAGTAGTAATTGGTACTTTCTTATCTAAAAGAGGGACTATCTCAAATCTACTATCTCCAACACATAAAGGTTTTTTAACTTTGGCTGATGCTTGTGAAAAAGATGTAACTCCTGCAATTACCTCTGTATTACAGTATAATTTTGGATTTTGAACTTTTATAATATCTAAGAGATAATAGACTGTACTATATACAGCACTATCTCCAAGTGTTACAAAACTCAAAGTTTTATTTGTCTCAAACCCTTTATATAAAATATCAACCTGATATTGCCAATCCTCTTTTTTAAAGTGCATAGGGGTATATACAGGAATTAGAGGTTTTTTAAAATTATGCTCTTGCATTAATGCTTTTATTATTTTATGCGTTAGAGATTTTTTAAAACTTCTATCTTCACTTTTAGTAGGAATACATATTGCATCAGACTCTTTTAATGCTTTAAGGGCTTTTATAGTAATCAACTCAATATCACCAGGCCCTAGTGATACCATATATAGTCTCTTATCCAAGTTTTGTTATCTCCTCTTTAATATTTTGTATAATAATATCTCTTATACTATCTAACTCTATTAAATTAAATCTATCTGATTTAGTTTGAGATGGAACAACTCTTGAATTAAAATATTCTCCTAACTCATCTTTTATTTCAATCATATCTTTAATATAGTGATTTCCACTTACTAAAAGCATAGGAACTACTTGAATATTTGTTATTTTATCTTTTTTTATCTGTTCTATTAATCTATCTTTTACAGCATACCAAGGAAAAGCTCCCTCTAGTGAACATGTATAGTTCTTATTGCTTAAAAGTTGTAAAAACTTATCTGTATAATCAACAGAAGATAATCCTGCTAAATCTAAAATAGGAACACCGTGAATTACATATAGATTAGCCCAATTATCTTGACTAATGGCACTATTTAACTCTTTTAAAGCTAAAGAGGTCTCTTTTGTTTTATTGATAATTGCTTTAGTGGAGCGAATATTTGCTAGTGAGAAACTATTAAACCCCTTTACAGTTCTTACTAAAAGTTCATGTTCATCTGTTGGAAATAAATTAATTGAGGCTACTACTATATTTTTATACCCTAACATATCAACATCAGCTAATATTTGAGGTAGGTTTTTATAATCCATTTCTCTTTTTTGTAAATCTTTTAGTACCATTCTTGAACTAAAAGATAAAAATACATCTATATCTTGAAACTTCTCTTCTACCTCTTTTTTTAACTCTAAATACATATCTTGCTCTATAACTGAACCAAAACAAGATAAAATAATAGCTTTATCTTTTTTATAATGTCTATATCTTTTCATAATAATCTAACCTTTTATTTTTAAGAGAATTCTATCTAAATAAGTTTGACTTTATTTAATATAAATAAGAATAGATAAAAACTTTATAGATTTAATTTGAATTGTATGAAGATTAAAATGGCGGACAGTGAGAGATTCGAACTCTCGGTACAGTTACCCGTACGCATCCTTAGCAGGGATGTGGTTTCAGCCAGCTCACCCAACTGTCCTTATTGTTTGTGGAATGAGATTATAGGGAAAGTAAGCTTAAAATTTTATTAAATTAGAGCTATTTTTCTAATTTTTTTTGTAAAAGGCTAAGTTTAACTAAGATATAATTTCATAAAAAGGCAAAATTGTGGAAAATATATTTAGAGAATATGATATTAGAGGTATTTTTGAAAAAGAGTTAAATGAACAGAGTGTAAAATTAATAGGATATTTTTTAGGTAAAAAGGTAGGAGGAGATAAAGTTGTAGCTATTGGTTATGATGCAAGGTCTCACTCTCCAATACTTAGAGATTATCTAACAAGTGGATTAAATGCGTCAGGATGTAAAGTTTTAGATATGGGAATGGTGGCAACTCCTGTTAACTATTTTTCTAACTATATAACTTTAGATGAAGATATTACAACAGACGCATCTATTATGATTACAGGTTCTCATAACCCAAGTGAGTATAATGGATTTAAAATTACTATTGATAAATCCCCATTTTTTGGAAAAGATATTTATGCTTTAGGTGATGAGATTATAGAAAATAGCTCACTTAATATTCCAACTAATACAACTTCAATAAAAATAGATGTAAAAACACCTTATATTAACTATATGTTAAAAGAGTTTTCTCACTTAAAAGCTATGGATAAAAAGATAGTTATAGATTGTGGAAATGGAGTAGCTGGAACTGTTATTATAGATATTTTTAATGGATTGGAGTTAAATTATAAGGCTTTGTATGTTGAACCAGATGGTAATTTTCCAAATCATCACCCAGACCCATCAGTAGAAGAGAATTTAGTAGATGTAAAAAAGGCTTTAGAGGAAAATGGAGATATAGCTTTTGCTTATGATGGAGATGCTGATAGAATTGCAGTTTTAACACATAAATACAATATAAAAGGTGACCAAATGGCACTTTTATACGCTATGAAAATGGAAAACCCAACTGTAATAGGTGAGGTTAAATGTTCACAAGTTATGTATGATGAGTTAGAAAAAAGAGGTGCTAAGGCTATTATGTATAAAACAGGTCACTCTAATTTAAAGGTTAAAATGAAAGAGACTAATGCTGATTTAGCTTGTGAAGTTAGTGGACATATCTTCTTTAAAAATAGATATTTCGGTTATGATGATGCAATCTATGCCACTTTAAGAATGTTAGAACTTATTTATGATGGAGTTGATATTGATAAAGAGATAGAGTCTCTTCCACAAGTTTTTTCAACAGAAGAGATAAAAGTAGAGACAACAGATAAAGAGAAGTTTGAGATTATAGATAGAGTAAAAAAGTTACTTAAAAATCCACCATCATATTTTCCTAAAATTAGAGATATTATAACAGTTGATGGTGTTAGAATTAATTTTGAAAATGGTTGGGGATTAGTTAGGGCTAGTAATACTACACCAATTCTTGTAACTCGTTTTGAAGCGACAAATAAAGAGAGTGCAAAAGAGTATGAAGATGTTGTAAATAGAGTTATATTAGAGGCTAAAGAGGAGGTAGAGAGAAGTGAAAAATAGATTATATTTTAATATAGACCAAAAAGATAATTCACTTTTTGATAAAATTGTTTTAGAACAGAAAACTATTGGTTACTATAATCTCCCAAAACAAGATACTAGTAATATTTTAGAGTTTGTAGATAATTTTGATAAAAATATAAAAAATATTATGGTTTTAGGAATTGGTGGAAGTTCACTTGGGGCTAAAGCTGTTTATGAGTTTTTAAAACCTATTAAAAAACCAAAAAGAAAGTTATTCTTTTTTGAGAGTACAGACCCACTTAATATATCTACTCTATTAAATGAGGTTGATTTAGATAAAACTCACTTTTTAGTAATTAGTAAATCAGGTGGCACGGTTGAGACAATATCTATTTTTAAATATATTTTTGCTCAAAAATCAGAAAAAAATAGCTATACATTTATAACAGATAATGGCTCAAAACTTGATAAATTTGCACAAGATTTAGGTTCAAAGGTTTTCTATCTTCCTCCTAATGTTGGTGGTAGATTTTCTGTTTTATCAGTTGTTGGACTCTTACCTTTGGCTTTAAGTGGAGTTAATATTAAAGAGTTACTTAGTGGAGCAGATAAAATAAATAGAGATTTTTTTAAAGGTAAAAAACTACAATCAACTCTTTTAAAGAAAGCCTCTTTTTATGCTAAAAATTGTGATAGATATAGTATTAATACTATTTTTGCATATTCTGAAAACCTAAAGTACTTTACAGAGTGGTTTGTACAACTTTGGGGTGAGAGTTTAGGAAAAGTACAAAAAAACTCCATTTTAAATGTGGGGCTTACTCCTATTGGATTAATTGGGCCTAAAGACCAACACTCATTTTTACAACTAATTATGGAGGGAAGAAGAGATAAGAGTGTCACCTTTATAAAATTAAAAGAGTTTAACCCTAAAATAACCATTCCAGATATAACTTTAAAATATTTAGAAGAGTTAGATAGTTTACATGGTATAAGATTTGATAAACTTATTAATATGCAATGCGACTCTATTATAGAGGCACTTTTAAATGAAAAAGATATACCTGTAGATGAGATAGTTATATCTAAAGTTAATGCTAAAAGTATTGGAGAATTAATATACTATTATGAGCTTTTAACATCTCTAGTTGGTAAACTTTTAGGTGTTGATACATATAATCAACCAGGAGTTGAAGCTGGGAAAATTATTTTAAAAGAGAAATTGAGTAGATATTAATCTGTTATTAATTATTTTAATATAGAATTCAAAAATTTTTTAAAAAGGTAATATATGCAACAAGTAGATATGAATTCACCAGAATTCCAAGCAGAGCTTGAAAAGACATGGAGTTTTGTAGAGAAAGTAAACAAACAGTTTGGTTTTGTTCAACACCCACAAGATGATGTAAATGAGGGTGTGGCTATGGGACTTGCTAGAAATAAGCTCATGTATGGGAAAAGATACTGTCCATGTTTTATGGTAATTGGAGAGACTAAAGAGGAGCAAAAAAAGGCAGATAATAGAATTTGTCCTTGTAAACCTGCTTTAGAAAAAGAGATACCAAAAGATGGAAAGTGTCATTGTGGAATTTTTTGTACGCCAGAGTTTGCAGAAAAAGAGAAAAAGATTGATAAAATAGAAGAGGTAGTACATCAGCACTCAAGAGGATTAAGTATTGAGGAGGCTACAATACTACTTAAAAAAGAGCAGTTAGATGGTGATGAGTTAGAGGCTCTTCTTGAAGCTAGAGAGTTAAAAATGATTGATTTTACTCTTCTTGATGTAAGAGAGTTAATGGAGTTTAAAATGGGTCATATTGTAGGAACTGATGCACTTGTTCCAACTTCTCAATTTTATGCTGAAATTGAAAATCATAATGATAAAAAGAGTAAAGCTGTAATTGTATATTGTCATACAGGAAGTAGAAGTTATCAAGTTCAATATGCTATGAAATCATTAGGATTTAAACAAATTGGAAATTTACAATATGGAATTATTAGCTATAGTGGAGATATTCAAAGAGGTTAAAAACCTCTTTTCTTAAATACTCTTTTTACTATCTTCATGAAGTGGAGGGAATTTTAGTTTTGCACCACCTACTAAATGAAAATGTAGGTGTTTTATCTCTTGTCCTCCATCTTCTCCATTATTTGTAATAAGTCTATATCCACTCTTATCAAGACCTAAAGTTTTTGCGACTTCTTGAATAAATGGGGTCATTTTAGCCATAATATCAGAAGGGGTTACTTGAAAGTTATCTATATGCTTTTTAGGAATAATTAAGATATGAATTGGAGCTATTGGATATAGGTCATGAAAAGCCATAAACTCATCATTCTCTAAAACTTTATTGCTTGGAATTTCTTTATTTACTATTTTACAAAAAATACACATTATCTATCCTTGGTTAAAAAATAGAAAGATTATAGCACATTCAATCTCACTATTTAGTATATTTTGGATAAAATCTCACAAAATATAAGATAATTGAATAGAGGTTATTTTGAAAGAGTTAGAAGATAAAATATCAGGAGCGAATTCGCTTGAAGAGTTAGAAAAAATTCGTATTGAACTTTTTGGTAAAAAAGGGGTAATAGCTAAAAAATTTGCTCAACTTAAAGATGTACCAAATAAAGAAAAAAAAGCCTTTGCAGAGGGGCTAAATAAAGAAAAGGCTTATCTACAAAAACTGTATGATGAGATTTATGAAACTTTAAAAAAAGAGGAGATAGAGAGACTATTAAAAGCTGAAACTATTGATGTCTCTTTATATAGCAATTTAGAGAGTAAAGGGGCATTACACCCTGTAATGGAGACTATGGATAAGATTATTGACTACTTTGTAGCTCTAAACTTCTCTGTAGAAGATGGACCAAAAATAGAAGATGATTTCCATAACTTTGAAGCTCTAAATCTGCCTAAAAATCACCCAGCAAGAGATATGCAAGATACATTCTTTTGTAAAGATGGAAGAGTTTTAAGAACTCACACTTCACCTGTTCAGATTAGAACAATGTTAAAAACAAAACCACCTATTAGAATGATAGCACCTGGTGCTGTATTTAGAAAAGATTACGATTTAACCCATACACCTATGTTTCATCAAGTAGAGGGGTTAGTTGTTCAAGAGAAAGGTGAAGTTAGCTTTGCTAATTTAAAGTCTATACTCTCTGATTTTTTACATTATATGTTTGGTGATGTTGAGGTTAGATTTAGACCAAGCTTTTTCCCATTTACCGAACCATCTGCTGAAGTTGATATATCTTGTATATTCTGTAAAGGTGACGGGTGTAGAGTATGTTCACATACTGGTTGGTTAGAGGTGTTAGGTTGTGGCATTGTTGACCCTAATGTATTTGATGCAGTTGAATATAAAAATGTTAGTGGTTACGCCTTTGGACTTGGTGTTGAGAGATTTGCAATGCTACTACATAAAATCCCTGACCTTAGAATGCTATTTGAAGGAGATACAAGACTTTTGGAGCAATTTAGATGATAATTACTAGAACTTGGTTAAATAATTTTATAGATATAAGTGGAGTAAGTAATGAGAAGTTATATGAGACTTTTAATAGTATTGGATTAGAAGTTGATAATATAAAAACTTATAATATTCCTAAAGGGGTAGTTATTGGAAAAATTATCTCATGCCAAAAACACCCAGATGCTGATAAACTAAGCCTTTGTCAGATTGATATAGGAAGTAGTGTGGAGCAGATTGTTTGTGGAGCTTCCAATGTGGTAGATGCTGAATTTGTAGCAGTAGCTACAATTGGTACAAAACTTGGAGAAAATTTTGAGATAAAACCTACTAAACTTCGTGGTGTTGATAGTAACGGTATGGTATGTTCTGCTTCAGAGCTTGGACTACCAGATATGGGTAGTGGTATTATGATACTTGATGATAGTATAGGTAAACTTATTGTAGGAAAAGATCTTAATGATTATCCAAAAGTAGCCGATACTGTTATAGAGCTAGAGTTAACTGCAAATAGAGGTGACTGTTTAAGCATATATGGAGTAGCAAGAGATTTAAGTGCTGGGCTTGATATTCCACTAAATAGTTTAGAGTATGAGAGTAGTGATATAGTAAAAATTGGATTAGCAAGAGTAGCTGAACTTAAAACCACAGGAGTTATAAATGGCTCTTTAAGATACACTTTAGCTGATATAGAGTCTATTAAAACATCGTTTATAACCTCACTTAGATTATCTTTTATAGAGCAATTACAAGATGATGATTTAGCAAATTTAATAAAATATACAACTCATACAACAGGTGTAATTATTAGAGCTTATAATGCTAGTAATATGTTAACAAATGAAGAGGATAAGATAACAATTACAGTTTTAAGTAGAGATAATATTACAACTATTCAAATAGATGGTATAGACTCCTCTATATTAGGTGTTTCTCAAAATAGTGACTCTATAGCAGATAGTAATTCAACTAAAGTATTATTTGAAGCAAGTTATATTGAACCTAATATTTTAATTAATGCAGTATCAAGTAAAAATTTAGATACTGATGAGCTTTATTATAATACATCAAGAGGTAGTGAGCCCGACCTATTTATGGGTATAAAATATTTAACATATCTACTAGAGAGTTATAATAAGTGTAACTTTTTTGATGGATACTTATCTATAGAAGAGGATATTGAACCTAAAATTATTACAGTAAATGATAAAGAGGTTTCAGAACTTATTGGTAAAGATATTGAAAAATCAGATATTTTAAATATATTAACAGCTTTAGGGTTTAGAGTTCATAGTTCAGCAGAAGATGCTTTTGGTGTTATGGTACCTCAATTTAGACACGATATAGAGAATATTCAAGATATAACAGAAGAGATAGTTCGTATTATAGGAATTAATAATATAGAAAATAAGCCTCTTAAATTTATAGAAGTTCAAAGAATAAATAGTACAGTTAAGAGCTATTATGTAAAAAAAGCTTTAAGAGAAAGAGCCATATCAGCATCTTTTTTTGAGTCAATCTCTTATGCCTTTACAGATAAGTCTCTTTTAGAAAAGTATAACTTTCCAACTATAAAAGAGGAGTTAGATATTATAAATCCTATTACTGAAGATTTAAATACTTTAAGAACTACTATACTTATTAATCTTTTAAATGCGGTAAAAAGAAATATAAGCTACTCTAAAAAGTCTATTGCACTATTTGAGATTGGAACTATTTTTAATAGAGAACGAAAAGAGAGAGAGGTATTTTCTCTTGTATTTTCAGGTCAACGAGAAAAAGAGAGTGTAATTAATAGTGGAAAACCTAAAAATATAGATTTTGAGATATTTACTAGAAAACTATCATCTATTATAGGAGATTTTGATTTAAGAGCAGGAACAGAACAGAATAGTCTAGTTCACCCATACCAATCTGCTGATATTATTATAGATAATGAGGTTTGTGGATTTATATCAAAATTACACCCAACTGTAGCAGAAGATTTTGGTTTACCTGAAACATTTATTGCAGAAATTTCATTTAATGCACTTTTGCCTAAACATATTAATGCATCTTCTATCTCTAAATTTCAAGGTGTATATAAGGATTTAAGTTTAGTACTAGATAAAAACTTACCATATAATCAAGTGGCTACTGCTATTAAACTATTAGAACTTCCTCTGCTTAAAAAGTTCTATCCTATAGATATATATGAAGATGAAACGCTAGAAAATCAAAAAAGTTTAACTATTCGTCTATTTATTCAATCAATGGAAAGAACGCTAGAGGATAAAGATATAGAAGAGAGTGTATTTGAAATAGTCGAAACTTTAAAAAAGCAGTATGGTGCAACACTAAGATGAGAGTAGCTTATATATCTAAACAGTCTAAATCTTTTAATTTAGTATGTAAAACCATTGCACCTGATAAATCTATATCACATAGATGTGCAATGTTCTCTCTTTTAAGTGATAGAACTTCTACTATTAAAAACTTTCTTTTAGGTGAAGACACCCTTGCATCTTTATCTATAGCCGAGCAGTTAGGAGCTAAGATTAAAAGAGATGGTGGAGATATAGAAATTACTCCTCCAAAAGAGTTAAAAGAGCCTGATAATATTTTAGATTGTGGTAATGCAGGAACAGGAATGCGTCTATATGCAGGACTATTAGCAGGTGTTAATGGTCTATTTATCTTAACAGGTGATAAATATTTAAGAAGCAGACCAATGAGTAGAGTTGTTAATCCATTAAGAGATATTGGAACAAAGATAGATGGTAGAGAGCATGGAAATCTAGCACCTTTAGCTATTCGTGGTGGAAAACTAAAACCCTTTAGATATAACTCTGCTATTGATTCAGCACAAGTTAAATCAGCTCTTATTTTAGCAGGACTTAGAGCTTATAGTAAAAGTTATTATAGAGAAAATTTATTATCAAGAGACCATACAGAGCGAATGTTAAGAGGAATGGGTGCAAAAATTACAAGACTTGATAATGGTTGGTTAGAGATACAACCTTTAAAAAAACCACTTGACCCTCTTAATATAAAAGTACCTGCTGACCCATCTAGTGGATTTTTCTTTGCTGTTTTAGCCTCTATTATGCCTAATAGTAGTGTTATAATTAAAGATGTAACTCTAAATCCTACAAGAGTAGAAGCCTATAATGTTTTAAAAGAGATGGGTGCTAATATAGAGTTTATAGAAAAAGAGAATATCTATGAACCAATTGGAGATATATCTATTAAATATAGTGGAAAATTAAAAGCTATAACAGTTAAAAAAAATATAGCTTGGCTTATAGATGAATTACCAGCTCTTTCTATTGCTATGGCTGTGACTAATGGAAAAAGTATTGTAAAAAATGCTAAAGAGTTAAGAGTTAAAGAGAGTGATAGAATATCTACCGTTTTAGATGGTTTAAATAGATGTGGTATAGAGACAACTGAGCTAAAAGATGGATATGAGATTATTGGAGGAGAGTTTAAAGAGGCTACAGTTAATAGTTATGGAGACCATAGAGTAGCTATGAGCTTTGCAATAGCAGGTGTTCTTTGTGGTATAAAAGTAGAAGATACAGCATGTATTGATACCTCTTTTCCAAACTTTTTTGATATTTTAGAAGAGATTACGGAGATAAAAAAATGAAAATACAACTAGCATCAAGTTATGGGTTTTGTTATGGTGTAAAAAGAGCTATTGATATAGCCCAAAAACATGAAAATAGTCTAACTTATGGTCCTCTTATTCATAATAAAGATGAGATTAATCGTTTAAAAGAGGGGTTTAATATAGGTCTAGCAGAGGGACTTAGTGATGTTAAGAAAAATGATACTGTTGTAATTAGAACTCATGGAATACCAAAAGATGAGTTAAAAGTTTTAAAAGAACAAGACAATAGAGTAATAGATGCAACTTGTCCTTATGTTACTAAACCTCAACAGATAGTAGAGAAGATGAGTAGCAACGGTTACTCTGTTGTTATATTTGGAGATAAAAATCACCCTGAAATAAAAGGAGTAGTAAGTTATGCAGATGGAGAAGAGGCATTTATTGTTTTAGATGAAAAAGAGTTAGAAGAATTACCTTTAAGAAGTAAAGTAGCAGTTGTAGCTCAAACTACTAGAAAGCCTGAAGATTTTTTAAAAATAGTCAATGCGTTAATTTTAGAACATAAAGAGGTTAGAGTATTTAATACTATATGTAACGCCACTTTTGAAAATCAAGATGCAGCAGCAGATTTAGCAAAAAAGGCTGATGTTATGATAGTAATTGGTGGAAAACATTCATCAAATACAAAACAGCTTCATAGTATAGCAAGTAGAGGGTGTAAAGATAGCTATTTAATAGAGAATGAGAGTGAACTAAAGGAGGAGTGGTTTAAAAATAAAAAGCTTTGTGGAATATCGGCTGGGGCTTCAACTCCTGATTGGATAGTGCAAAATGTTATCAATCGTATTAAAGAGATAAAATAGTTATTAATCTATATCTTTTCATTTCGCATTAAAAAAAATATTGTATAATTAGCCCAAAATTAGGCTAGGCAAGGATTAGTAAGTATGAAATTCGAAGATATCGAAGTAGAAGATGTAGATTTTGGAGCGATGCTCGAGGAGTCGTTTAAAAAATCAGATTCAAGTAGTGATTTAGTTAATGGTGTTATTGTAAGAATAGATGAAGATGATAATCAAGTTGTTGTTGATGTAGGTAGAAAAAACGAAGCGTTTATGTCTCTTGACCAAATCAGAGATGAAGATGGTGATATTATGTTTGAGGTGGGTGAGACTATTCCTGTAGTTATTACTGGATTTAGAGGTGAAAGACCAAATATATCTTACGAATTAGCAGAAAAAAGAGCAGCTTTAGCTGAATTTATTGAAGAGTATGATGATGAAGAAGAGTATGTAATTGAGGGTATAATTACTAAGAAAAATAAGGGTGGATTTGTTGTAGATGTATCAGGTTTAGAGTTCTTTATGCCAAGAACTTTATCTTATATTTCACATAAAATCAACCCTATTGGTAAAAAAGTAAAAGCTCTTATTGTAAAAGTTGATAAAGAGAAAGGTAGTGTTGTAGTTTCAAGAAAAGAGCTAATTGAAAGAGAAAAGGCTGAAACACAAGAGATTGTTGATAAATTATTAGAAAATAGAGCTGTAGTTCTAGGAGTTATTAAAAAAATTACATCTTATGGTATGTTTGTAGATGTTGGTGGAATGGACGGTTTAGTTCACTACTCTCAAATCTCTCATAAAGGTCCTGTTAACCCTTCAAAATATTACAAAGAGGGTGATGAAGTTAATGTAATTGCTATTGATTATGATAAGAAAAAGAGACACCTATCACTATCTATTAAAGATGCAACTATTGACCCATGGAAAGATATTGACAACACTTTAAGAGCAGGGGATACTGTAACTGTAACTGTATCAAATATTGAACCTTATGGAGCATTTGTTGACCTTGGAGAAGACCTTGAAGCCTTTTTACATGTATCTGAAATCTCTTGGGATAAAAATGTAAAACACCCTAAAGATTATATTGAGATTAATCAAAAAATAGATGTTGAGATTATTGAGATTGATAAAGCTCAAAGAAGACTTAGAGTTAGTAGAAAAACACTTCTTCCTAAACCAATAGACCAGTTTGCATCAGCAAATAGAGTAGGAGATGTTATTAAAGGAACTGTATCATCTATTACTGATTTTGGTGCATTTGTTAAAATTGGTGCTGTTGAGGGTCTTCTTCATAATCAAGAAATATCTTGGGATAAGTCTAAAAATGCTAAAAATAGTCTTAAAAAAGGTGATGAAGTTGAAGTTAAAATCATTAAAATAGATAGAGAGAATGGTAAAGTATCACTTAGTAAAAAAGCATTAGAAGAGTCTCCTATTACTGCTTTTGCTAAAAAACATAAAAATGGTGATATTGTTGAAGGTAAAGTAAAAGATAAAAAAGATTTTGGTATCTTTATCTCTTTAGAAAATGGTGTTGATGCACTATTAAGACTTGATGACCTAGGACCTTTAAAAGTTGATGAGATTGAAAAAGGTCAAACTATTAGAGCTGTTATCTCTTTCCTTGATGCTAAAAATGATAGAATTAGAGTATCTGTTAGAAGATTAGAGAGACAAGAAGAGAGAGAAGCGTTAGAGCAACTAAATAAAGAACAAGATGATAGTATGACTCTTGGTGATGTATTTAAAGCACAACTTAAAAAATAAGGTTTCTACTAATTATGCCTAAACTTACTATTGTAGTTTGCGACCATATCCACCAAAAAGGGTTGGATATTCTCGCAAATGATGCTAAAATAAATCTAATTAATGCCGCTGATGAACCTAAAGATAGACTAATAACAGAGATTATTCCTAAAGCTGATGTAGCAATTACTCGCTCATCAACTGATGTTGACCAATTTTTCCTTGAACACTCCGATAATTTAAAAGCTGTTGTTCGTGCAGGAGTTGGTGTTGATAATGTTGACATTGATGGTTGTAGTAAGAGAGGTATTGTTGTTATGAATGTACCAACAGCCAATACAATAGCAGCCGTTGAACTTACTATGGCACATCTACTCTCTTGTGTAAGAAAATTCCCTTATGCTCATAATAATTTAAAAGTTGATAGAGTATGGAGAAGACAAGATTGGTATGGTACTGAACTTAAAGATAAAAAACTTGGAATTATTGGCTTTGGTAATATTGGTTCTCGTGTTGGAAAAAGAGCTAAAGCTTTTGAGATGGAAGTTATTGCTTATGACCCATATATTGACCCATGTAAAGCTACTGACCTTGATATTGCCTATACAAAAGATTTTAATGATATTTTAGCTTGTGATATTATTACAATTCATACACCAAAAACAAAAGAGACAATAGGAATGGTTGGCTCTAAAGAGATAGCCAAAATGAAAGATGGTGTAATCTTGATTAACTGTGCTAGAGGTGGATTGTATGATGAAGATGCTCTTTTAGAGGGTCTTAAAAGTGGTAAAATTGCAATGGCAGGAATTGATGTATTTAATAAAGAACCAGCAACCTCTCACCCACTTTTAGATTTAGATAATGTAACAGTTACTCCTCACTTGGGTGCAAATACAAAAGAGTCTCAACAAAATATTGCAATACAAGCATCTGAAAATGCAATAGCAAGTGCAAAAGGTATTGCCTACCCTAATGCTTTAAACTTGCCTATTAAAGAGAGCAATTTACCTAATTTCTTAAAACCATATCTTGAACTTATTCAGAAAATGGGTCACATGTCAGCACAAGCTACAAGAGATAAAATTAAAAAGATTAAAATAGTAACAGAGGGTGAAGTGTCAGAACATATTAATTCACTAACTACTTTTGCTACTGTTGGAATTTTAAGAGAGTCTCTTGAAGATAGTGTAAATTATGTTAATGCTGAATTTGTAGCTAATGATATAGGAATAGAGATAGAAAAAGAGAGTCAAATAAATAACTCTGGACTATCTAATAAAATTACTATTAGATTAACTACAACTAACTCTATTTTTAAAATAAGTGGTACAGTTCTAGGTTCTGATACACAAAGAATTATAGAGATTGATGAGTATCAGTTAGACTTAGAGCCAAAAGGTAAAATGATACTATTTAGAAATACCGATGTGCCAGGTGTTATTGGTGATGTAGGACACATTATATCTAGTAATAATCTAAATATTTCTGACTTTAGATTAGGGAGAAATAAAAAATCACAAGCTTTAGCAGTTGTTAAAGTTGATGGTGATATTAGCGAAAAACTTATTAAAGAGTTATCTGATTTAGAGACCTGTATCAGTGTAACTCATGTCTCTATTTAAATATTTTTTTAAATACTCACTAAGTTTTTTAGTGAGTATTTTTGATAAAAATCCTCTTTTTTATTCACTTTTTTATGATAAATATCAAAATTAATTATTCAATTAACAATTATAGGTATAATTATTTTTACTTAAAGCTATCAATTTAATAGTTATTTGGCTAAAGATAGTGTAAAATTCCAATAAAACTAAGGAGGATAATAGTGGTAATAAAAAAATATTTGATATTTTTTCTACTGCTATTGCTGTTATTTAATACAGCAGAAGCAAACGAGAAGAAGGGATTAGAGAACTTATCTTTAAATCAAGCGTTAGATTTAATGAAACAAGATAATTTAGAGTTAAAAATATCTAAATTTACAGAGCAGATAAAAGAGTATGAGGCTATGGTTGCAAAGGGACATGCTCTTGGTAAATTTGATATTACAGTAAAAGATGCTTACTCTAATGATGCAGGTAATGTTTTTGGCTTTAAACTAAAAAGCCGTGAAGCTACATTTGGAGATTTTGGAGCAGAAGAGTTTATGAACAATATGGGAGCTGCACAAAATGGAGATATGGCTGCAGCTGGACGAATGTACTCTGACCCACCAAATAATCTAAATAATCCAAGTGCTAGAAACCATTTTCAAACAACACTAAACTATATGGTTCCTTTATATACAGGTGGAAAATTAGAGCAGTATAGAAAAATAACCAAATCTTTAATTAATATGAGTAAACTCGATACAAAAAAACTTCTAAATGAAAAAATATTTCAAACAACTAAAACATTTTATGATATATCTTTAGTTGATGAGTATCTTATTAATCTTAGTAGTATAGTCTCTAATATAGATAGATTAGAAGAGATTGTAGCTAGTATGCGAGAAGAGGGTTATGCAAAAGAGATAGACCAACTTGAAGTTCAAGCTAGAAAATCAGAAGTTCAAAGTATGTTAAGTCAGGCTTCATTTAATCAAAAATTAGCATATCAATATCTATCCTTTTTATTAAATCAAGATGTAAAATCAATTCAGACTATTAATGCAACTCCACCAATACCAAAGATTGTAAAAGAGGAAGTTCAACAGAGTAATTTAGATATACAAAAAGCAAAACTTGGTCTAAAAATCACAAATATGGCAATTAAAGTTCAAGAGTCTAATCTTTTACCAGAGGTTGGAGCAATGGCAGAGTATGGTAGTGCTGATAATACTCCATTAAATCAATTTTTTAATAAAGATTTCTATACAATAGGAGTTCAAGCTAAATGGAATATCTTTGATGGAAATATAAATAAAAATAATTTAGAAAAAGCAAAGACTGAATATCTAAAAGTTCAAGAACAGGTAAATTTAGCTAAAAAAGGTATTTGTTTAAAAGTAAGAAAGACTTTAACTGAAATTCAGAGTAAAGAGGCTGATATAGAGAGTTTAGAAAAACAGCTAGAGTTTGCTCAAAAAGTATATGAAACATATCAAGAAGAGTATAAAGAGGGTGTAAAATCTATATCTGATGTTCTTATTAAACAGTCTAAACAACTTGAAGTTTTACTAAAACTTCTTACAGCAAAAAACGATAGAAATACAAAAGTATTTGAACTTAAAAGTATTATTAATCAGGGAGAGACAATATGAAAAAATTGGTATTTGTATTAGTGTTAGCATTTAGTTTTTTAGATGCTATAGAGTTAAATTTAAGTGGTTCTGTTATTTCAGATAACCAAAAAATGATTACAAGTCGATATATGGGTATTGTAAAAAAGATGTTAGTTAGTGAAGGGGAGATTGTTAAAAAAGGGCAACTTCTATATGTTATAGATTCAAAAGAGATTGATGCTAAAAAAGAGCAGGTAGAGTTAGGAATTTCACAAGCACAATTAGCTCTTCAAATGAATAAAAATCAATATAATAATACTCTTTTAAATTTAGGCAGAAATGAGAGATTATTTAAAAAAGGTATGGTTTCTAAATTTCAACTTGAAAATTTACAATTAGCTGTTAGAAATCTAAAAGATATGGTTAAAATATCACAAAAACAGGTAGCACAAGCTAGAGCAATGAAAAAAGAGGTTATGAACCAATATAACTATCTTAAATTAAAAGCTCCTAATAATGGTGTTATTATTGCTAAGAAACTTAATGCTGGTGAGATGGCAATTCCTGGTATGCCTGGTGTTATTTTAACTGACCTTAGTAAACTTAGTGTTATGGTTGAAATTGCAGAAAATGATATTAAATTTATGAAAATGGGTAAAAAAGTTGATATTACTATTCCATCTCTTGGATTTAAAACAGTAGGTAAAATATACTCAATTATTCCAAACTCTAACCCAATGACACACAAATTTAAAATGAAAATTAAGTTTAATACCAAAGGTAAATCGGTCTATCCAGGTATGTATGCTAGTGTTCATATAATAGAATAGTTAAAGGACAGTAATGGGAAAGAAAAAACATTATGAAGTAAAAGATGTAGCAGGAAAATTAGCTATTGGATTTTTAAAAAATCCATTAACTGCTGTCTTAGGAATAGTTCTTTTAGCTCTTGGTTGGATTGCATTGTCAACTATGCCAAGAGAGGAAGACCCACAAATTGCAATTTCTGGTGGTGCTGTTATTGTTGCTATGCCTGGGGCTACTCCTGCTGAAGTTGAAAATATTATAGTAAAACCTTTAGAGAAAAGACTTAGAGAAGTTAAGGGTATTGAACATATCTATGGTATGTCAATGGATAATGTTGGTATTGTTAATGTTATGTATTATATTGGTGAAAATAGAGAGGATTCTAACCTAAAACTTTATGATAAAGTCATGCAGAATATGGATAAAATGCCAAAAGGTGTTATGCAACCTCTTATTAAACCTTTTGATATAGATATTGATGTACCTATTATCTCTATTGCTCTTTATAAAAAAGAGGGTTCTAGCATATCTACTACAGAGCTTGTTGAAAAGGTAAAGCGACTACAACATAAAATTAATGCTATTGAGAATGTAGCAAAAACAACACTCAAAGGTGACCATAAGGAGCAGTATAATATAGAAGTTGATATGGGTAAACTTTCAGCATATCACCTATCTATGGGACAAATTATGATGGCTGTTCAATCATTAGCTGCTAATGTTCCAAATGTTAAAGGTAGAACAGAAGATGGGAAACTAACTATTTTTGGTATTGCTAATGCTATTGAGAGTGTAGAAGATGTTAAAAATGTTATGGTAGCAAACTATATGGGTTCACCTATATATTTAAGAGATGTTGCAAAAGTAGAAAATGGAATTGATAAACAAAATTTTCAAGATGTAGGTTTTGTTTATAGAGAGGATAATAATATAACAAATCCTTTTAAAGAAGAGATACCACAAGTTACTCTAACTGTAGCAAAACTAGCAGGAACAAATGCTGTTTTTGTTGCTAAAGATGTTGAAGAGATGTTAAAAGAGCATGAAGCGGAGTTTGAGAAAGAGGGAATAGGATATATAGTTACTAGAGATTATGGTGAAAGAGCAAATGAAGCAGTAAATGAACTTATGCACCACTTAGTAATTACAATTATTATTATTGCACTTATGCTTGTATTTGCTTTAGGTTGGAAAGAATCTATTATTGTTACATTTACTGTTCCTGCAATTTTAGCTATTACTCTATTTATCGCTTATATGTCAGGACAAACAATGAATAGAATTACACTTTTTGCATTCCTTTTATCCCTTGGATTACTTGTTGATGCAGCTATTATTGTTATTGAAAATATACATAGACACCTCCACTCTCATGAGGCAGATAGTAAAGAGATGGAAGAGTTACTTGTTGAAGCTACAGATGAAGTAGGAGGTCCTACTAATATTGCAACCCTAGCCATTATTATGACAATGGTTCCAATGGCATTTGTTGGTGGTATGATGGGGTCGTTTATGAAACCAATTCCATACAATGTACCTGTTGCACTATTTGCTTCACTTATTGTAGCTTATATATTTACACCATATTTAAGTCTTAAGCTTTTAAAAAAACCAACTCATAAGCATCATCATAAAAAGAGAAAAGATGATGGAAAAGATAAGGAGGGGAGTTAATGAAAAAATTTGAAAATTTTGTTCATAGTATAATAAAAAGTAGAGTTAAAAAAACTTTAGTAATTATTTTAACTGCTGTTGCTTTTTTTGCATCATTACTGATGTTTCCAACAAAATTAGTTTTAGCCAAAATGCTACCTGGTAAAAGTGATAATACTTACTCTATTTATGTAGATGCACCAACAGCTAGTTCTATTGAACAGACTAAAAAAGTTACAAGTTGTATTACTAATATCTTAAAAAAAGAGAAAGAGATTAAAAATATTTCACTCTTTTATGGTCAAGGTATTCCTTTAGATTATGCAGGTCTTGTAAAAGGTGCTAGTATGAAAAGAACTGAAAATGTAGCAGAGATTTCAGTAAATCTAACAGATAAACATACAAGAGTCGAACCATCATTTCTTATGACACAGAGACTTAGACCTATTATTGATAAAGAGTGTGGAAATATTATAGAAGGGACAACTATTAAACTTATAGAACAACCTTCTGGTCCTCCAACTTTAGCATCAATTGTTTTAGAGGTTCAAGGAGATAATATATTTCAAAGTAGAGAGTTAGCTGTAGAGGTGGCAAATATACTCTCAGATACTAAAGGATTGGTTGATATTGATGTAATGGCAGATGATATTTATGATAAATATAAACTTGTTCCAAATATAGATAAAGTAGCAAGAAGTGGATTAGCTATTAAACAGATTAATAATATTCTCTACTTAGCATTTGAAGGAATGGTAATTGCTACAAAAAACTCTGAAAATCACTCTGACCAAATTCCTATATTTTTAATATTAAGTGATAAAACCAAAAGATTAAGTGACAGTAGTCATGATGCTATTCGTTCAAAACTTACATCTCTTAATCTTATGAACCAAAAAGGTATGATGGTTCCATTAACAGAGGTTGTTGATATTGTAAAAGTAAAATCAGAACCTATGATTATGCACAAAGATTTAAAAAGAACTATTAATGTTATAGCTGAAACTGATATGGTCTCACAAGTATATCCTCTACTTGATGCTAGAGATAAAATGATAGAAAAATTCTCTAAAAACTATATAGTAGAAAAAGCAAGTTTTAGTACATATATGTTTGACCTATATCTTACAGATAAAAAAACTGGAGAAAAGTTCTTACTTAGATGGGACGGAGAGATGAAAGTAACACTTGATACATTTAGAGACTTAGGAGCTGCCTTTATTGCAGCTCTTGTTCTTATCTTCTTCTTACTAGTTGTTTATTATAAGAGCTTTAGTATTAGTGGAATTATTTTAATTGGTTCATTCTTATCTCTTATTGGTGTAATTGTAGGTCACTGGGTAGCTGACCAAGTAACAGAACAGACATTCTTTTTAACGGCAACCTCCCTTATTGGATTTATTGCTTTAATGGGAATTAGCTCAAGAAACTCACTCTTACTTATAGATTTTGCTATGAGTCTTATGGCAGAGCATGGTATGGAGAAAAAAGAGGCAATTGCAGTAGCAGCTGCAACTAGAGCTAAACCTATTATGTTAACAGCAATTGCTATTATTTTAGGTTCAGCACTTCTAGCTAGTGACCCAATCTTTGGAGGATTAGGAGTTGCTTTAATCTCTGGAACAGTAGCTGCTGTATTTGTTTCACTTCTATTTGTACCTGTACTTATGGATAATGCAAAAGCAATTAATGGAGGTCAATTTGAAGAGACACTTATAGACCAAGAACACCCTTACGATATATCTATAACTAGATAGTAATATAAAGGATAGTATCTTTTTCAATGGAAAATCATAGAAAATAGGATTTTTAGCTCTATTTATGATTTTTCCATATCCCAAGTTTCACCTCACCTAAAAATCCTAACTGTTTTTTAGAAAATTACCATTTAGATAATTTGACATATAGGAATTTGAGGTTAAAGTGTTAGCTAAACTATTGTAGCGTAAGTTGTTATTATACTTCATCAGAGATGAAGTATCTTTAATTTTAGATAAAGAAAAGTTCTTTTTTTCTAAAATATAAAGTAACACAACCAAATGTCGCTCAATAAAATTTAAAACAATTTTATCAAGAATAAACGATTTCTTAGCAAAAATATCTTTAAGTTGGCTAGAACTTCTAGCTAGAATATTTTTAGAAGCGTTTATATCTGCATTTTGTTTTTTTCCATTATTATTTTTAACTATATTATTAATAGTTCTATTTATCTCATTTTTTAGATAAGATTTAATTTTATTGACTAATTTCTTATATCTTTTTGATAGTGTCCTTAACTTCTGTTTTTGTCTATTTCTAGCTAGAATAGTTATGATTT
>JAMOOP010000060.1 GCA_027065385.1 Campylobacteraceae bacterium | reverse complement strand
TGCTATGACCTCTCTTGACCAAGTTACTCAACAAAATGCTTCTGCTTCTGAAGAGTTAGCTAGTGCTTCAGAAGAGATGAGTTCTCAAGCTGAACAGCTTAAAGAACTTGTTGGGTTCTTTAAACTTGATGGTCTTAATCATACAACTACAACTAAAATTAAAATTAAAACTAATACTCCAATTAGTAAACATACTCCATCTAAAGTTACTGAAACTCCATCTTCTTTAGACTCTAACTCTAACTTCGTTCAATTTTAACTCCTTATCTTCAGAAGTTCTGTATTTAATACAGAGCTTCATACTTATCTAACACTTTTTTAAACTCCATACTTACTCCATAGTTATTAACTATTATTACTATAATAAAAAACTTTTAGGAACTCTTTATGTTTAATCAGATGTCATTATTAAAAAAGCTTACTGTTTATATCACCTCATTGATATTATTTTTATCTATTATCGCTTTTACACTTTTATATAACATATCTTCCTCTATTACGGAAAAAGATTTTAATGATTTAAGAGTAAGTATGATAAATAACACTAAAGAAAGAGTTGAAACAATATATACTTCTATATTAGTACAAGCTACTTTGATTGCAAAAAATACTATTATTCAAGATTCACTTATCTCAAATGATGTAACAGTTGTAGATACATTATTAAAAAAGGAGATTATCCCTTTTTTTAAAAATACCCTAAACAATAGTAATGTAAAAATTCATATACATACAGCGGATACACACTCATTTATAAGAAGTTGGTCTCATAAAAAAGGTGATAATTTAAGCTCATTTAGAAATACATTAAACACTATTAAAGTAACTAAAAATACAATAAATACAATTGAGATTGGTAAAGGTGGAATGGTTCTTCGTTCTATTGTTCCTATTATCCGAAATTCATCCTACTTAGGTTCTGTAGAGGTAATGAAAGGCTTTAACGATATTGTTTCAAAATCAAAAAAAGATGGTAATGAGGTGTTAGTATTAATGGATAAACAGTTTGCAATACAAGGTGCTTTAGCTTCAAAAAATGTCTCTCTTCATAAATATATGATAAATCAAAAATATATAAACCAGCATTTTTATAATGATGCAAAATTAATAGATATAGACAAACTAATAGAAAATAAAATTTTTGTTTCTAATGAATATTATTATACTTCAGAGAAAATTATAGATTTTAAGGGAAGAGTTGTTGGATTATTTCTGATTGGTAAAAATAATAAAGATGTCGAAAATATAGCAAATTCAAGTAAAGTAATGCTAACAAGTTCTTATGTGTTTATATCTATTTTACTTATTATGTTTATTACTATTTTAATTGTAATAAATGCAATAGTGATTAAACCATTGAAAAACCTACAAAATGGATTAAACAGTTTTTTTAGCTACCTCAATAAAGAACAAGAACATCCAAATATCATAGATATTAAAAATATGGATGAGATAGGGTCTATGGCAAAAGAGATAAATGAAAACATAGAATCTATATCTCATAAATTTGATGAAGAAAATATAATCTTTGATGAAATAATTCATAGACTTACTTATCTTTCAAATGGGGATTTTAAAAATGCAAAAATAGATAGCGACTATACAGGAAACTATGCTCGTGCTAAAGATGCCATTAATGATACTATCTCTAGTATAGAATCTGTTACTAATGAAATTGCTACTGTTCTTCATAATTTAGATGATGGACATTTAGAATATGAGATACAAAGTGATTTTAAAGGTGGTTATGCTCCTATTAAAAATTCTATTAACTCTATGAGTCAAAATCTTAGTTATGTTATTGAAACTATGGATAATTCACTCCAAAAACTCTCTAACGGAGATTTAAACTATCAAATAGATGTTGATCTTCCTGGGGATTATGAACAACTTAAAGTTGCTATCAATAAAACTATTGATAATTTAAACTCTACTCTATTAAGTGTTAATGAATCTGTCCAACAGATCTCTTCTGCTTCTGAAGAGGTAAGTAGTGCCGCCCAATCACTCTCTACTGGTGCAACTCAACAAGCTTCCTCTTTAGAAGAAACTACTGCTGCTATTGAAGAGATGGCGGGTGGTATTAGCCAAAATGCTGATAATGCTAGAAAAACAAATGAAATATCTACTAAAAGTTCTGCTATGGCTAAAGATGGTGGAAAAGCAGTTGAACAAACTGTTGAATCTATGAGAAATATTGCTGATAAAATAGGTATT
>JAMOOP010000059.1 GCA_027065385.1 Campylobacteraceae bacterium | reverse complement strand
TTTTTTGTTATAATATATGAAATTATAGCGTTTTTTTATTATATATAGATTAAAGTAGGAGTATATTTATAGCTTTATTTCTTAAATATCATTATTTTTTGCTACTATTGAGATAAATATTTAAGACAATGGATATAAAAAATGATAATGGATATAAAAGATAATGGATACCCACAAGGGGTATCCCTACGAATATATTAGGAGATGAAAATGTATAAAAAGGCAATGGTTATAATTGGATTATTGTTTTTAACCTCGTGTGTTAACAGTCCAACAACAAGAGGAGGTGGCTCAAATTATGCCACTCGTGATGTGGAGGTAGTATATAATGATACAGTAAAAAGTTTTCCAAGGGTTGCACTTGTAATTGGAAATAATGATTATCAAAAAAATCCAAGATTAACAAATGCAGTACCTGATGCAAGGGTTGTAAGGGATTTTTTTACAAATAGAGGGTTTAGGGTTATCTATGCTGAAAATGCCAATAGAGAGACTATGAGTAGAAAAATTAATGAATTTATCTCTAGCTTAGATAGAAAGAGTGTATCTGTTATCTATTATGCAGGACATGCGAGTCAAGATAAGAGTCGAAAGACAGGTGATATTACAAACTATTTAGTTCCTGTTAATGATAGCACTTTAATAAGAGTTACAGATTATGACCGTGATGCTATCTCTTTTAATGATATTTTAAGTACAGTAGATGAGATAAATCATGGTCTAAATATTGCTATGCTTGATGCTTGTAGAACTCCTATTGGTAGAGGTGGTTCTATTCAAAATATTAGTGCAGAGGGTATCTATTTGGTTTACTCTACAGCCTCAAAAGAGACTGCTTCTGATAGTGGAGATTTTAGAAAAAGTTTTTTAAAGTATGCACAAAGTTCTATGAAACTTAATGATATTTTTTTAGCAGTTAAGAGAGATTTAATTAAAGAGGGTCAAAAACCTATTATTAATGATGAGACAAATGGAGAGGTTTTCTATTTTACTAAGCCTACACCAACCTATACACCAACACCAACACCACAAGTTATTGAAAGGATTGTTTATAGAGATAGACCTATTAAGAGTGAAAAAGTAAATAGTGAAAAAAGAAGAAAAGGTGAGTGGAATTCACTTATATATAGAGGAAAAAGAAGTTATAGTAAAAATAGTACCAATACAGTTAAAGATAACTACACAGGGCTTATTTGGCAGAAATCAGGTTCTAGTAATAAAATGAATTGGAGTGATGCAAAAGAGTATTGTAGTAATCTTTCATTAGATGGGTATAGTGATTGGAGATTACCAACAGAAGAGGAGTTATACTATTTAGCAGATAGAACAAAGTATAAACTGGCTATTGATACGGACTATTTTAGTGTAAAAAGTAGTTGGTATTGGAGTGCTACAACTTATAAAAATGCTTTGTCTAGTGCGTGGGTTGTCGATTTCAGTTATGGTGATGACTATGGGTATCTGCATTCGGATACGGATTATGTTTTGTGTGTGAGGTAGTGGACAGTTGTTTTTTGTATATTGAAAATGTAGGGACATCCCCTTGTGGGTGTCCACCATTATCCAAATATTTGGATACCCATAAAGGTAAACAACTGTTACAATAAATCTATATAAAACTAAAAAACACTATTGATAATTTGAGATTTTAAAGCTATAATACGCTATATGTATTCAATAGGTAAATTTGCAAAAAAATTAGGAATTACTGTACACACATTAAGAACTTGGGACAAAGAAGATAAGCTAAAATCGAAATATGTCAGTAAAGGTGGTCATAGATATTATGATGATAAACAACTTGATCGAATTCTTCAAGAGATAACCATAAAAAAAGAGGATAGAATTAATTTAGGTTATATTAAAGTATCATCAAAACATCAAAAGGATGATTTACAGAGACAATATGAAGTTTATGAATTAATAGAAAAAATATTTAAAATACATGATGTGAAAATTGAGATTATAAATCAAAGTGATAAAAAAACAGATGAACAAGAGATGATAGATGATATTTTGAATATAATTCATGTTTTCTCATGTCGGATGAATGGCAAAAGAAGTAATATTAACAAAAAGATAATAAAAGAGTTACAAAATGATAAGCGAAGTAACAGCTAAACTCTTGGATGCTCCAACGCAAACGGATAAAATAAGTTCAAAACCACAAAAAAAAGGGGAAGATGGTATCTTTGGCTCATTTGAGATAAGAATAAACAGTAACAGTGATAAA
>JAMOOP010000058.1 GCA_027065385.1 Campylobacteraceae bacterium | reverse complement strand
AAACTTGCAGGTATGAATGATTTGATAGATTATGATAGAGTTGTTATGGAGACTATGATAGCGTTTAAGAGAGCAGGTGCGAATATTATTATCTCTTATCATGCTAAGGAAGTTGCTTTGATGTTGATGCAGAAGAGATAGTAAAAACAGGATACAAAATGCAAACCTTAAAAAAACTACCAATAGGTATACAAACATTCTCTGAGATAATAAAGAAAGATTATTTATATATAGATAAAACAGATATTGCTTATGATTTAATCACTAAAGAGAGTAAATACATATTTTTATCTCGTCCACGAAGATTTGGAAAGTCACTATTTTTAGATACTTTACATAATATTTTCCAAGGGAATAAAACACTCTTTGAGGGTTTAAATATTTATGATAAATGGGATTGGGAAGTTAAATATCCAGTTATTAAAATAGATTTTTTTGGAGATTTACGCTCTCCTGAAGCTTTGAAGAAACATATAGGATGGATTCTCAGATCTAATCAAAAAAGCTTAGGTGTAGAGTGCTATGATATAAATGATATTGGTCTGTGTTTAAAAGAGCTTATTGAACTCTCTTATGAAAAATATAATCAACAAGTGGTAGTTTTAATAGATGAGTATGATAAAGCTATTTTAGATAATTTAGACCAGATGGAGATAGCAAAAGAGAATAGAGAAATTATTAAAGGTTTATATACTGTTTTAAAAGCAAGTGACCCATTTTTAAAGTTTGTATTTTTAACAGGTGTTTCTAAATTTTCTAAAGCTAGTATTTTTAGTGGTTTAAATATGCTTGAAGATATTAGTCTAAATAAACATTATGGAAATATATGTGGCTATACTCAAAACGATGTCCAAACAACTTTTTTACCCTATCTTCAAGGTGTAGATTTAGAAAAAGTAAAGCGTTGGTATAACGGTTATAACTTCTTAAAAGATGATGTTTATAACCCTTTTGATTTACTGCTTTTTATTAAAAATGAGTTTCTATTTGATAACTATTGGTTTGTAACAGGAACGCCAACATTTTTGATAAAACTTATAGAGAAAAATAACTATTTTTTACCAAAACTATCAAATTTAGTAGTAGATAAAAAACTTATTGATAGTTTCGATATAGAAAATATTGATATAGAAGTTATTTTATATCAAGCAGGATATTTAACTATTGATAAGATGATAATAGATCGAAGAGATAGAATATCCTATAAACTAAAGTTACCAAATATGGAAGTTAAAAACTCTTTGAATGATATTTTGATAGATTTTATGACCAAACAAAAAATAGAGAAACTTCAACATCAAGATAATCTTTATGATGCTTTATGCGATGAACAGATAGAAGATTTTAAAACATCTTTAATCTCAATGTTTGCATCAATCCCTTATAACAACTATACAAAGAACAATATTTTACACTATGAGGGATATTATGCAAGTGTTATCTATATATATCTTCAAAGTTTAGGGATAGATATAATAGGTGAAGATGTGACCAATAAAGGTAGAATAGATTTAACTCTGAAAATAAACAATCTTATCTATATCATAGAGTTTAAGATGGGAGATAAATATAATGCTCTTGAACAGATTAAAACTAAAGATTATTCTCGTAAGTATCTTAATGAAAATAAAGATATTTATTTAGTTGGAATACATTTTGATGAAGATGAAAGAAATATAAGTAAGTTTGAGTGGGAGAAAATAGATGAATTATAAAAAGATTAAAAATATAAAAAGGCTTAAAAATGAAAAAAACTAACTACTTCCTATCCCAACCCCACCAACCATTTTTCCTATTAGGGATTATAAATGCTATTGTAATGATGCTGATTTTTGCACTGAGTTATAAGGGTATTGTTGCTCTTACAACAGAGAGTTTAAATTTTCATACATATTCGCTGATTTTTCTTGTATTTACCAATATGTTTACAGGTTTTCTCTTCACAACATTTCCACGGTTTTGCCAAAGTGATGTTATAAGTGCAAAGTATTATAAAAATATTTTTTATCTTTCGGCAGTAGCTTCTGTTTTTTATCTGATAGGTACATTTGTAAACCATTATATTTTAATAGTAGGAATGGTTCTTTCATTTATAGCACATTTTTTTATTGTATTAAAACTAGCAAATATCCATAAAGTTGGACAAGCAGTTGATAAAAGTGATGCGTATTGGATAACAGTTGCACAATATTTTGGGATTATAAGTCATGCTCTTTTTATATGGGTTGAGGTAAATAAATATATTAA
>JAMOOP010000057.1 GCA_027065385.1 Campylobacteraceae bacterium | reverse complement strand
CACTTTATATGTTGTACTTTTTACACCTACAACTCTTTTAAATGTAGCTTCATCTATATCTTTGAATTTATCTATTTTTCTCATATTGTATTTTACTATATTTTTAGTTTTGCAAGAAGTCTATTAAACTGTAAATAAAACATAACAAGCAGATTTATAACTTATGGATGAATATTCTTTTCTTAATTATCGTAATGTCAGCTATCAAAGTAATATATCCATTTAAAAAAACAAATTTAAAAAAAGCTTCACCTCACAATAACTCTCTTTCTCTCTTATATGAATAAAATTCATACTAAATGTTATATCTGAAAACAATTTAATAGAGTTATTAAAATAAAGAGTATCTCTCTTAAAACCATTCGTATAATAATTCATTTCCAATTTCAATTCACTCATAATCTTATGATTATAATAATACTCTAAACTAAATTCAGCCGATGCTAAATATATATCTTCTTTATGAAAATAAGCTCCTGTTTTCAGATAACCTTGATACGTAAAATATTTATTAAACTGATACCTATATCCTAATCCATAATCAAAATATCCATAAAGATTATCATCTTCAAAAATTCTTTTAAAACCTATTTTAATTTTATTTATACTCTCTTGAAAAAAGATATTTGATATAGGCATCGCTTCTAAATTTACTAAGGTCAAATAATCTAAAGAGAAGTTTTTACCTTTCTCTTTAACTGAAATATCAAAAAGCTCTACTGTTCCATTTTTTTGAATATCATCTACTAAATCAAATCTATTTCTATATAAATATCTATATCCTAAAAACTTTTCATTCCTGTTATTTATACCTGCATATAGTTTATGAAATTTATTTGAGATTGGATTTTTATCAAGTTTAGTAATAGTATCAATCTTTAATTTATTATTAGACTTCAAAGATAATTGAATTAACTTTAAAAATGGATAGATAGATTTTTGTTCTAAACTCTCTTTCGTTGATTTTATTTCAAAATAAGTAATTCCAGCTTGGATAATCAACTCTTTAGAATGCTCAGTTAAGCCCTTCTCTTTTGCTAAGTTATTTACAAAATAGTTATGATTTACTATTTTAAAGAGTATCTCTTTCTCTTTTTTTGAGAGTTTATTTATAGTGTGATAAAACTGTTTGAGTTTTGAGTTTTGATTACTTATATCTGTTATATAATCATTTTTTTCTAAAAGATAGACAATGTCGATAGGGATAACAAGAATATCTAAATCTTTTACTAAATTACTATTATATTTAGCCATATCTATTAACTTAATAAGTTCAGAACTACAATTATGCGATAAAAAATAGTAATCTTCCTCTATATCTTTAATCTCGTAAAAATGTAACATAAGATTATTAATTTCATCTTTATTAAGGTTCGAAGTAAAACTCAATAGATCTCGAAACTCTCCCGAACGATATTCATAATCTTTGACACTAAAAGGTATAAACTTATAACTACTTTTATAATGACCATTTAACCCTTTATAAGCATAAATAAAAGAGTTTGTATTCTCTGGTATTTTGGCTGAATAATTTATCGCATAGGGAATTGTATTAGTTTCTATTTTCATTAGAGTATGTCCAAAAACAGAAGCAGGAGAATCATATCTTTGAGAGGTAAAAACAATACTAATTATATGAAAATTTGGTTTTAAAAAAGTTTCTAACTCTTCACAATTTTGTTTTTCAATAGTAAGATTAATTTTTGAAGAAAGCCATTTATAACGTGCAGGATATTTACATACTAGATTTGGAGTATTTTTAAATTGAGTGATTGTTTGGATTAGTTCTACTTGAGCATCTTCTTTACCCTTAGAAGATAAAAAAAAATCTTGATTATTAATAGTAGATTTTCCATTTTGAAAATGAAGAAGTTTGAGCCAGTATCTATCTTGTGCTAAATTTAAAGAGCTTAGATTTTGAGCCTCTAATCTAAGAAAAAAAGAAAATAATAAAAGAAGTATATATTTAATACTTCTCATATTTTTTTAACATCGGTCATTAACAAGTTTGCAGTTCCTATAATGTTTCTACTATCTCTTTTGTCAAGCCTGTTGATAAAGCTATACTTTCTACATCTAAGCCAACTTTTAAAAGATTTTTTGCTATCTCAAATTTTTCTTTTTCACGACCTTGCTCCAATCCTTGCTCCAATCCTTGCTCCAATCCTTGCTCCAATCCTTGCTCCAATCCTTGCTCCAATCCTTGCTCCAATCCTTGCTCCAATCCTTGCTCCAATCCTTGCTCCAATCCTTGCT
>JAMOOP010000056.1 GCA_027065385.1 Campylobacteraceae bacterium | reverse complement strand
TATTATTTTAAATATTTTACACCTTAATGGTGCAAAATCTATACAAGAACAACTAATCAATAATAGATGGGATTTAGATGATTCTATCTCTCAACTCTTGAATTTTAGTTTTTAAAGGATTGGGGTGGGGTATATCGAGAAGAGATTATAAAACTAAAAAACAGTATAGATACCTACATAGAGGAGTATATCGACAATGAATAATCTCCTCATAGATAATGACAATAGTATATATAAAAACTATTGTCATCATCATATAAAATTTAAAGCCACTGATAATATAGATAAATATATCTCCACTGTAATAATCCCTCAACTACTCCTCAAACACGACTTTTCTACTCTCTATATAAAAGATACCCTCTCCTCAAACTACTTAGAACTTCACGGAATAATACTCGCATACCATATTAGACTATCTAAAGAACTCAAAGAAAAACGATTTGTTCCTATTGTTATTTTAAGTGATACAACAAGAGATATTCTCAATAAAATAGACCCAATAGCAAGAATCCTATTCACAAAAAACATCTACCTAATCCCAAATACAACCGAAGCCATCAAAAAATTTCAAACAAAAGATTTCAAACCATTAGAAGAGAGTGAGTTTAATTCTCACTTTTTAGATTTAATAACAGTTGCACCTCCTGAAAACTCTACGAGTCATAGTATCGCTAATGAGTGGGCTATTGAACGGTGGGCTTATCTTCTTGGTATAGAAAATAATAAGACAATAGAAAAAAATAGAAAAAAAATGTCATCTATGCTTTATTTTAAATATCTTAAACAAAAATATATTTTAGATGAGAGTGAAGGAATAATTGAAGAAAATAAAAATCTAACAGGAACATTACTATTTATAGATGATAAGGGTTTAAATGGTTGGAATAGAATAGTTAAAACATATATGACAAAGAGCTATCCAAATATAACATTTGAATTATTGAGAAACAAATACAAAGAATTTGATAGTATAAAAAAGTCTCTTGAAGTATATATTGAAAAAAATGCACCTAATATCATACTTTTAGATTTACGGCTTTTAAAAGAAGATGCTAATAAAGATGAGATTGAAGATATTACTGGTATTAAGATTCTAAAAGCTATTAAAGAACTTAATCCTAGTATTCAAGTCATTATGTTTAGTGCTTCAAATGATAGCTCAATCTTGGATAATATTCGTGATGAGGGTATTTTAGGGTATGTTAAAAAAGATGCACCTGATGATAAGTATAAATCTTTTAATGATGGATTTGAGAAGCTTGGGGTTTTGATTGAGAGAGGGATTGAGCGGAAGTATTTGATGGATGTTTATCAAATTCAAAAGGAGATGGAAGAATTTGACTTTTTAAAATTAGATGATGAAAAAATCAATGAAATTAAACAAGTAATAAAAATAGTTTTTAAAGTTTTAAATAGTAATATGCCTGATAATTATATTTTCGCAATACAATCTATTTATAAATGTATTGAAACAATATGTACTTATTATATTTTAGAAAAAAAGGAAGATAAAGATGAACCTCATGGACCTAAAAAATATGTAGCATGTTGGAGAAATGACAATAGCAATAGTAATATAGGAAATACTTCAACATGGAATAAATTGTCAAAGATTAAAGAACGATTTGATATAAAGTATGAAGATAATCTGTTCTATAATTTAAAAGATATACGAAATAAGTCAATTCACCCAGCTTATATTTTAGATAATACAAATATAAAGACTAAAGATATTATCAAATGGTTTGAATTAGTAAAAAATATAGTTGATAAATTAAAATTAGATAAAGATATAATACCTGAAATAATAAATACTTCTAAGCAAAAGAAAAAAAAAATCCAACCAGAAATAAAAATGGTTTTACTAATTTAGATTAACTTCGTTTTATTAAATACAGAGAGATAGAGTGGAACGATTATGAGTTAGTTTTTCCTATTTTTGATTTGTATGAGGGAAGGGTTTAAAATCAATAATTATAAACTCCCCATCAACAAAAACAACCCAAGTAAAAGAATCAATCCGCCCCCAATCATCTCTAAAATATAAGTTCTTCCCTCCATAAATCCACCCGCTTTTTTATTTAAAGCGATAGAAAATATTCCAGCTAAAGAGATAGTTAATCCCATACCGATACTCATAGCGATAGCTGCTAAAATCCCTAATGTATAATGACCTAAAACTATACAAAAAAGTACAATAGTCATCACTCCAGGGCAAGGGACTACTCCTGCACTAAAGGCAACGGCAGTTTCACTTTTTTGAGATTTTATTAATATTT
>JAMOOP010000055.1 GCA_027065385.1 Campylobacteraceae bacterium | reverse complement strand
CTTTATTTGTATTTTTAGTTGCTATGCTGTTTAAAGATTCTATATCTAATTGGGTAGCACCAAACACTCAAAATATATATATGATTACCATAATTACGGGTATATTTGCTGTTTATGTTAGTTTCCTTACTAGAGTTTTATACAATGAACATAAATCAAACTCAGTTTTAAAACATAATATTTTTCAAACTTTTATAAATCATTTTTCGTCATTTCTTTTTATATCTTATTTTAATCTAAATATCTTAGGTAGGATGTCAGGGCAGGGGCTAGGCTATTTTCTAAATGTATTTACATTGATTAGAGAATTTTCAAAAGAGAACCTTTTTAGATTACAATTTACTTTTAATAAGCTTATGGCAAAAGAGACTTTTTTACTAGCTTTACCGGGTATCATAGCATCTTTTCAAAATGTGATGTTTATTTACCTTGATAGAATCTTTATAAAATATTATATAGGTGATAGTGCAGTTGGAATCTATACTTTAGGTTATATGTTGGGGCAAGGACTTAGTATGGTTTATGAAGCTGTATCTCAAGCAATTTTACCAAAAGTATATACAGATATGAATAGCAATTATGAAAAAGCTATAAAAGAGTTAGAAAGTTTTTCATATAAGTATTATATTGGTTTAGTTATAATCACTTTAGTTTTAGCATTATTAAGTCCTCTTATAGTTCATTTGTTCTCAACAGATTCATATAGCGGGGCATCAAATGTGATGCCTTTTGTTATGGCTGGTTTTATGATGGGTGGGTTTTACAAAATCCCATCTCTTATTTTAGGGTATCATAAAAAAGTATGGTTTTATCCATTTTTATCTGCTTTTTCTTTTGGGACTAATGCTTTACTAAATTGGTACTTAATCCCAATATATGGTATAGTTGGTGCTGGATTTGCTAGTTTTGTAGGTCTTTTTTTATACTCTAGTGTTATGCAGATTTTAAGTTTTAAGTATATGAGTAAAAAGTATAATTTATCTATGATGATTGGTTATATGGTTTTGTTTATTGCTATATTTTTAGTTTTTAAATTGAATGTAGTATAATATTCAGAATTAATCAATAAAGGAGTTTAAGAGATGAGAAGTGTAAGATTACAAATTGATGATAGTATTTATAATAATATTATGTTTTATACTACCCCAGAAAAATCAAACAATATTTTCAAAAGTCTAATTCCTAAAAATGGTAAAATTAGACAATAAAAGAGAGGGTAAGAATATGAGTAGAAAAAGAACAGTTTATAGTGCAGAGTTTAAAACTAAATTGGTACTTGAAGTTTTAAAAGAGGATAAAACTCTAAATGAGATAGCGAGTGCAAATAATATAAATCCAAAAAATCTTCAAAATTGGAAAAAGATATTTTTAGAGAATGCAGAGGTGGCTATGGAATCAGCTAAAGCTGTAAAAGAGTATAAAGAAGAGAATGCTAAACTTCAAGCCAAACTAGATGAGTACGCAAAGACTGTTGGAAGATTAACAGTTGAGAAGGATTGGGCAGTGGGAAAGTTAAAGAGCTTGGACTCTAGCTATAAAAAAGAGTTGATTGATAGAGGTGAAGACAAAGTGTTATCAGTTGTAAAGCAATGTGAACTAATTAACTACAATAGAAGTAATTTATTTTATACACCTATGGTAAATCCTGCTAAAAATGCGATTAAAGAGCATATTAAAAAAGTATTTGAGGAGATACCAAGCTATGGATATATGAAAGTTTATCATCAACTCCTTGAGGATGGTTTTAGTATTAGCCCTAATACTGTACTCTCATACCGTAAAGAGTTAGGATTAAGAGCAGTTCTTGCTGTAAGACCACCAAATACAAGCTGGGCAGATAAACAACATCCTAAATATTCATATAAGTTAAGAGGGCTAGAGATAACTAGAGCCAATCAAGTATGGAGTACAGATATAACTTATATTAAAATTAAAGGCGGTATGGTTTATATGGCAGCTATTATTGATTGGTATTCTAAGGCTGTGCTATCATGGAGAATATCAAATACTATGGATACAGATTTAGTGATGGGAGTTTTAGATGAAGCACTATCGCTCTACGGTAAACCTGAAATATTTAATACAGATCAAGGTTCTCAATATACAAGCTATATTCATATGCAAACATTAAAAGATAATGGCATAATTATTTCGATGGATGGTAAAGGTAGAGCTACTGATAATATCTGTATTGAAAGGTTCTGGAGAAGTGCCAAAGTTGAAAAAATATATCTTAATGAGTATGAAAGAATATCAGTCCTTAAAAGTGATATAAATGACTATATGG
>JAMOOP010000054.1 GCA_027065385.1 Campylobacteraceae bacterium | reverse complement strand
CTTTACTAATTGCTATGCTTGAAGCCTATTATGATATAGGATTTAAAGATGAGTTTGAGGCTATTTTTAAAGATACCTATATCTTAAATAATCGAACCAAAGAGGCAAGTAGTTATATGGTATTGGGATTTGATTTTAGTGCTGTGGATATTTATAATGTAAATGAGAGCTTTAAACATCTATTAGAGCTTAAAATAAGAGGTTTTTCAAGAAAATACAGTTTAGGTATTGAGTTTAAAACAGATAATCCGATATCTATGCTAAATGATATTTTTGATTATACAAAAGAAAATCATATAAATTTATATATTCTTATAGATGAGTATGATAACTTCGCTAATAGACTATTTTTAAATAGCAAAGATGATTATTTAAATATAGTAACTCAAAAAACAGCTCCCTTTAAACAGTTTTTTACCACACTCAAAGCTGGAACAGCAGGAAATAATGCACCAATTAAAAGAATGTTTATTACAGGTGTAACCCCAATGACTATGTATGATGTTACAAGTGGATTTAATATTGGAGATAATATTTCACTTCACCCAAGTTTTCAAAATTTAATAGGAGTAAACACTGTAGAGTTAGATAAAGCATTAACCCATTTTGAAATAGAAAATAAAGTAGATAAAAATATGCTCCAAGAGTGGTATAATCATTATATATTTAGTGAAGATAATAGCAAACCAATCTATAATACAGATATGATTTTATATTTTATTAAACAGTTTATAATTAGTTATAAACTACCAAAAGAGATGATAGATATAAATGTAAGAAGTGATTACTCAAAGTTAAAAAGCATAATATACACCAATAAAAAGCTAAATGGAAACTTTAAAACCTTACAGACTTTAATAGGAGGAGAAAGTATATCTATCTCTAATTTAGTTCAAGATTTTAGTGCATTAAATCTATATAAAGAGGAAAATTTTAAATCTTTTATGTTCTATTTAGGTTTGGTAACTATAAAAAATAGAGAATTAAAACTGAATTTAAAAATACCAAATGAAACAGTTAAAAGAATAGATATAGATTTTTTAACTAATGCTTTAGAATTAGAAAGAGTTTTTGAAATAAATACAAGTAAACTATCAGATTTTCTAGCCGATTTTGCTCTATATGGAGATTTAGAAGTTTTTAAATATTTAGCAAAAATGATAAAAGAAAATACAGGTATTCGAGATTATATCCATACAGAACAAACCGTAAAATCTATGTATTTAGCCTATCTTTCACTTACCCCATACTATGTAATTAAAAGTGAAGAGGAGTTAAATAAAGGCTTTGCTGATATTTTACTAAAACCTTTTAATCCTTATGTTGAGTATATTGGTTTGGTAGAGTTTAAATTTATTAAAAGAGAAAAAAAGAGACCAACTAAAATAAAAATAGATAAATTAGTTCAAGATGCAAAAGAGCAATTAGATACCTATCAAAAAGATGATTTAGTAGAAGATTATTTAAAAGATGGTTTAAAACTTCAAAAAGTAGTTATGGTCTTTTGGGGGTGGGAAATGGTTTATTGTAAAGAGTATAAATAGAAATAAAAAATATTTATTTCTATCTTGTTAAAAGTCTAATAGTTAAAAATGGAGTTAAAGCATTAGATATTAACTGAAATATTGGATTAATCTCATTAACTTTATTATTAAACATACTCATATCTTTTGGTAAAACATAAACAATATCATTAGGTCTAATCATCTGATTTGCACTTCTAATTGAATTGGTGTCAGTTAAACTTATAACTTTTGTTTGAACACTATTACCATAATTTTTAAGTATCATAATAGATTGTCTATTGGCTCTTGTAGTTAAATCACCTGCAATTGAAATAAGTTGAAGAAGTGGGATTTGTTCATTTCTAAGTTCAATAGGTCCGGGTCTTTGAACCTCTCCTAAAACAAAAGCTCTTTTATTAAGTACTTCTAATTGAACACTTGGGTGTTTTAAATACTCTCTAAATAAAGACTCTATTTTTCTTTGAGCCTCTGGTTGTGTAAGTCCTGCTACTCTTACATCATCTATAAGAGGAAGTCTAATAATTCCAGTAGAAGATACAAGAAGTCCTTGACCAAGTCCACCACCTGCTCCAACCTGTCCTGTAGAACTTGTACTAAGCTCTGGGTGTTTATATGTAATAATAGATAATCTATCATGTGGTTGAATTTTATACTCAAACTTAGCATAATCTATTCTTGTATCTATAGTTCTATTTAAGTTTTGAGGTTTAGTTCCCTCTTGTATTGATGGTGTTTGATTAAACATAACATACTCATTTTTTAGATTACAGCCAGTAAAACTAAAAAGTATGAATATATATAATATTACTCTTTTCACTTTTAATTCCTTTAATAAAAATTAACTTAAGATTATCTCATAAAAAGTGTTAAATTTAGATTTAATATTAAATAACAAAAACTATTTTTGATACTTTAAACATTAAGATAGTAATTTTTTATCTAACTCTTCTAATCTTTTTGGTGTTCCTATATCATACCACTCTCCACCATAATACTCTGTAGTTAATCTTTTATCCTCTATTGCTTTAAATAGTAAAGGTGCTAATTTTCTTTTTCCATACTCTAAATCTTTAAATATCTCTTTTGAGTAGTATCCTATTCCTGAAAATGTATATTTTTTATCTGTTTTATCCAAATAAAAGTCACCTTTTTGATTATGAGGAGGATTGTCTATTAAAATTATATGAGCTAGAGTTTTATTTTGAAGTTTAAAATTAATATTGAAATTGAAATCTGTCCAAATATCTCCATTTACAACTAAAAATGTATCACTTAATAATGGTAAGGCTTTTATTATCCCTCCTGCTGTCTCCAATCCTCCCTCTTTTTGTTCATCTGAATATAGAATTTCTACCCCATATCTACTTCCATCTCCTAAATAATCAATTATCTTTCCACCTAAATATGCCACATTTATAACTATGATTTTAAATCCAGCACTACTTAATCTCTCTATATGCCATACTATTAAAGGTTTTCCCCCTACTTCCAATAATGGTTTTGGTGTATGGTCTGTAAGTGGTCTCATTCTTGTACCTAGCCCTGCTGAAAGTATCATTGCTATCATATTAATTTTTCCTATATAATAATATTTTTAGCTAATTTTAACATAAATACAATACAATAAAATATAAATTAATACTTAATTTAAAATAATTAAATTTTTATTTAAAAAAAAATAAAGTTTTAAATAAACTACTGTATAATTAAAATAAAAATAAGGTTAAAATATATATGGAATGGGAAAAGTTAGGTTCAATAACAGTATTAATCGCAGACGATGATGCTTTTAACAGACAACTTATTATATCTCTTCTGTCTAAAATACCCTCCATAAAATATATTGAAGCAGAAAATGGTATTGAAGCATTAGATTATTTAGCGAGAGAAAAGATTGATATAATTTTATTAGATTTACACATGCCAAGACTTAATGGAATTGAGACAATAAAAGAGATTAAAAAGAGTCCTCTTCACTCTATTATTCCAATTATTGTTATATCTACAGATGAAATGGTTATGAAAGAGTTTTATAAGTTAGGTGCGAATGATTTTATATCAAAACCATTTAAATTAACAGAACTACAAGCAAAGATATATAAATATATTGAAGAGTTATATTATAAAAGGAAGTTCAAAAAAGTTGAAAAAAAGAAAAGGCAAGTAGTTAAAAAGGAGAAACTATTTGATTTAGAAACAGTAGAAAATTCACAAAAAGAGATGTTTAAAGGTTTAGCTTATCTTATATCTTTAAGAGATAAAAATGTTGAAGTAAGTGCTAAATTAGTTAAAGCTTTTGCTGAACTATTAAACTATGATAAGAAAGATATAGATAGACTATATTTAAGTACAGTTGTTTATAATATTGGTGCATTATCTTCCAATAATTTTAAAAAATCTTATACAAATGTTATTAGCAATAAAAATAGTTCAATAGATACAATCTATATATTCCAAGCTTATCAAATTATTAAAAACTCTATAGAAACACCCTTTTTAAAAATATTAAAATCTGTTATTACAGAGCATCGAGAAAATTATAATGGTACAGGTGTTCCTCAAGAGTTAAAAGGTAAAGAGATTAGTCCTTATGCACAAATGGTATATATTGTAGAGACCTTTAATATATTAGTCTCTCAACAAAATCCAATAAAAAATATATACAATTTTTTAGCTAGTCAGAGTGGAAAGATGTTTGACCCTGAAATTCTTTATCACTTCTTAGAATATTTCGATTATTTTGTGGAACTTAGACAAAAATATATAAAGGAAAAGTAAAAATGAAAAATATAATAATAGATGCATACTCAATAGAGACTCTATTAAAAAAAATAGATACAACCATAGAAAAAGGATTTAATCCATCTCTTGCATTTATATATAGCTCTGCAAAACATAATATTAAAAAATTAGTTGTTGGTTTGGAACACCACTCATTTATAGTAATGGGAGCAACAACTGCAGGAGAGATATTTGCAGATGAAAAATTGGGTGTGCATGAGGTTGACGAGACTATTGTAGTAATGCTTATTGAGATAAATCCTCTAGCTATTGCTTTTAAATTTTCTTCATTAGAGAATGATGAGTCATATTTTAAAATGGGTAATAGCATAGGAAAATGGGCTAAAAATCAATTTAAAAATCCAGCAATTATTACTATAACTTCAGGATTAACTTTTGATAATGATGCCTATACACAAGGTATTATAAATCAAGATATTGAGTATATTTTTGGTGGAAGTGCTGGAGATGATATGGCTTTAAGAGAGACTTTTATATTTTCTAAAGATAACTTCTCAAATCATGGAATAGTAAGTTTAACAATAGATAGAGATAAAATAAATATAGTAGGTTCAAGAGCTTTTGGGTGGGTTGGAATAGGAAAAGAGCGAATTGTAACAAGAGCAGAACAGAATATTGTTTATGAAGTTGATGGTAAACCAGCCATTGAATTTTATAAAGACTATCTTGATATATCAGATAAAGAGTCAATACCATTAATTGGAATTGAGTACCCTTTAGAGGTAACAATGAAAAGTGGACTTGTTGTATATCGAGCAGTATTAGGAATAGATGAAGCAAAACAAGCACTTATTTTTGCAGGGCATGTGGAGGAGAAATCAAAGGTAAGAATTTCTGCTCCACAAGGGGAAGCAATTATAAAACATGTTGGAGATAGTATTAATAACTCATTAAAAGAAGATTTAAATTTTAAACCCCAACTAGGTCTTGTCTTTCCTTGCTGTTCAAGAAAACAGGTACTTGGTAACTTAGCAGTTAAAGAGATTGAATTAGCCTATAAAGAGGCTAAAGTACCTCTTATTGGCTTTTATGCTTATGGAGAGATAGGGGCATATCCTGGAGGATATGCCTTTCATAATGAAACATTTGTTACAGCACTTTTAAGCGAAAAGGAAAAATAATTATGTTAGTGCAAAATATAAAAGACAAAGAAAGTATAATTAAGAGTATGGAGCAGATACAGTTAGAACATTCTCAACTTAAAAAGAGATATGAAAAAGCAACAAAAGATAAACTAAAATTAGCCCACCTCTTAACACAGGTAAATAAAGAGTTAGAAGAGTCTTTAAATAATGAGAAAAGATTTATAGCATCAGTCAGTCATGAGCTTAGAACTCCACTTACAGCAATTTTAGGTTATGGAGAACTATTAGATGATACAGCTCTTAATAATAAGCAGAAAAGATATTTAAATAGTATTTCTCAAAGTTCTAATCACCTATTAGCATTAGTTAGCGACCTTTTAGATGTGGCAAAAATTGGAGATAACCGTATTGATTTAGTTCCAAAAGAGGTCGATTTAGATGATATTTTAAATGATTGTGCAAACCTTATCCGTTCTAAAGTTAGTAAAGGTGTTGAGCTAATTACAGATATTCCAATGCCTGAATATAAAGTTAGAGTTGATGATAAGAGGGTAAAACAGATTTTTATTAACCTTTTATCTAATGCCTCAAAATTCACAAAGCAGGGTTCAATTAGATTTTATATACAAACACTAGAGGCGATAGAAGATAATCAATTAAAATTAGTTGCTAAAGTTGATGATACAGGTTCTGGTATTCCTGAAAGTGTAGCACAAACCCTGTTTGAACCATTCCAATCAACAGATAAGACACAAGGTACGGGGCTTGGTCTTTATATCTCTCAAAAACTAGCACAGATGATGGGTGGAGAGATTACTGTTGAGTCTAAACAGGGAATTGGAAGTAGTTTTACAGTAACACTTATTATTGAAAGAACTATAAAAAAAGAGATAGGAAAAGCATTAAATCGTAGTAGTATTATGATGTTTTCTAAAAAATCACCTTTTATAGATAATTTAACTAAAGAGTTTGTAAATTTAGGTGTTAACTTCCAAAACCATGATATTATAAATGAAGATATAACTTCATCTCTAATACACATGATAGCTAGTGGTAGGTTTTATGATATTGGTATTTTTGATGTTGACTCATTTGGACAAAATACTGACTATATAGCAGGAACTTTTAGAGCAATTAAACCTGATATTAAACTTATAGCTCTTATTAGTGATGGAGAGACTGATATTAATTTAAGAGAGTTTGATAAAGTTGTAAATAAACCAATATCTTATCAGAGATTTATTAAAGAGGTTGAAGAGACTTATGATAGTGAACTATTTGGTAAAAAATATAAAGTTGACTACTCTAGTCTTGATATTTTAATAGTTGAAGATGTTGAAATTAACCGTGAGTATGAAAAAGAGATGTTAGATAACTTCTTTGGTATAACTTGTGATACAGCCGAAAACGGAGAGGTAGCTGTAGCTAAAGCAAAAGAGCATAATTATGATGCAATTTTGATGGATATGCGTATGCCTGTTATGGACGGATTGGAAGCTACTAGAAAGATTAGAGAGTTTAATAGAGAAGTTCCTATTATCTGTATGAGTGCAAATGTTTATAAAGAGGATAAATTAGCTGCTGAAAACTCTGGAATGAATGACTTTATTGAAAAACCTCTCGATAAACAAGATATAGAGGCTAAACTTTTAAAACTTATAAATAGGGAGTTTGAAAAAGAGAATAGTCGTAAAAAAGAGAAGTATCAAACAACAACTGTTGTAGAAGAGGATAAAATTTTAGATATTGAAGAGATGGCTTTAAACCATTTACAAAATAACTTTAATGAAAAAGTGGCTAAAAAACTTTTAGCAAAAGCTAAAGAGAGCATTATAGAGTATATAAAAAGAGTTAAAGTTAATTTTGATAAAAAAGATATTAAAGAGCTTGTTGAGAACTTTCATGCGTTAAAGGGGGTATTATCAAATCTTGGATTAAAAGATATTGCAAATATGGCAGGAGAGCTACAAAAAATATCAGAAGATGGAGATTTCTTAGCAATTGACCCATTAAACAAAAAACTTTTAAGAAGTTTATCTTCACTTTTAGTGGAAAACAAGGAGACAAAATAGTGAAAAAGTTAGAAGAGTTAGGCGAATTTACACTACTTAGTGTTGAAGATGATGCTTTTAATCAAGAGTTAGCCACAGCTACTTTTGATGATGCACAAAATATAAATATATATCAAGCATCAGATGGAGAAGAGGGTTTAAAACTTGTAGAGAAATATCCTATGGATATTATCCTTTTAGATTTAATGATGCCAAATATGAATGGTTTAGAGTTTTTAGAAAAGATTAAAAAACACCCCAAATATAGTATAATTCCTGTTATAGTGGTAACTTCAAAATCGGAAGAGAAGACTACAACATATAAGTTAGGAGCAGACGATTTTATATCAAAACCATATAATCCAGAAGAGTTAAAACTAAGAGTTTTTAACCATTTAAGAGTTAAGAAATTTTATGATTTAATGCACAATATAAAAGATAACTCTAAATCAAGAACCAAAGACTCACCAGATAATCTATGTTATTTAAAAGAGGCCGTTGAGGTAATTGATAATTCACAAAAACAGCTTCTAAATAAATTGGGAAATATGGCACATGAAAATGGATACCATAATGAAAATACATCTAAAAGATTGGGTGAATATGCAAAACTTTTAGGACATTTATATGGATTAAACTCAATTGAGAGTGATAATTTATATTATACTATGTCTATTTATGATATTGGACTACTTAGAATTCCAAAGGAGTATCTAACTTCAGAAGATAGTAAGATTTTTAAAACACATACAGAGTTAGGTCTTGAGATTTTAGAAGATATAAAAGAGACAACACTTATAAGTATGGCAAAAAAAGTTATTTTATATCATCATGAAAATTGGGATGGAACAGGTTATCCTTATAAAATGAGAGGAACAGAGATACCTATATGTTCACAAATTGCAGGATTAGTTGATTTTTTTGATAAGTTAACAATCAGTAGAGTATATACAAATAGAGTTATGAGTTCAATAGAGGCACTAGATGTAATAAAAAGAGAAAGAGGATTAATGTTTAACCCTGAACTATTAGATATTTTTGTAAATAATTTTGAACAGTTTAGAACCATAAAAGATAGATTGAGCTAAAAGCCCAATCTAAAAAATTTTTTCTAAAATAATATTTAGTGGCTTTAAATCATCATAAAGCTCTATTGTCTCTTTAATATATTTTAGAGTCATAGGAATATCATTAATATATGCTGGTTTATTATCTCTAATTTTAAGTCTAGCAAAAATTCCTAAAATTTTAATATGTCTCTGAATAGACATAAAATCAAACCATCGAATAAACTGCTCATTACTAATATTTTTAAGAGGTTCACCTTTTAACTCTTTAAACTCTAAAACTAATTCTAGTATTTTTTCTCTATCAAATCTTACATATACATCTTTTAAAAGTGATGCTAAATCATAAGTAATAGCTCCAATTCTAGCATCTTGATAATCAATAACAGAGACCTTTCCTCGACCTGCAAACATAATATTTCTTGAATGAAAGTCGCGATGTACAAAATAGCCTTGTGGTTGAGATAGAACCTCATCTTTTATAAGTTCTAAAACATTATCTAACTCCTCTTGCTCTTTCTCATCAAGAGTAATCCATAAATACTTATCTAAATACCACTCCTGCATAAGTTTCATTTCAAACATTAAAAAATCTTCATCATACTCTTCTAATCCATCAGTATCAGCCTCTTGCATTTTTAAAATCTCATAGATAGATTTCATATATAGTAGTTTATAACTATTTTCATTTAATATATCAACTAAATGTGTACTTCCTAAATCTTCTAATAGCAGATACCCATGGTCAAGGTTCTGCGAATAGACCCTTGGAATATTAACCTTGGCTTTTAGAAGTCTTACTGATATATCAATAAATGGATATATACTCTCAACCTGCATAGAAGAGTCCATTATAATAAATGTCTTATCATTAGGTAAAATTATACGATAATATTTTCTATAACTCGCATCATCACTTACCACCTCAAATCTATGTTCTTTATATCCTAACTCGTTTACCCACTCTTCAATCGGATGCATATATTCCACCTAAAATTGTATTCTTTGTTGCACCTGTTACGGTTTTTAAATCTATCTTCTCATTGTGTAATCGCTTATAAGCAAACCACGCAAATATCATCGCTTCCATATTATCAGAACTTACGCCATAACTATCGGTTGTATCTACCTTAATTAATGGCAATTCTAATTGCATTTTTTCCATTAAATATGAATTTCTAGCTCCACCACCACAAACTAACAGCGTTTTTATATTGAATTTTTTTATCTCATTAGCTATTGATTTTACTGTCAATTCTAATAGTGTTGCTTGTATATCTTCATCTGCTATTTTATCAAATGGTTCTAAATACTTTCTTAAAAATTCCTTATTAAAATATTCACGACCTGTACTCTTAGGATAGCTTAATTTGAAATAGTTATCTGAAAGAAAACTATCTAAGAGTTCTTGGTGAACTTTTCCAGATTTTGCCCAAAGACCATCTCTGTCATAAGGTTCACTTTTTACCTCATTTATCCATAAATCCATTAACATATTTCCACAACCACAATCATAACCTATTATTGTGGGGGAAAAGAGGCTAATATTTGCCATACCTCCAATATTAACTACAGCACACCCATCTATATAAGAAAAAAGCTCTTTATGAAAAGCAGGAGCAAATGGAGCTCCTTCTCCACCAACTGCTATATCTTTGGCTCTAAAATCGGCTACTACATCTATATTGGTCTTAACTGCTAAGAGACTTGGATTACCCAACTGCATACTAAAAGGGTACTCTCCATTTGGATTATGCCAAATAGTTTGCCCATGTGAACCAATAGCTCTAATATCTTTAGGTTTTAAACTATTCTCTTCTAATAGTAAATTAACTGCTTTTGAAAACTCTATAGCTAAACGATAATCAATCTCTCCTATCTTTTTAACTGTAGTTACTCCATTTATTATAGATAATATATCCATTTTTAAATTCTTGTTAAATGGATACTCTAAAGATGCTTCAAGCGTGCAACTTTTGCTATCTATAGAACAGAGTGCAATATCAATACCATCTAAACTAGTACCAGACATTATTCCTATATATTTTTCTCTCATAATAAATTCTATTTTTTTCTCTTTCTTATATATATAGTAAATAGAGTCATAATAAGTAGTAAAATAGTAGCAACAGGTTTTGATAGATTATCAAAAAGAGATGAATATTTATCTTTTAACTCTTTTTGAACATCTGAAAAACTTGGTTCTACTCCTATCTCCTCTTTAGTTGTATCAATAGGTTCTAATTTAGTAAGTTTTCTATAGTTGCTAATATAGTCATTATTATCACCTTGAATATTTTTAACTAAAAGATTTTTTTTCTTCTCCCATCTAGTAACAGGATCTTGATTATTCCATTTAATAAACATCTTTTCATGTTCAGGGTCAATATACATATTATATTTATCGTGCATATAGAAATAAGTTCTAGCAATATCTCCTAAAATACTTCTTTTAGGTTCAGCAAGTCTCTTACTAGACTCTATTTCCATATCAACCTTACCGTAAACTCTTTTCTCACCTCGTATATTTCCATAAGGGTAGTTACTTCTATCTCCATTTATCTCCCCAATAGATGGAACTAAGTTGTGCATATCAGCTTCCATTTGTCTAAATTTAGCATTTGTATCTCTACACTTTTTTCGTCCACCCTCTTTCCAACATTTAAAATTATGACCAAAATACCAAGCAGGAACAATATGTTCCCACTCAATTCTATTGGCTCTTTTGGGATTTTTTCTAAACTTAAAACCACAACTATCAGCTATAGGAACTAACTGTTTTCCCTTTATTTCATAATCACAACCAGCATAAAATGTTTTTTGATGCAGACGATATATTTTTGTAGCTAAAATCCGTTTTGAACGGCTAAAAGAGTATTTTTCAGACTTTGCAGAGAATATTTCAGGCTCAATAGTAGCCACATCATCGTCATCATTATTAAACTCAATATTACTGTTTTGAGCAAGTAGCAGATTTGATAAAATTAGTAAAATCAATATATTTTTTTTCATAATAAAATTATATCAGATTTTTTTGCTTTGAGTAGTAATATTAAGAGAAAAGAAGATACAATTTCAACCCTACTAAAAAAGCTCGATTAACTCAGTGGTAGAGTATCACCTCGACAAGGTGGGAGTCACTGGTTCAAATCCAGTATCGAGCACCACCTATTTTAACATCTCCTCAACTGTAGCAACAACATTCCAACCTAAATCTGTAACACTATATCCACCCTCCAATATAAAAACAATAGGTTTGTCTCCAAGGTCAAGAATAGAACGAACTATCTCTTTTATACCTTTGGTTGTTATATTAAGTTGTGCTAATGGGTCACTCTCATGTAGGTCATATCCTGCTGAAACCAAAATAATATCAGGTTTAAAAAAGTTATAGGCTTTTGGTAAATCCTCACGATAGTTTTCTAAAATCTCTTTATCTGTACTATCTGGCATAAGAGGTAAATTCATAGTAAACCCCTCTCCTGCTCCTCTTCCTCTATCTGCTGGATTTCCAGTACCAGGGAAAGCGTAAGCTTGATGTGTACTAAAGTAGAAAACAGTATTATCTGCATAAAAAGTATCTTGTGTTCCATTTCCATGATGAACATCAAAATCTACTATCATAACCTTTTTATACCCTTTTTTTTGGGCGTATTTTGCTGTAATTGCTATATTATTAAATAGACTACACTTTAGACAAAAAAATGAAAAATTAGGGAAGATATAAGCAAAAAGATGATTATTATGTTTTATCAAAATGCACATAATAATCATAGAAATTATACTACAAAGTATCAAATATAGAGA
>JAMOOP010000053.1 GCA_027065385.1 Campylobacteraceae bacterium | reverse complement strand
ATTTTAGAGATAGCAGGTAGAGGGTTTGTGTTCCAACCCTTAAGAGTATATATCTGACTCTTATAAAACTTTCCATAAAGGAAGCCCCACCCTATCTAGTTTTACTAGAAGGGTGGGGAGGTTCACCATATAATATCTACTTTCTATTTTAATCCAACTTTAGAGTAAATCAACAAATAGTATTGTATAATCTATATTAAAAAAAGGATATTCAGTTGGAAGTTAAAGATTATGAGATTAAAGCTTTAAAGAAACAAATATTTATTAGTAATTTAAAAGCTTGGATAATTGGAATTATACTTATAGCAGAAGTTATATTTGTAGTGAAATATTTTTCAAATATGGGACTTTTTAATGATGTAAGCACAGCTAAAACTAAAGTAGCAGTTATTAGATATAATAAACCCGTCACTGAAAAATTTACTACAACTGTTATGGAAAAAATGGATAAAATCCGTAAAAATAAAGCTTATAAATCTGTCCTTTTTATAATGAGTTCACCAGGTGGAAGTCCTACTGCTAGTGAAGAGCTTAGTGAGTATTTGAAAGATTATCAAAAAGATAAAAATATTACTATGTATGTGGACTCTATAGCTGCTAGTGGAGGATACTATATAGCATCAGCTATTAAACCTCTTTATGCTAATAAAAATGCTATTGTTGGCTCTATTGGTGTTATTATGCCTCACTATAATTTTGGAGAGTTGGCTAAAAAGATAGGTGTTGAAGAGGACTATTTAGCTAGTGGAAAGTTTAAGAAACCAATCTCTATGTTGGCTAAAATTGATAATGAAAATAGAGAGTATATGACAAAACATCTTCTAAAACCTACTTATGAAAATTTTATGAAATCAGTTGCCACCAATCGTGGTATAACGCTAGAAAAACTTAAACCTTTTACAGAGGGGAAGATATTTATTGCTAATGTTCCTGAAATTAAGGGTATTTTAGTTGATAAAATTTCATCTCTATATAAAGTAAGAGAGATAATTAGAAAGAGTTTAAATAAAAAAGATGTCGATTTTGTAAATATAAAACTAGAAGAGAAACCATCTTTTTTACCACAAGTTAAAGTTGATTTAGATTTAAAAGAGATTGTAAATTGGTTTAATTTTCAGTAATTATTCCCTTTAATCGCAATTTGGTTATAATCTCAACGATATTTCATAGGTAAGACCTATATAGTTAAAGGATAACCATTGCAAGGTAAAGTTTGGAAATTTGGTGATAATATAGATACAGATTTAATTATTGCCGCAAGATATTTAAATACAAGTGAGCCAAGTGAATTGGCAAAGTATGTAATGGAAGATGCAGACCCAGAGTTTGTTTCAAAAATGAGTGAGGGTGATATTATTGTAGCTGGTGAAAACTTTGGTTGTGGTAGTAGTAGAGAACATGCACCTATTGCTCTTAAAGAGGCTGGAATATCAGCTATTATTGCTCCTACATTTGCTAGAATTTTTTATAGAAATGCTTTTAATATGGGATTACCTATATTTGAACTTAAAGAGGCAGATGAGATTAATGAGGGTGACACTGTAAAAGTTGATATGGCAAAAGGTGAAGTTATTAATATTACACAGGCTAAAAGCTACAAATTTACTCCAATTCCTCCATTTATGCAAGAGTTAGTTGATGCTGGTGGACTTATAAATTTTGCTAAAAAAGAGATAGCAGAAAGCAAGGTTAGCTAAAATGGGTAGAAATTATAAAATAGGTGTTATTAAAGGTGATGGAATTGGTCCAGAGATAGTTGATGAAGCTATAAAAGTTTTAGATGCTCTATCTGCTAATATGGGGTTTAATTTAGAGTATAAAGAGATGCTTTTAGGAGGTTCGGCTATTGATGAGACTGGTGTTCCTCTTCCTGAAGAGACTATTCAAGGTGTAAAAAGATGTGATGCAATTTTGTTTGGTGCTATTGGAGGGCCTAAATGGGATAATTTACCAAGACACCTAAGACCAGAGAGTGGACTTTTAGGGCTTAGAAAAGAAATGGGAACTTTTGCTAATTTAAGACCAGCTATAGTTTATGATGAATTAGTAAACGCCTCAACACTAAAAGCAAATGTAGTTAAAGGTGTTGATATTATGGTAGTTCGTGAATTAACAGGTGGTATATATTTTGGACAACCAAGAGAACTACTTGAAGACAAGGCATATAATACTATGGTTTACACTAAAGAAGAGGTTGAAAGAATAGCAAAAGTAGCTTTTGAGATAGCAATGAAGAGAACAAAAAGAGTATGTTCTGTCGATAAAGCAAATGTTTTAGAGGTTAGCCAATTTTGGAGAGAGATTGTTATAGAGATTGCTAAAGATTACCCAGAAGTAGAACTTACTCACATGTATGTTGACAATGCAACAATGCAACTAATCCGTGAGCCAAAACAGTTTGATGTTATTTTAACTGGAAATATCTTTGGAGATATACTTTCAGACGGAGCTAGTATGTTAAGTGGCTCTATTGGACTACTCCCTAGTGCTAGTATAGGTAATAGTGTAGGGTTATATGAGCCAATTCACGGTTCAGCACCAGATATTGCAGGTCAAGGAATAGCAAATCCATTAGCAACAATTTCAAGTGCTTCTATGATGTTAAAGTATGCTTTAAATGAAGAGGAGGCATCTATTAAAATAGATAATGCTATTAAAAAATCTCTAGCACAAGGTTATAGAACAGGTGATTTAAGTGCCTATGATGCAAAAGAGATATGTTCATGTTCTGAAATTGGTGATATTATTGCTAATTATGTCTCTAAATAGGTCATAATTTAAATAGAAGATGAAAATCACACTAAGTTTAAGTGGTGGTGGATTACAAGGGGTTGCTAATATCCACCTCTTTAACTTTTCAGAAATAGAGAGTGCTTATAAGTCTGGATATAATGAGATAAAAGATAATTGGGAAGAGTTATCTAAGAAATTATTTTTTTAAATTTCAATTTAAACTTGCAATTTATCCTCCACTTTCCAAGGTAGGGTTACATTACTAAGTGTGGAAACTACATATAAATTATTATAGATAGGTGAAAGTTTACGCTTTAATTCTAGTTCTAATTTATCTCTTCTAAAAAATGCCATCTCTTGTCTCGATATTTTTGGTGGAAGTTCAATATGGCAAATAATAATCAACTTATCAATTTTAGAAAATTTTTTAGCTAAATCTCTTTCCACTCTATTTTCTGCATTTATTTTCATAGGAATAATACTTGATAGAGTAGATAAGATTTTTTTAATTAAAATTGGTATCAACTTTTTATAATGAATAAACTCTGTATTAGGATTTCTATAATCCTTTACTTCTATTATATAACCTATATTATCTTTTATAGTAATAAAATCAACAGCAGAAATATCTTCATCTGAAATTGTTTGAAATTTCTCTTTATAATATTTTGCTTCATCATATTTGATAGATAGAGAAGAGTCAAAATCAAAGACTAAATTGTTTTCAATAAATTTCATCTATCTTTTCCTATTTATAAATCTATCACCTTGGTTTATCTCTTCGTCTAATAGTATTAAATCTTTTAACTCTTCTAATTTAGAACTCTGTGAAATTCTTAAATTTTGATTACTATCAAATCCAAAAGAGAAATATTTAATATTATTTTCCTCTTGTCTCAAAATCTCTATTTCATTTATTAAAAATAGATTATGAGTTGTAATAAATATCTGAATATTTAAACTTTCTAAATATATAAACAGTTTAGCAATATCTCTAATAAGTTTAGGATTTAAGTTGCTCTCAGGTTCGTCCCAAAAGAGAATAGTATCTTCATGTAATGCACCATTTTTTAATAAATAAGAAATTGTCCCTATTTTTCGTAACCCTTCTGCCATCATTGAACTAACTACTAACTCCCCATCTTTAAATCGTCTTAGATAAAACTCTCCATTGAGTTGAATAATTTCCCCTTCTAATATTTTTTCTAATTCTCTATGTTTTTCTTCTATTAATTGTTGATTTTTAAGTAGAGGAGTATCTAAACCAATGGCTAAATCATAAGTCGTTTTATCAAATGCTATTTCTCGTCTGCTATATGTTCCTATAAAACCTTTAAAATGTGATAATATCTCCTTTGCAGGGATAAAAAGAGCCTCTTTCTTATAAAACTTTTTAGGAATATTATCCCTATTTACCTCATATTTAGAGTCCTTTGTAAAATTAAAGCCTATTTTATATGTTGACAAATCTATATCTATAGAACTCTTTTTTTCTCCAAAAGAGATTAATTTAGATATTTTTTTGTCAGTTGGTCTAAACACCTCTTCTAACTCATTAACTATAGAGACTTCAAATCTTCTATTTTCATTATTTATATTTATAATAGAATATAATAATTTTAAGATTTGGCTTTTTCCTGTTCCATTCTCTCCAATAAATATATTTATACCTTTTGAAAACTTGAAGCTATTTTTTCCAAAAAGTGTAAAATTCTTTATATCTAATGATTTAATTCTAATTTCTTCAATATTATTAATAGTATAAGGAATTTTTTTTAATTCTTCTCTTTGTTCATCTGTTTTTACATAAGCCAACGAGCGAGTATTAAAAACTTTATAATTAATAGCTATAGGTTTTGACAAAATTTTAATATTTTTAATTTGATACCCATAATTAAAACCTCTCTCTTCAATATCTTTAAATTTTCCTGTATATTGTGCCACAACCAAAATATTACTCTCAAAACCAAAATATAAAATATCATCTTTTTCTATCTGTCTAATTCTTTTGGAGTAATAAAAATAGTTATCTTGTTGACTAACTATATGCTTAAAATAATACTCTATATCATTATCTGTATTAAATTGCTTATTTATATCAAAACTTGTACCTTTTTGAAACTTAATTATTGCGTCCATTTTTTCCTCAAATTTTTTATTTATTTTCTATCAATTCATTTATTTCAAGTAATAAGTTTTTCCACATATCATTAAGTGTTTTACTATTTTGAGTATCAAAAGTATTATAATCTTGATTTAAAAACCATAGTTCTGAATGATTTGCAATTCTCTGTTTATAACCTGCTCCTTTTCCCCATTCTTTCTTCATTTTATTCCATAAATCAATATCTTGAATCAAATCTTCAAAATAGGTATCTTTTCCTAGATTGTAAGCTGTTATATATATATCTTCTACTCTCTTTTCTAAAATATTTTTAATTGAATCTAATGTACCTTTTTGATAGTTTAAATCTTTCTGTTCAAGCATATTGGAAATAATAAAATAGAGTTCATCTTTATATCTATCAAAAGACAAAACAGCTTGATGTTGGGAAGAATCTGATAATATTTTATAATAATCTAAATTATGCCATTGCCCATATCTATTGACACTTGCTCTTACGCTAGATACATGTGTTCCCCTATCTAATATAATTTTAGAAATAGTAGAGAAATTTTTTTTTAGATTACAGCGTATATCTTTTGCTTTTTTAAGCCAAATAGAGATAGAAGATTTTACTCTTCTTAAAGCTTCTTGTGATAATTGATTATTTGTTTGTCTTTCAATTTCATCTAATGAGTCAATGATAGATTCCACTTGATTTTGATGCTCTTTACGCAACATATTTAATTTATGAATTAAAGTAGAATTCAATTTATCAGGAGTATCATATTTTGAGTTAAAAAATACAACATCTACACTATTAAGATTTAAAGAATTTTGTAAATCTCCTTTAATTTGCTCTTCTCTTATCTCTCTTCCTTCTTCTAAATCAGGTTCTTCTAGGTCAGCTATACTTTCTGCTTCACCATCTTTATCTAATACCAAAATTAAAACTCTTTTTGCTATATAATTGGTTAAACCTGAATCTTTCATATATCTTAAGATATCTGTACTAACTTTATCAGGAGCATCATTAAAACTTGTGCATAATACGGATATTGTACGAGAGTTTTTTAGTTGATTTTCTATATCTTTTCTATTTGCTGTCTCATCTACCCCTTTTGTATCTAAAATTGATAAATTAATATTTGGGATTTTTAATTTATTTTCATTAAAATAGACAATTATTTTTTTTGGAAGTGATACACTTTTATTTTTTCCATTATTTATCTCTTTAAAATTTTCTCTAAGCCATTTCTTAGAATTTAAAGAATTAGTTGCAAATAATTCTATTATATTACGATTATTCAAATCGATTCGATTAATAATAGTTTCATAAAAATCATCTCTTGAAGTATATTTGTTAAATAATTCAACGGCTTTATCAACTCTTACTCTTTTTCCCTCTTTCTTATATGATTGTATTTTTAATTCAAGCATATTTCTTAATGCTCTTTCAATTTCACTACTTAGGGTAAATACCTCTTGGTTGTTTTTTAATTTTTTTAAAGCTTTAGCTTCAATATGAAAAGAGAACTCTTCAAGATATTTTTTTATCTCCTCATTAGAATAAGGTTCTATCTTTATTGATATTTTATCACTTTCTCTAATTTCAACTTCACATATAGTAGTTCTTCCACCTCCTGTTTGTAATAACTCATTATCACCATCCATCAAATTTAACAATTTAGATATAGCAGTGGTCTTTCCTACTCCTACTTTACCTATAAAAGCTATTTTATGATGATTATTTTTTAAATAATTTGAACTTTCAATTAAAAATTCTTTATGAACTTTTAATTGCTTAAATGTGCTATAAGATGCTGGTATTTTATTGAGCATTAAATCCATGCGTTTTATAGTTAAATTTATATCTATTCCCATTTGTTCCCTTTTATTTTTAGTAAAACTATTATAGCAAAATAAAAACAATATTTTTTATATTTTTCTTAATTAACTATTATAATACTTAATAACCCTTATGTCTCTTTTTCAACTCCCCAAAGGTTATATTATATTCTAAACCCCATAAATCTTTTTAAATAACATCATTCCTATAAAAGTAGCACCTAAACATAAGACTATATTTAGTCCTATATTAATAAGTGCCTTGCTCCATAATCCCTCTTGCATCATAAAAAGGGTCTCCCACGAAAATGTGGAAAATGTTGTTAATGCACCAAGTAGTCCTGTTACAAATATTGCTTTTTGGTGCATTGATAGATTTATATATTGAAAATATAAAAATAGGAAACCAATTATAAAACTACCCAATAGATTAACACCCAAAGTCCCAAAAGGGAAGAGTGAACCTGACATCTTTTGAATTTGACTAGATATAGTAAATCTAAAAATTGCACCTAAAAAACCACCAGCTCCCACTGCTAAAAATAGAGTTAAATTCATCATTGTTGCACAAATTGCCAATCATCACTATTTTTTTTATCAAACTCTTGGGTTTTCTGTTTTAATAGAGTATCAATAATATTTAATTCAAGTTTTAAAGAATCATCTTTTAATTCTCTCATCTCTTTTGCAAAATGAATTTTAAATGTATTAAATAGTTTTTTATATCCATCTGATACTTTTAATTTACAAGATTTTCTCTCCCATGTTTTTATAGTAGGGAAAATTGGTCGTTTTGGAGGGAACACCATACATCTTTTCATAATAGTTATATAATCTTCCATTACCCATTTAACATTATCATTACAACCTGCTCTTGCATCTATAATCCAATTTTTCATAACAGTTACAAAGTCACTTATTAAAATGGCTTTTCTAATTCCACTATTATCATAATATATAGCATCTTTTTTAAGCTCTACACTCTGTTCATTTGAGAACGGTTTTCCATTAATATCACTATAACTAACTTTTAGTTTAATATCATCAGAACCCTCTGCTACCTTTTTTAATTTAAGTAAAACTATACCACCCTTTGTCTCTCCATTCTCATTAGTTGATGGGAAAAGTGTATTTACTTTCATAATTTCACCAGTTGATATTTTAGCATCAGGTGAACCATAAACTGCATCTATTTTATACTTTTTACTATCTAACTTTAGTGCTAAATCGTAAACTAAAGGAGTTACCATATAATCAAACTCTTTATCTAAAAGTTTTGTAAACTCTTTAGATGAGTGAACAGAGAAATAATTTGCCCCTTTTGTTTTAGATACATACTCAACTAAATCATTATTAAAATCAACTCCAACACCTATAAAAGTTGTATGAATTCCTTTTTTACTTGCCTTTTTTGCTAGTCCAAAGAGTCTATCTTTTCTTAACTCTCCACTATTTGGCATAGCATCTGTTAAAAATACTATTCTATTTTCGTACTCTTTATTAGTCTCTATATCATCAAAAAGTTTTAAACCCTCTTGATACCCTGCACTCCAATTAGTACCACCTTGCTCTTTTAGGGCTAAAATATGGTCTCTGATTGCCTTTTTATTACTAAGAAGAACCATTCTTAAAGGTTTTGCTCTATAGGCTTTATTATCAAATAGAATAATTCCTACTCTATCATCATCTTTTAGGTGTGAAAGCATTGCTACAATAGACTCTGTAGCTATTTTCATTTTTGTCTTTTGACTTTTCTCTTTTGTTTCAATCTTATTTCCATTTTTATCATAGTAGTAACTATCGAAATTAGCTCCCATAGAGCCTGATATATCTAAAACAACTACAAGATTTAATTTTTTTCTTTTAAAATCTTTTATATCAATTCCAGAATTAAGTCCAACAGATAAAAAATAGTCTTGCTCTTTAGAAAAAACATTTAATCTTTTAGCTGATGAGTAACTAGGACAGAAAAGCTCTTTACACTCTTTACCATTTAATCCTGTATCGAAATAGTGGTTGTAAAACTGCCCTTCATAAGTTATAGAGTCTATTTTAGGAAGATAGCCATTTTCTATATTGGCTTTAAAGTTATTTGTATCTTTTGCACCACCTACTGCTAAACCTATTTTTGGGCTAAACGCTTTTGGAGATATGGCTCTACTACTCATGCTAAAGCCCTTACTTCTGCGTACAGGAGAAGATAAAACATTATCTTCCATAATTTGCGTACTATTATACTCCCAATCATCTGTAGCATTTATATCTGCTCTTTTACTCATAGCATCTATATATGTTACAGTAACTACTAATAGTATAAATATTAATCGTTTCATTTAAAATCCTTTGGGTTAAACTAACTATTATTATAACAGATAAAATAAAATTTTCAGTAAAATAGATTATAATTACACCAATAAACTATAGGAGAGATAATGCTTCGATTTGCCCCATCACCAGTTGGTGATATAAATATTGGTAACTTAAGAGTTGCTATTTTAAATTATATTGTCACAAAACAGAGAGACAGTAGATTTTTAGTGCGTATTGAAGATATTAATAAGAGTAAAAATATAGAAGGGAAAGATACAGAGATTATGATGATTTTAGAAAAATTTGCTCTAAAACATGATAGTGTATATCATCAGAGTCAACATCTAAATATTCACCAAAATTTAGCTCTTAGACTTCTAAAAGAGAAAAAAGCTTTGAGAGTAGAGGTATCTTCTAATAAGTCTATAGTTAAAGTCAATAAACCTACAAAAGATATTATATTTAATGATATTGTAAAAGGGGAAATCTCAACTACTATTAATAGTTTTACTATTTTAAAATCAGATGGAACACCAACAAGCACTTTTGCAACTGCTTGTGATGATATGTTGAGTGGAGTTGATTTTATTATTAGAGATGAGAAATATTTAGAAGATACTCCAAAACAGATATATATTAAAAATCTATTAGGCTATATGGAAGAGACAAAATATGCACATCTTTCCACTCTTTTAAATAGTGATTTATCTATTAAATCACTATTTAAACTAGGTTTTATTCCAGATGCAATAGTTAACTATCTAATTTTATTAGAGTATAAAAATGCACCTAAAGAGATATTTTTTCTTCAAGATGCTATAGAGTGGTTTAGTTTAGAAAATATCTCTAAAGAGCCTATAGAGTTTGATATTAATAGATTAAAAGAGATTAATAGAGAACATTTAAAACTTATAGATAATAAAGAGTTATCTAAGATTTTTGGCTTTGCAGATAGTGATATTGGAAAACTTGCTAAACTTTATCTGCAAGAGGCTACTACTCTTAATGAATTAAAAGATAAAATTACGCCTATCTTTAAACCTAAAGATTTTAGTGGAAAGTGGGGAGACGAGATGAGAATTATAGAAGATATTATCTATAATGCCCCACTATTTAATACATTTAATGAGTTTAGAGAAGATATTGTAAAAAAGAGTGGATTAGAGGGTGAGAGCTTATCTAAACCACTACAAATTCTATTAACAGGGGCAGAAAATAGCCCTAAACTTAGTGAGATATATCCACTAATTAAATCTTATATTTTGGAGGTTGCATCATGAGTGCATTAATTTTTGCTATTGTTCAACTTATACACTCTATTATTAGTCTGTATATTTGGATTATTATTATCTCTGCTGTACTGTCGTTTGTTCAGCCAGACCCTAGAAATCCTATTGTTGATATTTTAAATCGTTTAACACAACCAGCCTTTAGTTTTATTCGTCAAAAAATGCCTTTTGTAGTATTCTCTGGTATTGATTTATCCCCTATTGTAATTATATTTGGGTTACAATTTATAGATACGCTTCTTATGCGTTCGGTAATGGCGATATAGAATGGGTATAGGGGATACCTACTCTTTTTTTATAAAAGCATCTATCGCTTTTATCCTCTTTAATACCTCTTTATTAAACGCATCTGTCTTCTCTTTAGAAAAGATAGAACAGATGCCAAAAAGCATATCTAAAGATTATTATATTTGGCGTTTTTTAAATGAGGGAAATATTACTAAAAATGAAGCTCTAACTGCCTATGGTTTAATAAAACGAAAAAGCTATAAGTTAAAAAAAGCTATTAGAAAGAGAGTTGGCTTTGTTCCAAATAAAAAAGCAACTTCTAAAAAAGAGCCAAATAACTTTATTATCTATCCTGAAGTAGCAATTAAAAAGAGTAAAAAATCTTTAAAAAAGCTATATGCTAAAATAAAAAGCCAAGGAAAATACTCTGATGTTTTAAAAGTAATGGCGAGTGATAATCCATTTGAGACTTTAAAAACAGTATCTGCTAAAACACAATGTTATATCTTTAATCATTGTCAGACTAAATATAGAAAGAAATATTTTAATCACCCATTTTCACACGAGCAATTAAAAGAGTTGGTAAAAGTTAAGCAGTTTAATAGAACTATATTTAAAATTGTAACAACTCACGCTTTAGATAAATTAAAAGCCTCTTTAATTAATATTCCTACAAAAACTCTACCATTTAAAACAACCTTTCTATTGGCTATAAATGCTATTGAGTTTAATAAAATAGATAAAGCTATAGAGTATATTAAAATAGCAAGAACCAAAATAAGAAAACAGTCTAAATATGACCAATGCGACTTTTGGCTATATCTTTTAACTAAAAACAAAAAATACCTAAATAATCTAATAGAGAGTAGTCAAATTAATATCTACACTCTAAAAGCTAGAGATATTTTAAAAAAGCCTTACCCTCAAACTATTACTCCAAACTTAGGCGTTCACCTAATAGAGTATATAGACCCTTATAATCCAATAGATTGGGAAAAAATAAAGCTAAAAATAAAAAAATACCCAGAGATTATGGAGGTATTAGCTGATAACTATAGAAGTTACTATACAGAAGGAATATACTCCTATTTAAAAGAGAAAGCTTCAAACTATACAGAGCAGTATTTTCCCATGCCATATCGTGATGCAATGATAGGAAAAGATAAAAAAAGAGTAGCACTTCTATATGCAATAGGAAGACAAGAGAGTAGATTTGTACCAGCTTCCATCTCACCATCTTATGCTTTAGGAATGATGCAGATTATGCCATTTCTTATTAAACACTTGGCAAAGAAAAGAAAAGAGAATATAGATTTAAATGATATATTTAACCCTTATATTGCAATAGAGTATGCTAATACTCATTTAGATTATTTAAATAGATTTTTATATCACCCTCTATTTGTAGCTTATGCTTATAATGGTGGAATTGGTTTTACAAAAAGAACAATAAAACAAAAATATCTATTTAGAAGTGGAAAATATGAGCCATATTTAAGTATGGAACTTATAGATTATGAAGAGTCAAAAGAGTATGGAAAAAAAGTTTTAGCTAATTATATTATATATCTAAATAAATTAGGAGTAGAAACAAAAATTTCTACTCTTTTAGAGGAGCTAGATAAACCTTTAGATACTGATAGTTTTAGATAACTATCTATTTAGCATATTTTTTAAACTCTTTTCGAAGTCTATCCCACTTACCATCAATAAATATAGTAGGTGTTCCTGTAATTTGTAACCTTCTTTTCATAGCCATATCAACACGAAGTGCCTCTGTTATATATGGAGCGTTTAACTGTTCTTTAGTTAACTGAACACCTGTTTTAATCTTAATTGCTTTTAAAATTTTATCTACATCTGTCTCTGCTGGGTCAATAAAAATACGATAAAGCTTTAACATATTACTAATATCACCCTTTTTTTGAAAAACAATCATAGCTCTAGCTATAGTTTCTGATGGTGGGTGTATTTTTGCTAATGGAAGATGATAATAATATAATCCATATAGTTTTGGATTTTTCTTTACAATATCAACAATTTCAACTACTTTTATTTTACAAAATGGACATTGTGGGTCAGAAAAAAATAGAATTTTATGAGGTGCATTTTTACTTCCAAGTATAAAGTGAGCATCATCATAAGCATCAATTGGCACTTTTGGTTTTAAGAGTTTTGCATAACTTTTAGGTTTACCCATTGTTCCATCTTTTCTTCTTTTACCTTTTCTCATAAGTTTTAGAGTTATTCTATCACCTTTTACAAAAACTGTTTGAGGAACAATAGCCTCTTGGACACTATCACCTAACTTAACTTTTACTCTCATAGATAAGAAATAAACACTCCAACCTTTTGCATCTTCTATTGGATAAGTTGAGATTATATCTATGTGAGCAACTTGTGCATTCATTTTTTTTTCTACATACCTCTTCATATAACCTTTTACATCATTGTCACTCATTGCATTAGCTTGTATGACTGTTAAGATAAGAAGAAATATTAATGTTCTAATTTTCATCGTCTTGGTCTTCCTTATTTAAAAATGTTTAGTAGAGTTATTTTAACATTATTGTTATAATAAAAGCTATAATTAAATATATTTTTATTGTTATTAGATATAGGTTACCTTTTTTATAGATTACTTTATTATTCATTATTTAACTTTTTTAGATAAAATTCACTAATGAAAATAGAAACTAAAATAGAAAGATTTACTACACCTCTCTATCTTGAGAGTGGACGAATTTTAGAACCGTATCAGATAGCTTATGAGACCTATGGAGAGTTAAATAGTGATGCCTCTAATGTTATATTGGTCTGTCATGCACTAAGTGGCTCTCACCATGCAAGTGGAACTTATGAAGGTGATAGAAAGGCTGGTTGGTGGGATAAGCTTATTGGAGATGGTAAAGCAATAGATACAACCAAATATTTTGTAATATCTACAAATGTAATAGGCTCATGTTTTGGAAGTACTGGACCTATGAGCGATAACTACCCAAGTGATAAACCATATAGACTTAAATTTCCTGTACTCACTATTAAAGATATGATAAAGGCTCAAAAACAGCTTTTAAGTAATTTGGGAATTTATCATCTAAAGGCTATAGTTGGTGGCTCTATGGGTGGTATGCAGACACTGCAATTTGCAGTTGATTATCCAAATTTTGCCGATAAAGTTATCTCTTTAGCCTCGACCTATGCTACACAACCTTGGACAATAGGGTTTAATAAGGTGGCTATTGAGGCAATACGAAGAGACCCAAGATTTAAAAATGGAGAGTATGAAAAGGGTGCTTTTAAAGAGAAAGGTTTAGACGGTTTGGCTATTGGTAGAATTGCAGGACATATCTCTTATCTATCGCCTGATTCAATGAATAGTAAATTTGGTAGAAACTATGTAAATAATGATGGACTATTTGAACTATTTGGTAGATATGAAGTTGAGCGATATATGGAGTATAATACTAATAACTTCTCAAAGCTTTTTGACCCAATGAGCTATCTATATATAGTAAAGGCTATCAATACATTTAACCTAAGTCGTGGATATGACTCTTTATATGACGCAATTTTAAGAATTAAAGCAGAGACAACTCTTATATCTTTTAGTAGTGATTATCTCTTTTTTCCAAGAGAGATGGAGCATATCTATAATATGATGAGACGAAATGAACAGAGTGTAAACTACCATGAGATAGATAGTAACTATGGACATGATGCCTTTTTAGTTGAGATAGATAAGTTTGACCATATAATAAAAGAGGTCTTAGATGGATAAATTAACTATAGCTTCAATTCAACTTCCAACTCTTGGTATGCAGGCTACTAAAATTGATTTCTATTTAAGAAATGCTCACACAAGAGGGGTAAAGCTTATTCTATTTGGAGAGTATGTTTTAAACCATTTCTTTAAAGAGCTTAGTAAAATGCCAAAAAAGATGGTAAAAGAGCAGACTCAAAAACATATTGAGTTTTTAAAAGAGAGTGCTATTAAATATGATATGCTTTTTGTTGCTCCAATTATAGTGATAGCAGATGATAGATATTTTAAAAAGATTGTAAAGGTAACCCCTAAATCTATAAACTACTATGAACAGCAAGTACTTATGCCATATTCACACTGGAATGAGAAAGAGTTTTTTGCCAATAAAATAAAAGCTTTTGAGACTCCAATGGTATTTAAACTAAATGGGTTTAAGATTATGGTGCTAGGTGGATTTGAGATGCACTTTGATACATTCTGGAAAAATGTAACAGATAAAAAGATTGACCTAGTTCTACTCCCTACAGCTTCAACCTTTGGCTCTCATAATAGATGGAGAGAGATTATCAAAACAAAAGCCTTTCTTCACGGTTGCTATATCTTAAGAACAAATAGATTAGGAGAGTATAGCGAAGATGGTATAAAATGGAAATTTTATGGAGATAGTATGTTGGTAGAACCTACTGGTGATGTCTATATGATGTTAGAAGATAGAGAGTCTATGCTTATAGAGACTATTGAAAAGAGTAAAATTAAAGAGCATAGAAAAATTTGGGGCTTTGAAAAAGAGATTAGATTAAGAGAAAAATTATTATCAAAAGAGAATAAAAACATAAAATAATATGAATATAAAATAATAATATTAGATTTTATATATAAAAAAACACTCTATTTGAATAAACTCTAACTTTTTTTATTAGCTTTTAATTTACCTTAATAGTTAACATGTTACAATCTATTAAAAATATAAAGGGAATAGGCAATTATGAATAATGACTTAATGAAAATAGTTGAAGAGACTAAAAAATTAAAAACTATGGTATTAGAGGACGACCCAGAGACAAATGAGTTGATGTGTACAACACTTAAAAACTTCTTTGCAGAGGTGCATTCAGCACTAGATGGAGAGACAGCTTTAGAGTTATACGAAAAGTATCAGCCAGATATTATCTTTGTGGATATTATTTTACCAGGTAAAAGTGGTTTAGAAATTGCAAAAGAGATTAGAGATATTAACCCTAAACAGATGATTGTTATTGTTTCAGCAAGTGATGATATGGGTAATATTTCAGAAGCTGTAAAAATTGGTGTTAATAACTTTATTAGAAAACCAATCAATACAGATAAGATGATTGATGTTTTAAAAGATATAGTATCAGACATTAAGAAACAGAAGAAAAATAGAACAAAAATCTTCTCAATTACACTTCCTCTTGATTTATATGAACAAGTTGATACAGATGCAAAAAGCGAAAGTATCTCTAAAAATGCTATGATTATTAGGGCATTAAAACACTTCTATAATCTTTAATCTTTTTAAAAGGGCAATTAATTGCCCCTTAAGTTTAATCTAATCGTACTCTAACTGACTTCTCATGTGCAGTTAGTCCCTCAATATTAGCAATTATTGCACACTCCTCTCCAATCTCATTTATACCTTTTTTACTCATAGAGATAATAGAAGATTTCTTTAAAAAATTATCTACACTAAGAGGTGAATAGAATTTAGCAGTTCCTCCTGTTGGTAAGGTATGGTTTGGTCCTGCTACATAATCACCTATTGGTTCTGGTGTATATTCTCCTAAAAAGATAGCTCCTGCATGTTTTATTTTTGGTAGTAGCTCCATTGGATTGGTTGTTACTATCTCTAAATGTTCAGGTGCTATTTGGTTCATAAGTTCTACTGCACTACTCATAGAAGATGCTACTATAATAGCACCTCTATCTTCTATAGATTTTCTTGCTATATCTTCTCTTGATAGAGTTTTTAAGTACTCCTCAACCTTAGAAGATACCTTTAAAGCTAAACTACTATCAGTTGTAATTAAGATAGAACTTGCCATCTGGTCATGTTCTGCTTGTGAAAGTAAATCAATAGCTAAAAAATCCTCTCTAGCACTACTATCAGCCAATATTCCAATCTCGCTAGGTCCTGCTATCATATCAATATTTACTTCACCATAGACTAACTTTTTAGCAGTAGCTACAAATATATTACCCGGTCCTGTTATAACATCTACCTTTGGTATTGTCTCTGTTCCATAAGCCATAGCTCCAATAGCACTAGCTCCACCCACTTTATAAACCTTTTTAACTCCACATAAATAACAAGCTGAAAGTAAAAGTTTATTTAACTCATTTTCAACAGCAGGAGTACAAACAATTATCTCTTCAACACCTGCTACTATTGCAGGAATGGCATTCATAAGTAAAGAACTTGGATATACAGCCTTTCCACCTGGAATATACAGTCCTGCTCTATCTACAGGGGTTACTTTTTGACCTAATATATTTCCATTTTTTTCAAAATCTAACCAAGATTTAGGCATAAGTTTTTGGTGGTAACTCTCTATTCTACTATAGGCTAGGTGAAGAGCATCTTTTACCTTTTTATCTAAGCTATTATAAGCACTCTCCATAGACTCTAATGAAACCTCTAACTCTTTATCTTCTATCGGTTTCCAACTATCAAATTTAGCAATATGAGACTTTACAGCACTATTTCCCTCTGCTTTTATCTCATCTAATAGATTTTTAACTATGGAACTTACTCCATCTATATCCATTTTTCCACGATTTAAGAGTTCATTAAACTCATCTTGAAAATTGGTATCTTTTTCATTAAATATTTTCACTATATTCCTTTTAATATATTTAGTCTAATTTTATCTAATTTTTCTCTTTTATATATGATAGATTTTCTATTAAATCTATAGGTAACATAGAGTAACTATTTCCCTTATAGGCTTTTGCACTTGCTGTAAGGGCTAAAGAGGCGTGAATGGCTGAGTTTAAAGAATTCCAACCTTGTGCTAGAAGTGAGCCAATAAGTCCACTTAAAACATCTCCACTTCCACCCTTACTTAATCTATTAGTGCCATTTGGATTTATAAAAAGCTTACTATCTTGAGCTATAATCATATTGGCACCTTTTAATATAAGTGTAATATGTGGAAAGACTAAACTAAACTCTCTTACCTTTTCAAATCTATTAGCTTGAAGCAGAGATATATCAATAGGCTCATCAATAACCATGTTCCATAGCTCCACAAACTCTTTAGGGTGAGGGGTTATAACTATCTCTCTATCTTTTTGCTCTAAAAATTCAGCTACTCTTTGAGATTTTAAAATATCAGCATCTAAAACAGTTGGTAAATTACTATTTAAAACAGTATCAACTATATCAACTTCAAAATCATCTCCAAATCCCATACCTAAAGCTATAGCTGTTGTATTATAGGGTAAATTTCTACTTTGCATTAAAGATATTGGTAAGTTATAAATCTCTCCAATAACAGTTACAAGCCCTGCACCAAACTTTAAAGCAGATAGTGCCGACATTATTCCTGCTCCCTTTTTCTCTCCTGCAACTACAGCTAGATGTCCAAAAGAGCCTTTATGTGTCATTTTAGAAAAATTACGGCTTGGAAGTTTTATATCAGACTCCTCTAAAAGATATATATCTGTCTCAAACCCAAAAGTATATTTTTCATAACTCACACCTAAATCAACACAAATAATATCTCCCACAAAATCTTTAGCCATATCGCTATATAGTGCCTCTTTCAAAGCTCCCATCGTAATAGTAATATCGGCTATAAAAGCCATTGGAAGAGGATTACCATCAATATCAATACCTGTTGGCATATCACAAGCTATTTTAAACCCATTTAGAGTTTGAAGTTTAGTTATAATCTCTCTAGTTTTGCTATCTAATTCACGACTAAGTCCAGCTCCAAATATAGCATCAACTACAATATCAGCATCTTCTACCTCATCAACTATATCAATATTCAATAACTTAACTCTCTCTAACTGAAGCTTTGCCATAGCAGATTTAACCCCAAAAGGGATAAAAAGTTTTACTTTACAGTAGTCTTGAAGCAGTCTAGCCAAAACTATACCATCAGCTCCATTATTTCCAACTCCTGCAACTATTAAAAGTGAACTATTTTTTGGAAAATTATCTTTAATATAGTTAGCCATACCCATTGAGGCGTGTTCCATTAATATATCTTCGGTTAGGTTATACTCATTATAACATCTATGGTCTAGGGGGTAACATGATTTATATAGGGGGTGCATTATATATATTTCCTTAATTCAAAAATAGCAACTTGACAAACAGCTAACATATTATCATAATTAGTATCTTCTTGTTTTCCTATTTTATCACCACTATTATCAATATAATTTTGACCTATAATATGCTCAATAGTTGCATTTTCTATTGATATGCTTCTCATACAATAAGCACAAATATAACCTTGTTCATCAAGTAAATCTTTTAAAATATCTGTTCGTGTAGTAACTTTTGGTACTTTACTATTATCATTTTTTGTATCATCATAACAACCTTTGGCTTTATGAATTTTCAAAAGTTTACTATAACCTATACCCGTTTTTCTCTTTTGAATATACTTCATAGATACTACTCATCACGACTAAACATATCTATTAGCATTTGAGCCTCCATAATAACCTCATCCTCTTCACCATAATCTTTTTTAAGTTCTTTTAGTCTCTTTTTTGCTTCCTCTAAATTCCTATCATCAATAGCAATATGCAATCTATCTATCTTATCATCAAACTCTCTAGGTCTATAAGCAACCTCTCCCATTACATCAAATAGAATTGAGTTTATATCTCTTCCATGAGCTTTTAAGTTATCAATAGCCTCTATAGTACCATCCTCTTTCTTTCTTAGAATTCTTATATACTCATTTTTAGCACTCCCAATAATATGAGGCGAATGAGTAGCTATAATAATTTGACAATTATTTTTAATTGCAAAATTTTCATATATTTTTAAAACCTTATTTTGCCAAGATGGGTGAAGTGAAAGCTCTGGTTCATCTATTAAAATAATGTTATCTTTATAGCCTTTAAAGAAAAGATATAAAACTTTTGAAAGTAATGTTTTTTCTCCTGTAGATAACTCATCTATATCAAATTCAACTCCATTATTATCTTTAAAAAGTACCTCTTTTTTATTATAATTAATAGTAGAAAGATTAAATGTTAAGTCTAAGCCATTAAATATATCTTTTATATAATCTTGCAGTTCTTTTAATGCTTTTGATGGTTTATCTATTTCAAATGCTCTATCAATATACTTTTGTCTAATTATTTCTTTTATATTTTCAATTTTATTAAAATTAACTGTTATATATTTAATACTTTTTTTATACTCCTTTCTCATTTCAGGAATATATAACTTACGCTTTTTCATTACATAACTAGCATTATGTTTATTTTCAATTCGTAGAGTATCTTCACTTTCATTAACTTTATAGTAAAATAAATACTCCAAAAGCGTAGTTTTCCCACTCCCATTAACCCCAGCTAAAACAATAATAGGCAAAGGCTTATCTTCTTTATCTACAAAACTAATATCAAAATCTTTAAACATTTTATAATTTTCTATATGCAGTTTTCTTAGTTTCATTTTTAATTATTCCTTTTTTTATTGCTAATATTCTACCAAAAATCACCAAACCATAATATTAAATTAGATATAATTCGCCCAATTTTATCGCTTTTGTCTAAGAACAAAAAATCTGATAAGGAAGGGGGTGCTTGAATATGCCAGGAATTAAACTTAGTCCTAGAGACAACTTTGATGATGCTTATAGAAAATTTAAAAGACAGTGTGACAGAAACTTAATTGTTACTGAAGCTAGAGCTAGACAACACTATGAGACACCAACAGAAGCTAGAAAAAAAGAGAAGATTGCTACTCGTAAAAAAATTCTTAAAAAACTTTATATGCTTAGAAGATATGAGGCTAGACTCTAATCTTTTTGTGGGTATTTATACCCACAACTACTAATCCCTATTATATCTATTATCTAATAACCTTTTACGAACTTTAGGATTTAATAGATGCGCTCCTTGTAACATTCTAATTCTCATCTCTTTAAATGAAATAGACTCTTTAGAATTTTCCTCATAGGCATTAAAACCATATCCTATTACTGTTTTATCTCTTGTTGTATAGTGTGCAATTTTTGCATTTAGCCATCTATTTGTATCTTTTGTATATGCCCATAATTCAATATTTTTTCTATTTTTTTGCCCTTCTAACCAAATCATCATACACCCAATATCATTAAAAAAGTATGTATCTCCATTTTTATTTATGGCTTGGCAACTTCCAGAATATGAGCGAATAAGCATTTTACAGATAGTATCATCTGTATGTTCTAGTGTAAAAGGAATTGGTTTATAGGATAGATTTCCTTTGACCACATCAATAGGGCTATTTTCTCTAATTATTGAGTAGCCAATTATTAAAATAATAACTACTAAAATAGATTGAGAAATTTTTTTTACTATCTTCATTACATTACCATTTCAACTTTTACAGGTTCTAAAAATATACCATTTGTAATGTAATATATAGCTACATATAGTGTTGATATGGTTACAAATAGTGTAAAAGATATAATCATTATGCTTTTAAGTTTTTTTGTATCTACATTTAAAATTAAATCAGCAATAATAGTAGTAATTCCCAAGAAAATACCTCCTATAAATGAACCCCATAAAATATAACCTATATAGTAGTAATCTTTTTGAAGCATACAAAACGGACAGTTATGATTTGGCATTTGATATATATATGTTCCAAAAAAATATAGAACAGAATAATATCCTATAATTGTAAATAGAACTAATCCTATCAATAAAATATAATTCTGTTTTCCAATACTAGATGTTATAATCATAATATATAAAAGATAAAATAGTGTAAGCAATAGACTTTTATTTAAACCAAAAGGTAGAGGATTAACTCCTTCTAGTAATCCATAGAGTGTGGAACAGCAGTTGAGTACTTTGTGAATATCTATATCATTAAAAAAAGCATAATCCCAATACAACTCAACTGATATAAGCAGAAATATAACTAGATACAACCACCCTTTGAGCTTGAACCAAGGATATTTTTTTGCTTCTAAATCATAATGGTTAATCATAAGCCAAATCATTAATAGTAGAAGTATAAAAAGTTTTATAAAAAACAGTTTCATTCCATAATGGTTAAACGATATAACCCCTGCTGAACACATAGCACCTGGTACTATATCGCTTATTTTATCCATTGTAAATATAAAGTATGGTAATAGAATAAACTTCATACTAAAAGCAAAAATAAGTATGACCATAACTAAATAGGCATATTTTTCTAATCTATATTGAGTTGGTGTATAACTATTAAAATCCCACTTTTTTAAGATATAGATGGTAACTCCAAAAGCAATTAGAAGTACAAACCATACTATCCACTCTGCAAATAGAAAAATTGCTATATTTGTATTTAATAGTATTTGGTTCATTTAATAATTTGTCCATCTATAAGATTTATTTTTTGAGTTATGTACTCTAAGTTATTAAAAATAGGGTCATGAGTTGATACAATAATAGTCTTTTTTAATTTATATAATTTATTTAAAATATCTAAAAAAATATCTCTATTTGCTTTGTCTAAATTGGCTGTTGGCTCATCACATAATATAATAGGAGCTTTTGTAACTAATGCTCTAGCTATGGCAGTTCTCTGTTTTTCTCCACCTGATAGTTTACTAGCTACAGATGAAGCTTTATGTGATATATTTGCTATTTTTAGACTATCTTTTACTCTTTTATCTATCTCTTTTAAAGATAACTTCATAGGAATTAGAGGTGTTGCTACATTGTCATAAACACTTAAATTTTCCAATAGATTATAGTGCTGAAAAATTATACCTATATGTTGATTTCTAAATTTAGATAGATGCTGGTCTGGTAATTTAACTATTGGTTCATTATCTATTTTTACTATTCCACTATTTGGTTTATCCATTCCTGCAATAAGTGTAAGAAGGGTTGTTTTTCCACTTCCACTAACACCATTAAGAAGTATAAACTCCCCTTTATCTATAGTCAAATTTATATTTTTTAGAGCATAAAATCTTTTTTTTCCTATATCATAATATCTATTTAAATCTATAATCTCTATCATACCATAGCCTCTTTTGGATTTGTTGTGGCAATTTTCCAAACAGGAATTAATACAGAAGCTATAAATGGTAAAGCGTAAAGTAAAAAGATAGAGCTTAAAAGAAATATATCAATTACAGGTGTAAAAGTTGGTTCAATATCAAGGTTAAATGAACCTAAAAATATATTTTTTAAAATTGGAGCATCAAAAATATATACAAATATATAGCCTAAAAGAACACCTATTGTGTAAGATATAAATACAACTAAAAGAGCTTCAAAGAATTTTAATTTTAAAGTATCTTTTATACTCCACCCTAAAGCTCTAATTATTCCTATTTGTCGTCTCTCTATAGAATATAGTTGAGAGTATCTTTGATACAAAATTAGACTAAAGCTAACTAATACAATTAAAAATATTGATAGAAAAAAGCCTCCTTTGAAATCAAAATATTCACTATATACTTTGTAGCTCTCTTTTTTATTGATAACTCTTAAATCGTAATCTAAGGCTGAAACTTTTATGGTTACTATCTCCCACTCTAAAACATTTGGAACATTAAATGCAAAATCTGTTACTTTTCTTTTACTAACTCCTAAAATCTTTCTTGCTACATCTAGTGGTACAATAATCATATCAGAAGATACAAGTTCACTACTTTTTGGTAAAATAGAAAAGAGTTTTAAAGTAATGGATTTTCCTTTAGGTGTAAAAAATGTTAAATTATTATCATAATGATTTTCTTTAAGCCATCTTTTGACACCTGCTCCTACAATCATATTATCTCTACTTTTAAACAGTCCATTTAAATCTGAATTATCAATTAATCTCTCTAATGCTCTATGGCTTTGAACATCAAAGAAATCTACTCCAACAATTAAAAAAGATTTTCCTAAAGGTTTTACAAAATATCTTCCATAGACTCTAGGGGTAACTTTAGCAATACTTGGTATCTCTATTAATTCATCTGATAATCTTTCAGAAATATCAATCTGTTTATCTCCCCTTATCTTTTGGACAATAAAATCAGGTTGAGCCTTTAAAGCTTCTGTTATAGAGTAGTGAATAGAGTTAGATAGAAATAGAACAGATGATAAAATAAATATAATAACTATAGAAAATAGTATAACTGTTATCTGTTTTGATTTTTCAGTAAAAAAGTTTAGTAGTAAAAATCTAATAAAAGGACTATTCACTTATCTTCTCCATATATAAAGGTTAATCTATCGGCTGATGGCATCTCTGGATAGGGTGAGTATATAAACTTTTTATTATCTCTTAATCTCTCTTCATGCCAAGAGACACAAAAAGATGGAGAGTTTATAGTAGTTAATTTAACTATATTATCTATAGTTTCATCTCTACTAAAAAAAATATAATGATAAAATACTATCATAAATAAAGATAAAATAAAAAATGTAATTATGTAAAAGGTTTTTTCTATATTTTTCATAAAAAGATTATACTCTACCTCAAATAAAATTGAGGTAGAAAAAGTTATTGTCTAAACCCTTTTTTAACAAGAGTATCAAACTCATCTGAAGTTAGCGTTTGAGCTTTAGTATCTATCATATCTTCTCTAACTACAGCACTATCTGGAACACTACCACCTACGGTATGAACATAATCAAATAGTCTTAAAGGAGAAGGTTCATCATTTATATTATAAAGAATAGTTGCCTCTTTTTTATATCTACTTGGGTCTCTACGACTTACCTCTACAGCCATTTGAACCTTATACTGCTTTTCATCTATTGGAAGTTTTCCAAATTTAATATCTCCTGAGATAATATCTAAATTACCGTGATTAACTAATCCATGAGGATAGTACATATTTACCAAGTTATTAAAATATCCATTCTCAACGGTATTTGTACCTTGATATATTGGCAATACTATACCAACTTTAAGACCTTCAACTTTAGTGTTTATAAGATGTGTTCTTCTAAGTTTAGTTTGAGAACCAATTCCTGTATATTTAGGATTATGAATATCTCCAACAATCGTTGTATCTTTCATAGTAATATTATATGGATACCACCATGAAAATAGCTCTCCTTTTGTTGAAGCTCCATTTGCATAAGCTAGAGTATTAGTAAATAGTTCAGGCTCTAAATTATTACCTCTTTTTCTTGTTCCACTAAGAATTCCTATTACTCCTCCAGAGTTTCCATAAGCTACATTGCCAACAAATGTTTTAATCATTACATTGTAATGTTTTACCTCTTTATCTCCTTCTATAACACCTGTTACACTATCTATTGTTTTTTTAGTTAATGCATAAGCAAAGTTACTAGAACCATTTACTATATTATCTACAACATCTACATAAAAACCAAGCATCCAAAAACCATTTCCTTGGAAGCCCCAATCATCATAATGTTCTCTCTGTTTCCAATCTCGCACATCACTTCTACCAACACCACGAGTTGCAATTGCCATATTAGCTTTAAATACACCATGTTCATCACCAGCTTCTGTAATAAAAGATGAACCATAAACACCATAAGCGATATTTTCTTCCATAATTGCATTACTAGAGTGATTTACATATCCCCAACCTGGTGATTGATTTACTACACACTCTCTAACTCGTCCCAATTTTTCATTAAATCCAGCTCTATGAAAATGAACAGGGTATCTAGCTGCTTGATTAGTACCAATATGAGTCACTTTTGCATCAGGTGCTTCAGATGTAAATGTAGTCTCATCTAACTTATATTTTTTATTAGTTCTTCCTAAATCATCAAACTCTATATCACTAATATTTACATTATTTGTGTGCATAAATAGAACATGTCCTCTATGTTCCACATTTTGCATATCATTTTTATTTGGATATGGAGCAATTTTAGCAGGGTCTGTTTTAATAACTATATTTCGTGAAAGGTTAGCTACATGTACTTTTAAATCTAAGTTTGGAATAGTTGTATCTGGTACAATATGATTATACTCTAAAGGAGTATTAAGAGTAATTGTATCTCCATCTAAATTAGTTATAGTTCTAACTTCTGCTTCTGTTCCTTTTTCAGAAACACCTAAAATAACAACTTTATCTCCAATATGCCAATTTTCAGGCTCTTCATCTAATGTAATTATATTTTCACCTGCACCCACTCCACTATCAGAAATAGTTATATAAGGAGTTTTACTCTCTCCATGAGCCAAAAATTCACCATTAGTTAATATACCTTGACCTATTCTTAATGGGTCATAATCGGGACTTGTTGCATCATCTGTAATCATACCTTCACTATCATAATCACTAATAATTATTTCAGCTTTTTTATCACTATCAATAGGCTCTCTTGGTTCTCCAATTCTTAATATACTATTATTTGTTGTTACAATAGTATCAACAATTAATTTTGTATTTTTATGAGGATTAAAAGCCAATTCTCCTTCTACTAAAACTGTTCTAAGAGGTGTTTCTATTTGAGAGTTTATAACAACTCTATGGTCTGAATGAATTACAACTCTAGCCCCATCTTGTGGCACTTTTCCACTCTTCCAGATAGCAGGGTTGCTCCAATCTCCACTAGCAATAGTCTCATTTGTTTTTTTAGATACTAGATTAAATACAAGCTCTTTCTCTTGAACCATTCTTGCCATTCTAACGGTTTCATTTTGAACACCAACTTGATTATATGTTTTTTCACCGTCTTCTATAACTGTATTATTCTCAACTACCGTATCTACATTTTCTGTGCTATCTGTATTCTCTTCGCCATTACCAGTGGTCTCTATCTCTTCAAGTACCACATTATCTAAAATAGCACCCAATCCATCATTTTGAGTAGAGGACTCTCTTATTTTTATTAAATGATTACTTTTTGTCGCTGTAAACTCTACACTATATCTATTCCAATCTTCTGTAGGATTAACAGTTAAAATTTTTTCCTTATCTAACATTATGTAAAACCTAGAAGTTCCGATTTTTCTAGCATAAGCATCTATAGATATTTTATATTTTTTATTAATCTCTAAAGGTACTATTTGTGAAATGGAATCTACTTTTCTTTTACCTAAATCAATCTCTATTTTATAATCCCCATCTGTAGCTTTTTTTCCTAAAGCATTAGTCCAAAGTTCAGATTTTTTACCTCCCCAGTTATCTAAATAAACCTTCTTCCACTTCCCCTTATCTTTTTTAATAGTAAAGTTTTCAAAACTACCATTTTTTATTAGATTATCTCCTGCGATAAGAGGAAAACCTGCACCAATTAAAGTTGCCATAAATAGATATTTTTTTGCTATCATAATTTATCCTTTTCTTTATTTAATATAATATAAAAAATATATTAATGTAAGCTAAAAAATATTCTTACAATTTTAAATATAGTCTTAAATATCTCTACTCTAATCATTTTTTTCCCATATTTAAGATAGAATTCCAAAATTACTTTAAAAAGGTCAGAAATGATATTTACTACTCCACTACAAGAGAACTCTATTAAAATTATGCTTCTAGGTTCTGGTGAACTTGGAAAAGAGGTGGCTATTGAGGCTCAAAGATTAGGCATTGAGGTTATTGCTGTTGATAAGTATGAGAATGCTCCAGCTCACTTAGTTGCTAATCGTGCTTATGCTATTAATATGCAAGATAAAGATGCTGTAATTGAACTTATAGAAAAAGAGAAACCTTCGTTTATTTTACCAGAGGTTGAAGCTATCTCTATTGATGCACTTTTTGAAGCCCAAAAGAGAGGTTTTAGAGTAATTCCTAATGCCGAAGCTGTTAATAAGACTATGAATAGAAAACATATTAGACTCTTTGCATCAGAAGAGTTAGGACTAAAAACAAGTAACTATAAGTTTGTAAAAACACTAGATGAGTTAAGAGAAGCTAGTGAAGAGATAGGTTTTCCTTGTGTTATTAAGCCTGTTATGAGTAGTTCGGGACATGGTCAATCTATTGCTAAGAGTGCTAAAGATATAGATAAGTCTTGGGAGATAGCAAAAGAGGCTAGAGGAGATGCTAGTGAGCTTATTGTTGAGGAGTTTATTGAGTTTGATTATGAAATTACACTTTTAACTACTAGAACAGAAGATGAGACCGTATTTTGTGAACCTATTGGACATATTCAAAAAGATGGGGATTATATTTTATCTTGGCAACCTATGCCAATGAATGATACTGCTCTTCAAAAGGCTAAAAATATAGCAAAATCTGTAACTGATGGACTTGGTGGAAGAGGAATATTTGGAGTTGAATTTTTTGTAAAGGGTGATGAGGTATATTTTTCAGAACTTAGTCCTAGACCACATGATACTGGAATGGTAACTTTAATTACTCAATCTCAAAGTGAATTTGCTTTACATGTTAGAGCAGTTTTAGGTCTGCCACTTAATTTTAAATTTTATGGCACAGGGGCTAGTGGAGCTTATAAGGCTAAAAATAATTCTAAAAGTCCAAAAATAGAAGTTCCAAATAGTGCATTTACAGAGAACTCTTTTGTAAGAGTATTTGGTAAACCAGAGTCACATATTGGAAGAAGAATGGCTGTATCTTTAGTATTAGATGAAGATGTGGAAGAGGCTAAAAAAAGAGCTTTAGAGATAGTAAACTCAATTAGTGATAGCTAATTAAGATAATTTTACTCCTATTTATAAAAAATAGGGTATAATCCTTTAAAATTTTAAAAGGATTATACCTATGATTAAAAAAATTGTATTAGGGCTACTTCTAGTTATTGTTTTAGCTGTTGGTGGGCTATTTGCTGTTAATGGTAAAGATAACTATGATGCTAGTAAATATTCGGCAACTGCTACTAATGGTATTAATGTTGGTTCAAAAATAGAGTTTACCTTACCAGACCAATTTGATAAACCACACCCACTAACTAATAAGACAAAAAAACTTATATTAGTTTTTGCTAAATCTACAGGACATACAGTTAAAGCTTTTTTAAATAAACAAGATAAAAACTATTTAGAAAAGAGAAATGCTCTATTTGTAGCAGATATTAGCCCAATGCCAACTGTTATTAGAAATACATTTGCTTTGCCTGATTTAAAAAAGAGTCCATACTCTGTACTTCTTATTTATGATGAAAAGATTGCAAAAAGTCTAAAAAATGAGAAAGAGGCTGATAAAATTGCTATTGTAGATATTGAAAATAGAGTAGTAAAGAGTGTAAAATATATTACAACTACTAAAGAACTTCAAGACCAACTACAGTAGTAGTTGGCTTATTTTAAATAACTATTCCAACTCCTCTAACCAAACATTCATATTGGCATCACTTGGCATTTTCCAATCGGCTCTAGGACTTAGTGATATTGTTCCCACCTTTACACCATCTGGCATACATGAGCGTTTAAACTGTTGGGTAAAAAATCTTTTTAGAAAGAGTTTTAGCCACTTTTTAATAGTATCGGTCTCATACTCTTTAAAGGCTATATCGGCTAAAAATAGTATTTTACTAGGTTTTGCTCCATATTTTATAAAGTGGTATAGAAAGAAATCATGTAGCTCATAAGAGCCTAGAATATCTTCTGTTTTTTGAGTTATTTTATTATCTTTGTGCGGTAAGAGTTCTGGGCTAATTGGGGTATCTAATATGTCATCTATTATATAGGCTATCTCACTATTCTTTTTATAGTACTCTATTACATATTTTATAAGAGTTTTTGGAATTCCAGAGTTTAAAGCGTAAGCACTTATATGGTCTCCGTTATATGTACTCCAACCTAAAGCTATTTCACTTAAATCTCCTGTTCCAATAACTAACCCATTTTCACGATTTGCTGTATTCATAAGAATAGAAGTTCTAGCCCTTGCTTGAACATTCTCATAAGTGACACTCAAATCATCTCTATCATGTCCAATTAGTTCAAACTCTTTTAGAGATATATCTGTAATATCAGCCTCTCTTAGAGTAATGCCTAACTTTTCACATAACTCTATAGCATTATTTTTAGTTCTGCTTGTTGTTCCAAATCCTGCCATTGTTATGGCTATAATATCTTGTTTGTCCCAACCCATTATCTCAAATGCTCTATGGGTTGATAGAAGTGCTAATGTTGAGTCTAATCCCCCTGATATGCCAATAATAGCTCTTTTAATATAGGCACTACTCATTCTCTTAATTAGTCCATGTGCTTGTATAGATATTATCTCTTCACATCTAGTTTTTTTCTCTTGATATATAGATGGAACAAATGGGGTTGGGTCTATATATCTTTTCAGTTTAGAGATTTTAGGGGTTAGATTAAACTCTATAACTCTAAACTCTTCTATATTGCTATCATAGTAACTAGAGTCATTTATTCGTAGCCAATTTAGTTTTTCTATATCAATATCAGCCGTAATTAGCTCATTTTTCATAGAGAACCGTTTAGTTTGAGATAAAGTTGAGCCATATTCGGCAATAATTCCATGACCTCCAAATACTGTATCGGTGCTAGACTCACCTACACCTGATGAGCTATATACATAAGCCCCCATACATCTAGCACTTTGAGTTCTAACTAACTCTTCTCTATATTCAGCTTTTCCTATAAGCTCATTACTAGCACTTAGATTAAAAAATAGATTTGCTCCACTACTTGCCATTGATAGAGTAGGTGGAGTAATTGCCCATAAATCTTCACAAATCTCTACGCCAAATAGAACATCTCCACCACTAAATAGTAAATCTACCCCAAAAGGTATCTTTTGATTTAAAAACTCTATTACTCTATCTTTAATATCTATTCCCGATGTAAATTGCCGTTTTTCATAAAACTCTTTCTTATTTGGCAAATATGTTTTAGGGATAATTCCAAGTATTTTACCCTTTTGAATAACTACAGCAGAGTTATACAATCTTCCTCTATCTTTTAAATATATACCTAAAATAGCTACAGTTGATATATTTTCTGTAGCCTCTAAAATAGATAAAAGATAGCTATTTTGTTCTTGAAGTAGTAGTTGATTTAGAAATAAATCAGATGAGGTGTAACCTGTAAGGGTAAGTTCTGGAAAAACAACAAAAGATACCTCATCTCTATAAGCCTCTTTAATTAAAGTAATAATCTCTTTAGCATTCTCTTTTGGGTTAGCAACAGTTGTAATATTAACAGCCGATGCTACACGATAAAATCCATACATAAAAAATCTCTATAGATAGTTATTCTTAAACTCAACATATCGTTTAGCAGATGCGTAAAGTTCGGCTACCTCTTCATCGCTCAACTCTCTTACAACTTTAGCAGGACTTCCCATAATTAAAGACCTTGGAGGAAACTTCTTATTTTTAGTAACTAAACTTCCAGCACCAACTATAGACTCTTTCCCAATTACAGCCCCATCTAAAATTGTAGCACTCATTCCAATAAGACAAGCATCTTCTATAGTACACCCATGAAGCATTACCCTATGTCCAACGGTTACATCATTACCAATAATAGTAGGGTATCCATCACTCATATCATCTTTTTTATGATGTGTTATATGCACCATTGATAGGTCTTGAATATTACTTCTATCTCCTATCTTAATGTAGTGAACATCACCTCTAACTACACACCCAAACCAAATAGCACTATCTTCTCCTATTTCAGTTCTACCAATTACCGTAGCACCCTCTGCTATCCACGCATTTTTCTTTAGAGTTGGAGTCCAACCTTTATATGGTATTGTCATTCTAGTCCTTTAGTTGTTTTTTTGATAATCTTTTTATATATTTTCGTGTCTTTTTCTGAGATTTATTATATAGTTTTGTAATGTAATTTTCTAATATCTCATGGTTATTTATAACCTTTTCCCCACCTTTGACCTGTTTATACTCACCTGTATTTTTTAATCTCCATCTCAATCTATTATCTTGTAGTTGAAGAGATAGTATCTGTTTTATCTTCTGTTTTAGAGAATTTTCCACAATAGGAGTCATAATCTCTATCCGTCTGACTAAGTTTCTAGGCATTAAATCGGCACTTGCTATATAACACTCAACCTCATCATGTTTAAAATAGTATATTCTTGGGTGTTCGAGATATTTACCAATAATTGAATAAACAGAGATATTATCACTAACTCCACTAACAGATGGTTTTAGAGTGCATATTCCTCTAATAATAAGCTCTATCTTACACCCTTGCATTGAAGCAATATATAGTGCTTGTATAATATCTGGGTCAACTAAAGAGTTTGCCTTTAAGATAATGTGACCCTGCTCTTTAAAAGATGCCTCTTTTTCTATTAGAGATAGAAGTTTCGGTTTTATTCCAATAGGTGCAATAATAAGTCTTTTCATGGATATATAGTCTGCAAAACCTGTTATAAAGTGAAAAAATTTAGTAGCATCATGGTTAAATTCACTTTTAGTTGTGAAGTAGCTTATATCTGTATATATTCTTGATGTTGCAGGGTTATAGTTTCCTGTTCCTAAATGAACATATCCTTGAAGTCTATTGCCCTTTCTTTTTGTAATTTGGGTAATTTTAGCATGAACTTTTAACCCTGCAATTCCATATATAACATGCGCTCCTGCGTCCTCCAAAGCTTTTGCCCAGTGTAAATTATTCTCTTCATCAAATCTAGCTTTAAGTTCAACTAAAACGGTTACCTGTTTACCATCTAATGCCGAACGGATAAGAGATTTTACAATAGGTGAGTTTTTTCCAACTCGATATAGTGTCATTCTCATAGATAGAGTGTTTGGGTCTTTTGAAGCCTCTTCTATAAATCTAACAACTGGGTCAAAGCTCTCATAAGGGTGATATAGTAGAACATCTTCTCTCTCAATAGCTTTAAATATATCCCCATTATCATCAAAAGGTGGCAAGGTTTTTGGTGTATAGGTTGGAAGTGTAAGGTGAGCTAGTGACTCTTGAGATACAATATACCATAGAGTTCCAAGATTTAGAGGAATTTGATACTCATAAATATCATCATCATCTAATTTTAGATAAGTTGTAAGAAGTTCAATTAAATCTTCATCTGTACCACTATTCATCTCTAATCTTACAACTGCCCCTCTATTTCTAGCTCTAATTCCCTCCTCTAATATCTCCATAAAATCATCAGCCTCTTCCTCTTCTATGGCAATATCAGCATTTCTTGTAACTCTAAAGGCTGTTGATGATATTTTCTTAAGTCCCTGAAATAGCTCTGTACTAAAGTGGTCAACTACAGACTCCATTGGTACAAAACAGTTATCAATATTTAAAAAACTTGGAAGAATTCTAGGTATTCTAATTAACCCATACTTTATATTACTTTTCTTATCTTCAAACTTTAAAGCCAGAGCAAAACTTAGATTATTTAGGTGTGGAAAGGGGTGAGTTGCATCAATAGCTATTGGCATAATAACAGGATAAATCTGCTCAAAAAACTCTTTTTTTACTATCTCTTGCTGTTTTTCAGATAGTTTATCATAACTCTTAATTGTTACACCATGTTCTTTAAGCTCTTTCATAATATCTTTAAAAGTAGCCTCTAAAACTTTCTGCTCTTTATGTAAGGTTTTATGAATTGCCTCTAACTGTTCAGTTGGTGTCATTTTATCTATCGCTGTCTCTTGAATTCTAGCTTTAAATAGTGACTTTAATCCTGCTACTCGTATCATATAGAACTCATCTAAATTAGTTCCATATATGGCAATAAACTTAAGCCTCTCTAATGGAGGCAGTGATGTATCTTGGGCTTGTGCTAAAACTCTACTATTAAACTTTAACCATGATAGTTCACGATTAAAATAGAGGTCTGGGGAGGTTAAATCTATGGACATTTGGCTTACCTATTTTTTAAAGGCATTATATCATAAAGAGAGCTTTATAATTTTTTAATCTTACTAATCTCATCTCTAAGTCGCATAGCCTCTTCAAAATCTAATCTCTTAGCAGATGCTAACATTTTAGCCTTTAACTCTTTTATTAGTTTTTGTCTCTCTTTTTTTGGCATTTTATCTAACTTATCTCTTCTAAAACTCTTCTCTTCTGTTTTTAGATTTTTATCTAACTCTCTTATGGTTGTAGTTGGAGTTATATTGTGCTTTTTATTATAGGCTATCTGTTTTTCTCTTCTTTTTTTAGTTATATCTATAGTCTCTTGCATAGATTTTGTAACTTTAGAAGCGTACATAAGAACTTTTCCATTAGCATTTCTTGCACATCTTCCAGCTGTCTGAATTAGTGCTGTAGTAGAACGCAAAAACCCCTCTTTATCGGCATCTAAAATTGCTACAAGTGAAACCTCTGGCAAATCAAGCCCCTCACGAAGTAGATTAATTCCAACCAATACATCAAATTCTCCCAAACGCAAAGAGCGAATTGTTTGGTTTCGTTCAATCACATCAAGCCCAGAGTGCATATATCTAACCTTTAATCCCAAATCGTTATAGTAACTAGTTAACTCCTCTGCCATTTTTTTAGTTAAAACAGTTACTAAAACCTTTTCTTTTCTTTTAACAATAGCTTTAATCTTATCATATAAATTATCTACTTGATATTTACTATCTATAACCTCAATTTCAGGGTCAAGCAATCCTGTAGGTCTTACAACTTGCTCTACTACTGTAGTGGAAAGTTCTAACTCTAACTCATTGGGAGTAGCTGAAACAAATAGAAACTGTGGAGCTTTAGCTATATACTCATCAAACATTAAAGGACGGTTATCAAGAGCTGATGGAAGTCTAAACCCATGCTCTACTAAAACCTCTTTTCTACTTCTATCTCCTGCATACATTCCTCTAAATTGAGGTAATGAAACATGAGACTCATCAACCATAACTAAAAAATTATCTCCATTTATAGCCTTAAAATAGTCCATCATAGAGTATGGGGCTTCTCCCTCTTTTTTTCCTGTTAGGTGTCTTGAGTAGTTCTCTATCCCTTTACACATTCCAGTAGCCTCTATCATCTCTAAATCAAACTCTACTCTACTCTTTAATCTATTATACTCTACCATTCTATTCTCTTTTTTATAGAAAGCTAATCTCTCCTCTAACTCCTCTTCTATGCTTTTAACAGCCTTAGCCAACTTCTCTTTTGAGACTATAAACTGATTTGCTGAATATATAACCACATCTTTAAGGTGAACTATTTTCTCATTTGTTAGAGTGTTGAATGTATAAATATCCTCTATCTCATCACCAAAAAACTCAACCCTAATAGCAAACTCTTGATTGTAGGCTGGATATATATCTATAACCTCACCATTAACTCTAAAATTCCCTCTATCAAAAAAATCATCATCTCTTCTATACCCCATATCAACAAGTTTAAGAAGAAGTGCTTTTTGGTTATACTCCTCCCCAACACTCAATTTTTGGACTATACTCTTATAATCTTCAGGACTACCTAACCCATAATTTGCTGAAACCGAAGCTACAACAATTACATCTTTATAACTAAGAAGTGACGCTGTAGCAGATAGTCTCATTCTCTCTAACTCCTCATTAATAGATGAGTCTTTTTCTATAAATAAATCTTGTCTAGGAATGTAAGCTTCTGGTTGATAGTAGTCATAATAACTAATAAAATACTCAACACGGTTTTGTGGAAAAAAACTCTTAAATTCAGAATATAGTTGAGATGCTAGAGTCTTATTATGGGTCATAATAAGTGTAGGTTTTTGAGTTTTTTCTATAATTTGAGCCATAGTATAAGTTTTTCCAGAACCTGTTACTCCTAAAAGTGTTTGAAACTTCTCTTTGTTCTTTATGGAGTTACTAAGTGTTAAAATCGCTTCTACTTGGTCACCTGCTGGTTTATAGGGGCTATTTAGTTTAAATGGTTGCATTAGTTTATCTCTCTGTTTCTTATGTTTATTTGTTATAATATTAACATATTTTTAAAAATTAAATATTTTATTTTAAAGGGTCTATAGTGAAAAAGGTTAGTTTTTCTATTAGTGGTAAAAGGTATGAAGTTGAGTTAGAGAATAATTTTGCTATGTTTGTTATGGAAAAACTTAAAGAGAGTAATATATCTGCAGATAAAGATAATGATATTCCAAAGCTACTAAATGTCTATCTACAAGCACTAAAACAGAACTACGATACACAAAAACAGATAGAAGAACTTCTGATTAAAACCTCAATATAAAAAAAATCTTAACTTTTTTATATACTTTAAGAATTTTATAAATACTTTTAAGTTATAATTTTAATGTTTCATAAAAAACAGATTGTAAGAAAATAATTTAAGGAGTATTTTATGACAACCACAATAAATAATCAAACACAAATGAGAAAAGGTTTTACAATGATTGAATTAATTTTCGTTATTGTAATTATCGGTATTTTAGCAGCAGTTGCTATTCCTAAATTAGCAGCAACAAGAGATGATGCGAAAATTTCTAAAATAGCAAATGCAATTCAAACAGCAAAAAGTGAATTAGCATCAAGAATTATTGCAACAAATAATATTCCAAATGATGACGCTGACCCAGTTGCAGCAATTAAATCATATTCAAATACAATTGCAGAAGGTGTAATTTCTGGAGATATTAAAGTTGCAAATATTGATGTTAACGAATCTACTATTACTTTTATAGATAAAGATGGTGGAGAAGATTGTAAAGTATTAAAAGTTATGGGGAATAAAAATACTACAGCAGTTAAACTTGTTTTAGCAACAGATAATAATAATACAGCTATTTGTCAAGGAGTAAATACATTAGTTACTGATACTAGTATTTCTGTTGGTGGTACACAAGTTACTTATTAATAACTTTTTATCCTAAGCTAAAAGCTTAGGATTTAATATATTTTATAGTTTTAAGTCTAATCTTCTATTTGATTTAATAGTATAAAATATAAGAGAGCATAATGAAAAGTACCAAATCGGCATTTACAATGGTAGAGTTAATATTTGTTATAGTAATTATTGGTATTTTAGCCTCTGTTGCTATTCCTAAACTTTCAGCTACAAGAGATGATGCAAAAGTTTCAGTATTAGCAACAGCTATAAAAACTGTTAAGTCTGAAATTGCTACCTCTATTTTAGCAACCAATAAAATACCAACTACCACAGATGAGTTAAAAAGTATCTCTAATACAATTAGCGATTTGCCTCAATTTGTTGTTGTAAGTGATAAGACTATAAATATAATAGATACAGATAATAGTTCAGAAATTTGTAAAGTAATTACAATAGATGATAGTAATATTAGTAATGTTAAATTAGTTTTAACAGATGGTGCAGGAACAAGTGCTATTTGTAAAGGACTAAAAAAAATAGTTTCAGATAATAATATTGGTTTTACAATAGCTGGAAATATTGTAAATTACTAAAAGGATATATAAGATGAATATAAAAAATAGAAAAGCTTTCACAATGATAGAATTAATATTTGCTATAGTGATAGTAGGAATATTGGCATCAGTTGCTATTCCAAGATTAGCAGCAACAAGAGATGATGCAACCATAACAAAGGCTAGAACTACTGTAGCATCAGTTAGAAATGCACTATCTATGCAGAGACAAAAAAGAATATTAAGAGGGAATTTTACTCCAATTACAGCAGTTGGAGGCACTACTAATGTTTTTGGAAATTTTGATAATAATGCCTCTTTACCATCTGTTTTGGAATATCCAATTCCATCACAACCTGCTACAAAAGATAAATGGTCATTTAGTGCAGGAAGTGGTAAAAATGGAAGAGACCAATATATATTTGATTCTACTTTAGGAAAAGTATATTTTGAAGTTGTAAATGGTAAATTTGAGTGTGATAGTGCATTAACTGATAATAATAATACAAATGGGTGTAATCAATTAACTAGATAATTAAGTGGTTTATAAATAAGAGTATATTATTATATGTTTAATAAAGGACATATAATGATATTAGCTATAAATGAGATTGCAAAAAGACCAAGATTAATATCTGATATAGAGGATATTATATATATTAAAGATAAAAGAAAAGATATACTTAAAAGTATAGTTATACCTGCAAAATATATTAGTTTTTTAAAAGATAAACTAGAAGATATTGAATATGAACTTTGGTTACAAAGAAATAAAAAAGGTCTTAAACGAGATATAAATAATCTATTTGATGATGCTATTGATGATATAGGGAATAAACTTGATTAAACAAAAAGAGGTTTATCTTGTAAATTTTGCTAAAAAATATCACAGTGAATTTGGTAAAATAAGACCAGCAGTTGTTTTACAAAATAATTTTTTAAATAGAGCTATTGAGCAGAGTATATATAAGAGTGTACTGGTTGTTCCTCTTAGTAGTTCAACTATAGAAGATAATTTTAATCTACCAATTAAAGCAAGAGATAATTTAGATAGAGATAGTAGCTGTGTGGCTAATTGGATTTGTACATTAGATATTGATAGATTTTTGTTAGATAAAGGCGTATTAACAATTTTAACAGATAATGAATTTGAAGCTTTACAAGAAAAAATTTGTAGTATAATGTAGGTATGGATAATATTTATTACTACAAAGTAACTCTCTACCGTTCATCAGCACCAATTTTAACCTACCACTACAATAAACCTCTAAAAGAGGGTCAAATAGTCGAAGTACCACTTCATTCAAAAGTAAAACGGGCTATTATTATAGAAGAGACAGAAGAGCCAAAAGAATTTAAATCTTTTGAGATTTTATCTGTGTTAGAGACCTTTTATAGTAAAACTCAACTTCAAATTGCACAGTTTATATCTGAATACTACTTTAGCTCTTTGGGTGAGGCTATTGCTATTTTTATCCCCTACTCTAAAAATATATCCTCTTATTCTAAAGTAGATATTGAATACAATTCTCCAAAACTATCTCTTGGGCAGAAGAAAGCCTATAAAGAGATACTAAAAAAAGATAGGTCTCTTCTTTTTGGTGTAACAGGTTCTGGAAAGACTGAAATTTTTATATCTCTAATGATAAAAACTATTAAAGAGGGTAAAAGGTGTATCTTTTTAATGCCTGAAATATCTCTAACCCCACAGATGCAAAAGAGATTAGAGAGATATTTTGGTAAAAGAGTTGTAATGTGGCACTCTAAACTTACAAAAAAGCAGAAAGATAAAATATTAGATGGAGTATATAGAGATGAGATAGATATTATAGCAGGGGCTAGGTCGGCTCTATTTACACCATTAGAAGATGTGGGACTTATTATTGTAGATGAGGAGCATGATGATAGTTATAAATCTATGATGAAACCTAGATACCACGCTAGAGATATGGCTGTATATATTGCTAGTAAGATTAAAGCGAAACTTCTTTTAGCTAGTGCAACTCCAAGTTTAAATAGTTATTATAAGTATGATGTGATTAGACTATTTAAACCATTTATTCAAACTCAAAAAAAATACTTTTTTATAGAGGGAACTACTTTGAGTAACACTATAATTAAAAAGATAGAGAATAATTTTAAAGCAGGTGAGCAATCTTTACTATTTGTTCCAACTAGAGGTAACTTTAAATATCTATACTGTAGCAGTTGTGGTAAAACTCACCTATGTCCATACTGTTCTGTTGGAATGTCACTACATAGTTACGCAAGACATCTGAAGTGCCACTACTGTAACTACACAGAGGCTATTAGAGAGAGTTGTACCTATTGTGGTCACACTCCATTAATTACAAGAAGAATAGGAACAGTTGAAGCTAAAGAGATAATAGAAAACTCTATAAAAGATATAGTTATTGAGCAGTTTGATAGAGATAGTATAACAACACAAACTAAACTTAAAAATGCACTAAAAAGATTTGAAGAGAAAAAGAGTCATATACTTTTAGGGACACAGATGTTAAGTAAAGGGCATGATTATGCAAATATTACTTTAAGTGTTATTTTAGGAATTGACCATATTTTAGGAGTTAGTGACTATCGGGCAAGAGAGAAAGCTATGAGTCTGTTGGTTCAGATTGCAGGTCGCTCGGGGAGGGCTAAAAGTGCTGATATTATTATACAATCTTCAAATGGTGATTTTTTTAAAGCCTATCTTAATAATTATGAAGATTTTTTAAAAGATGAGATGGAGTTTATGAGAGACTTCTATCCACCTTTTGTCTCTTTAGCAAAAATTTTAATATCACAAAAAAATGACACCAAAGGAGCAAAGATAACTTTAGATACAGTTCTTAAATTAAAAGAGTTTAAAGATATTGAGATAGTAGGACATGGAAAAGCACCTATTGAGAAGATTGCAAACAAGTTTAGATACCAAATTTTACTAAGGTGTAAAAAAAGAGTTCCACTTTTAAAAGCTCTACATTCCATAAAATCGCCACTTATAGAGATAGACATTGACCCTGTAGAGTTCTCTTAATTTTTTTAGATACAATTTCGCTAAATTTAATATTATATAAGGAGCAAGTTTGAAAGAGAGATACCCAACTAAAAAAATATTTGTAGGAGATGTAGCTGTTGGAGGAGATGCACCAATTTCAGTTCAATCTATGACATTTTCTAATACTTCAGATGTAAAAGCTACAGTAGAACAGATAAATAGATTACACTTTGCAGGGGCTGATATGGTTCGAGTAGCTGTCCCTAATATGCAATCGGCTTACGCACTAAAAGAGATAAAGAAGCAAATATCTCTACCACTAATAGCCGATATTCATTTTCACTATAAATTGGCACTAGAGTCAGCAAAATGGGTCGATTGTATCCGTTTTAACCCTGGTAATATTGGAGAGAAGAGTAGAATAAAAGAGATAGTAAAGGCTTGTAAAGAGAGAAATTTACCAATTAGAATTGGAGTTAATTCAGGTTCATTAGAGAAAGAGTTTGATAGAAAATATGGAGCAACAGCTAAAGGAATGGTTGCTAGTGCTGAATATAATATTAAATATTTAGAAGATTTAGACTTTACAGATATTAAGATTTCTCTAAAAGCTAGTGATGTAGATAGAACCGTAGAGGCGTATAGAACACTTAGACCAAAAAATAACTACCCATTCCATTTAGGAGTAACAGAGGCTGGAACTATTTTTCATGCTACAGTAAAATCTGCTATTGGACTTGGAACTCTGTTACTTGATGGTATTGGAGATACTATGAGAGTCTCTATTACAGGAGAGCTTGAAGAGGAGATAAAAGTAGCAAAAGCTATTTTAAAAGATAGTGGAAGAGTAAAAGAAGGGTTAAATATAATCTCATGTCCTACTTGTGGAAGAATAGAGGCTGATTTAGTTAGTGCTGTAGCAGAGGTTGAGAGGAGAACGGCTCATATTAAAACACCTTTAGATGTATCGGTTATGGGTTGTGTTGTAAATGCTATAGGTGAAGCAAAACATGCAGATGTAGCTATTGCTTATGGAAAAGGTAGTGGTCTTATTATGGTAAAAGGTGAAGTTATAGCAAAATTACCAGAGAGTGAACTTGTAGATAGATTTGTAGCAGAGGTCGAGGCATTTGCAGATAAACAGGGATAATATATGAATGAGAATATGTATAATCTCAATATAGAAAGAGCAGTTCTTTCTGCTATTATATTTGACCCACAAATTTTTGAGGAGATAGCATCAAAGTTAGAGCCTCATGATTTTTATCTACCTTTTCACCAATATGTATTCTCTGCTATGGAAGAGTTAACAAAAGAAGATAAACCAATAGATGAAGAGTTCTTAAAAAATAAGCTAACGATAGCCAAGAAATTTGATGAGATGGCTATGTTAAATATTTTAGTAGCAAACCCAATATCAAATACAGATGCCTATTTAGGAGATATAAAATCTCGTTCAACAAAAAGGGCATTAGCTGGACTTGCTACAACTATTAAAAAGGTGACTATAGAAGATAATCTAGCAGTAGAAGAGGTTATGAACCTTGTCGAAAAAAAGCTATATCAAATTACACAAAATAGTACAAGTGAAGATTTTAGAGACTCAAAAGAGATAACTCTATCTATGTTAGATGAGATAAAAAGGTTAAAAGCCTTAGATAACTCCAAACTCTTAGGAGTAGATACAGGTTTTAAAAACTTAAATGATAGAACAAGTGGGTTTGGTAAGGGAGATTTAGTAATTATTGCAGCTCGTCCTGCGATGGGCAAATGTCTTGGTCGAGGAACAAAAGTTTTAATGTACTCTGGAGAGCTTAAAAAGGTGGAAGATATTAAAGTTGGAGACCTATTAATGGGTAATGACTCAACACCTAGAAAAGTCCTCTCTTTAGCTAGTGGGCGTGAAGAAATGTATTGGGTTAGGCAAAATAAAGGAGTAGATTATCGTGTAAACAAGTCTCACATATTATCTTTAAAGCGTTCAAGAAATGAGGGAAAGCATAAACATGGAGATATTTTAAATATATCTGTAGAGGAGTATATTAAAAAATCTAATAGATTTAAAAGTAACTATAAGGGTTATAAGGTTGCTATTGAATTTTCCAAAAAAAAGTTAGATATCGAACCATATTTTTTAGGGTTATGGTTGGGTGATGGTACTAGTTCTAATGTTGAAATAGCGACAAAGGATATTGAAATTGTAAAATATTTAGAAGAGTATGCAAGTAGATTATCACTTGTTTTAAATTCTCATATTTTTGAAAATAGATGTCCAATGTATAGAATAGGAAAAGGTTATACAGGTGGAGATATAAAAAAGGATATATCTTTACAAGAAAAATTAAGAGATTTAAATCTTCTAAAGAATAAACATATACCTCAAATTTACCTATCAAATAGTAAAAAAAATCGTTTAGAGCTTTTAGCTGGATTAGTAGATAGTGATGGATATTACGATAATAAGTATCATGTAATAGAGATTACACAAAAATCAAAAAAATTAGCAAAACAGATTAAATTTTTAGCAGATAGTTTAGGTTTTAGATGTTCATTAAAATCCAAAATAGCAAAAATAAAACAAATAGGTTATGAGTGTGAGGTTTATCGTGTTAGAATTGTTGGTCATCTTGATATTATTCCCACAAAAGTGGCAAGGAAACAGGCTCGTCCTCTTGTATCTAAAAGAGAACATCTCCATACGGGTATAAAGATTGAATATGATAAAATAGATGATTATTACGGTTTTGAGATAGATGGTAATAAGCTATTTTTACTTGAAGATATGACTGTTACACATAATACCTCTTTAGTATTAAATATCACTCAAAAAGCACTTGAGAGAGATGAGGGGGTAGCTTTTTTCTCTTTAGAGATGCCAGCAGAGCAGTTAATGCTTAGACTTTTATCAACTGAAACCTCTATTCCTTTACAAAATTTAAGAGTAGGTAATTTAAATGATGAGGAGTGGAGAAGATTAGTTATTGCTACTGATAAGATGGAGAGAAAAAAACTTTTTGTTGATGATGGAGGGTATGCTACAATCCATCAAGTTAGAAGTAAACTTAGAAAACTAAAAGGACGACACCCTGAAATTTCAATGGCTATTATTGACTATTTACAACTAATGAGTGGAGATAGCCCAGAGGGGCGACAGATGGTTATTTCAGAGATTTCAAGAGGTTTAAAACAGTTAGCAAGAGAGTTACAGATACCAATATTAGCCCTTTCACAACTTAATCGTGGAGTTGAGAGTAGAGATAATAAAAGACCTATGCTTAGTGATTTGCGTGAAAGTGGTAGTATCGAACAAGATGCAGATATAGTAATGTTTGTTTATCGTGATGATGTTTATCGTGAGGCAGCTGAAAAAGAGAAAGAGATGAAAGCTAAAGCTAATGGTCAAGAGTATGAGAATAAGTTTAAGAAAAAAGAGGAAGAGGAGACTGAACTTATTTTAGGGAAACATAGAAATGGCCCAACGGGTACAGTTAAATTGATTTTTCAAAAAAGATTTACTCGTTTTGTTGATGAACCAAGAGAGGGAGAAGCCTCTTTTGAGACAATATATGAAGATGCAAATATAGATACATCTACACAAGCAAATATTAATTTACCTCCTATATAACTATGTTAGAGAAGCCAAAACTTTTTCTTAACTATAAAGAGTTTTTGTCTGCTCTACTAGTTTTTATAATAATTTTATCTATTAGGTTAGCTTTTTTATATAGTGAGTATAAATCTTTTATCTCTAAACCTTTCTATTTTACTACTGTTAAAGTACTACAGCAGTATAAAAAAGAGAAAAATAAAAAGAGTTATATAATTCTTCGTGTTTATAGTAAAGATTTGGATTTAAACTTTTTTACAACAATCTATAAAGATATTAATCTAATAGATAAAAATATTCGTTTAAAACTCTTTCCATCTAAAAATATATCGTTTAAAGATTATCTAATCTCATCTTATATAAAATCTAATATAAATAGAGTTGAAGATAGTTCTAAAAATATAAAATCTATACTTTTAGATAAAATAGCCTCTCAACATAAATTTGAAACAATTTCCCAATTTTATCAAGCTATATTCTTAGCTAAACCTATATCTAGGAGTTTAAGGAGAAGTGTATCTAAATTAGGAGTTAGTCATCTAATTGCACTAAGTGGTTTTCATCTAGCTATAGTTTGGGGAATACTCTTTTTTATATTAAATCCTATATATAAACTTTTCCAACAAAAATATTTTCCATATAGATTTAATCTTATTGATATTGGTTTAATAATCTTAGTAATCTTAGCTCTTTTTGTTTGGGGTGTTGACTCTCCTGCATCTTTGGTTCGCTCTTATGTTATGATGGCATTGGGTTGGCTACTTTTAGTTTTTGGTATGGAGCTTATATCTTTCTCATTTTTAATAACCTCTATAGCTATTATAGTTACCATTTTTCCAAAGATGTTACTATCTTTATCTTTTTGGTTCTCTATAGCAGGAGTTTTTTATATATTTTTACTTTTAGAGAGATTTAACGATAGAAATAAGATTTTAATGACGCTTATTATATCTTTTGGTATTTTTATTTTAATGTTACCTATTGTTCATATACTATTTCCTTTAACTAATATATATCAACTCTACTCACCTCTTCTATCTCTAGCTTTTACTATATTCTATCCTCTTACTATTTTTCTTCATATTATAAATTTTGGTTGGATTTTTGATAATTTACTTATTAATCTTTTTACAGTAGAGAGTAGCTCTATAGAGATTAAACTATCTCTAATTTATGGAATAATTTATATTATCTTATCTATTGGTGCAATATATTCTAAATGGCTATTTTATCTACTTTTTTTAGTATCTACTCTTTTTATAGGATATATGTTTATTTGGTTTATGATATGATTACTATAATTTTTTATAAAAGGATTAATTATAAATCAATTAAAAGAGTATCCTATTACTTATGGATTAATTATTATAAATCTATTTATATATCTACTACCACTACTCGCAGATATTAATATTGTGGATACAAGTTCAGAGTATCTTTTAACTATTGGGGCAAATTATGGTCCTGCTGTTGTACTAAATGGTGAAATTTGGCGACTATTTACAGCTATGTTTTTACATGGTGGATTAGAACATATAGCTATGAATATGTTATCTTTATGGTTTGTAGGAAGAGTAGTTGAGGTTTGGTTTGATAAGATTTCATATCTAAGCATATACCTAATTTCAGGATTAATGGGAGGATTAATATCTATATATATGCATCCAGTTACTGTTGGAATTGGAGCTAGTGGAGCTATATTTGGTATATTTGGAGCTATGGCAGGTATTGTTATAGTACATAGAAAAAGAATGGAGGCACAATTTAAAGCCTTTATTCGTGATTTTGGAATTATTTTACTTTTAAACTTAGTTATTGGTGTAGTTTTTGAGTCTGTTGATTTATCAGCTCATATTGCAGGTTTAATTATGGGAATTATTGGTGGTGCTATGGTTGGAAAGAGTCCTAAAAATATAATACTATTTATAGTTATAAGTACTCTTATAATGTCTTTTATATATAGCTATCTTCCATCACTTTATGTTACAAATTATGAGATGCTATATTAATAGAGTATTATCTATTTTTATAATAATACTCTTTACCTCTTGCAGTTTAATACCTAGACATATAGCATCAAAAGAAGAGATAGAGAGTAAAGAAGAAAAATTATACAGAATGATAATTGGTTTAAATAAAACCATAGATAAAAAAGAGGCTAGAGATTTAGCAAAAAAGAGTATATTGTATGCTATTAGATTAGCTAAAGAGTATAAAGTGGTATCTCCCCCTCTTTGGCATAATACTTTAGTTAATATAGGTTTTAAAAAAAGAGGGTTATGTTATCAGTGGGCTGAAGATATGTTACTTTTTTTACTAAAACAGAAATACCAAACAATACAGTTTTATGCAATTGGTACTAAAATAGGAGAGTATTTTGAACATAATGCTTTGGCTCTATCTGCAAAAGGGGTATTTTTTAATAAAAGCATAGTTTTAGATGCTTGGAGAGAGTCAGGAAATTTATATTTTAACTATATAGATAAAGATAAATATATTTGGAAAAATAGAGAAGAGGTTTATAGAAAAGTGGTTAGAAGATTATTAAAAAAATAATCTTCTGCTATTTTATCTATTAACCTCTACCTCTTGCTCTGCTTGTTGTTGATGAAGTAAACCCTCACAAGTAGAAGTCTCAGCCAATGGCAAATCTTCTCCATTATATGGACACAGTTCAGCTACATCTTCACAGTCGGGACACTTTTTAATATTTGGTTTATAACAACCTCGATGTTTAAGTTGAACAGTAGGTTTTTGATAAGTAACAACTCTATCTGGTCTAATATCTCCACCTGCAAATAGAGTCACACCCGTAATCATAAGAGCTAGTAATAATCTCATTTAACTTCCTTTTATTTAGTATATGTAACTCTATCATAATTTATATCAATACAAAATATTAAAGTATATATACTTTTAAATTTAAATATTAAATTAAAAATTATAATGTGATATAATATTGCACATTTTAAAAGGAATTTATATGTATTTATGTAGAATTTGTGGACAAAATACGAAAAAAATAGTTGATATTAAAAAAGATATAACTTATTATCGTTGTAAATCTTGTGGATTTATATATTTGGATAATAAAAATATTATTGATAGTTGTAGTGAAAAGAAACACTATGAAAAGCATAATAATGGATTTGACTCATTAGGGTATGTTAAAATGTTTGAGGATTTTATAGATGTGGCTATAGAGCCTTATATTAAGAGTATTAAAACAGCTTTAGATTTTGGCTGTGGAAAAGGTCCTGTTTTGGCTGAACTACTACATAGAAAAGGTATTGAGGTTGATAAGTATGATATATACTTCTATCCAAAAGAGGTTTATAGAGGTAAAAAGTATGATTTAATTACATCTACAGAGGTATTTGAGCATATAAAAGAGCCTATAGAGAGTTTAAAACTTCTATCTCAATATACAAATAAAAATGGATATATTCATACCTTTCTACACAACTTAAATAAAAGATAAAATGCTAAAATACCTCAAAAAGAATATGAATAAAAGATTAAAAAAAGACACGAGATATTGGTAAAAGGCGAAATGAATACAAAACATAAAA
>JAMOOP010000052.1 GCA_027065385.1 Campylobacteraceae bacterium | reverse complement strand
TCATCTATTTCACAGAATATTTTTGTTAACATTTTTTAGTCGTCTCTTTTTGTTTTACTGGTTTAAAACTATAGAACGACTTCTCTTTTAATCTCCTTATCCCACTTTTTTTATCGAACTCAGGTTCTAATCTCTCTTTTTTATCTATATCAATGCTATTTTCGTCCACTGTTGCACCGTTACTATCTTCTATATTTTCACTCTCATCTTTTGATGAACTATAAGAGAATATAGTAGCTATTTTTAGATTATGCTTTTTATTCTTAAAAGCTTTATAATAAGCCATAAGCGTATCAATACTATCAATTGTCATTATTGCTGTAAATCTACCATTGGTATAGGTTGCGTGATTATCAATAATATATTGAGTAATTGTCTCAATTCGTTTAGAAGAGTTTAGTATATCTTTGATTTTTAATTGTAGCTCTTTTTTCTCCTCTTTCTCTGCACTCTTTAATTCCTCTTCTAATGCACTTACCTCTTTAGTTAAAAAATAGTCAACTACAAATCCCAATACATTATTATCTCCAATTGCATCAGGGATTAGATATTTATGCAAACACTCCCCAAATAACTCTTTAGTTGTTCTTTTCCCTATTGAGTTCTCATCTAAAATTGGTGTTCCTGTAAAACCTATCATTTGAGCATTTTTAAAAAATTTAACTATTTTGGTGTGAGTCTGTCCAAATTGGCTTCTGTGGCACTCATCAAAGATAAAAACTATATTTTTATCTTGCAAAGGTTGCATTTTTTTCAGATAGTTCTCTTTGCTAATAGCTGTATTTAGTTTTTGAATAGTAGTAACTACCAATGAGCTATTATCACTAAATTGAGATACTAACTCTTTGGTGTTGTCTGTGCCGTCCACACTTCCTTTTTTAAACTTATTAAACTCTTTTTTTGTTTGAGTATCTAAATCTTTTCTATCAACAACAAAAACAACTTTATCTACTTTGTTTAATTTGCTTAAAAGTATAGCTGTTTTAAAAGATGTAAGTGTCTTTCCACTCCCTGTTGTGTGCCAAATATAACCATTATCTCCACTCTCATCTATCTGTTTAATAATCCTCTCAACAGCATAAAACTGATAAGGTCTCATTATCATTATAACTCTTTGAGTAGTAAGCACGGTATATCTGCATATCATCTTAGCCAAATGGCAACGCTCCAAAAAAGATTGAGCAAACTCTTTTATATCCCATATTGGCGTATTGTTCTCATCAGTCCAATAAAATGTCTGCTCAAAGCTAGGTTTAGGATTATTAGCATAATATTTAGTTCTAGCACCATTAGAGATAATAAACATCTGAATATAACCAAAGAGTCCATAACTTTCATTAAAAGAGTGGTTAATATATCTCTCTATCTGAATATATCCCTTATGAAGTGCAATTCCTCTCTTTTTTAGCTCTATTTGAACCAATGGCAACCCATTTATAAGAATAGTCACATCATATCTATTAACCTTTTTTCCTCTTATTGTCACTTGATGAGTAACTTGAAAGATATTATGACACCACTCTTTAGTATCTAAAAATTCAATATGTTTAATAGTGCCATCATCTAACTCTATAGGAAATCTATCTCTTCATTTATTAGCCTTTTCAAAACTATCTCCTCTACCTAGATAGTTTAAAATAAGCCTAAAATTCTCATCACTTAGATTTATACCATTATGTTTTTCAAGCTGTTTTTTTAGATTGAGAAGTAGAGCTTTTTCGTTTTTTATATCTACTAGCTCATATCCACCCTTTACTAAATCATCTATAAGAGTTTGTTCCATTATTGCTTCTGATTCTATGCACATTTTTACCCCTTTTAATATTGCAATGAATAGAGTGGATTAAGTGTTTGAGCAATTGTTTTATGTATCTTTTTAAGCATTATCTCATTTATATCTCCAACTTTCTTTAAAAATCTTTTATTAGCAAAATTTTTTACCTGAAAACAATCAATAGCTGAGACTTTAGAGAGACCATTTTTTTCATTTGGTTCTATGGCTATCATCCAAGGATAGTGAATATAATTTGGTTTCCAATCAGTAATAGGAACAATAGTCTTTAATGGTAACCTACCTATTGTGTCATGGCTTACTACAATAGCAGGGCGAAGCTTGGTAATCTCACTTCCTACCTTTGGAAAAAACTCCACCATCCAAATCTCACCTTGATTAATATTCATATATATCTCCATTATCAGAACCTAACTCTTTATTTAGAGCCATATACTCTTTGTCAAGTAAAGCCATACTCACACACGGTAATTCAAAATCAAATAAAAGTTAAGTATAATACGCAAAAAGAATTATGAAAACATTATTAGAAAGATTTAGAGAGTTACCAGACTATAGGAAATATAAGATAGCAAAATATAATGTGGGA
>JAMOOP010000051.1 GCA_027065385.1 Campylobacteraceae bacterium | reverse complement strand
TTATCTAAAGCATCATCCACATCACCAGCTTCTAAGTCTATCTCTTCTATATCCTTTAATCTTCCTTGCTTTAATAATTCCATAATCAATGGAACTGGGTAATTAGCCCAGACTTGGTCATACTCTTGAGCGTCTAACCCTAAAACATGATTTACTATCTTAATACCTTGATTTATCGTAAGAACTCCAGCATCAGCAAATTTCTCAAAAGCATCAATTACTTCGTTACCCTCAATCATTCTTGGTCCTACAGTTTGGAATTTCCAGTATTTTGCTCCCAATTCTTTCATAATAGTCAAATTTACAATTTCATCAAATTTATTTCTTTCAGGCTTGAATACCTGTTCCTCAGCCACAAGTTTAGAACTATCAGAAGTTGACCTTGAATATTCCTCAGCCACACCTAAATAAAGTGGAGGTAATCTATATCTAGCTCTAATTCTTTTTTCAGATAATTCAATATATTGCTTAAATATAGCATCTTCTTTCCTTGCCATAGAGAACTCTTTTAAATCCACCTTAGCAGCAGTCCGACTGTCTTCCATAGCATTAGAAGTAGAAACAGGCAATGCTTCTAGTATAAGTATTTTATGAAAATTGTCAACCCCTCTTTTATTTTCAAATAATTCGCATAAGTCTCTTACTGAATCTTCAGTCAAAGTCCCGTTAGAAACTAGCACCGCTAAGGGTGGGACTACTTGATTATTAAATAAGTCAAAATTAACAAAGTCAGCATATTGTAAGCCCAATACTACTGAAGTAAGCCCTATCCATCTAGGAGTCCCATAAATCCCATTTCCATGTTTAATATGAATAATTTCAGTAGCCTCTTCTTGTATTTTTTCACCAGCCTGTAATTCATCTTCATATTTCCCTGTAACAGCGCACATTCTGCGGGGGTCTCCATACTCCTTAAACCATCTAATCTGCCCTTGTATAGGATTAACTAACATAACATATCTTCTAAACCTTTTATAAACAGTAATCTGTTTAGGCATCCCAAATCTATTTAGCTCTATCTTAACAGGAACAGGGTTATCTTGCTTTTTTTGCAGTCTGACATACCTTTCATCAGCCCTATATAAAGCAGCTATTTTACGATTAGGGAACCTCACAACTTCAATATAAGCATTACCAGTAGTTTCATAGCCCCGCCTTAGCTCCCTTCTTAAAATAGGAAAAGATTGCTGCTCATTAACTCTATCAAAGAATTCTTCCAGCATCTTCTTTTCAGCCAGAACTTCATCGTTAAATTTATCTTCTTTCTTTCCTATATAAAGAAATTCATGCCCAAATCCATCTATGTTAGCTTCCATAGCTTCAATACAAGCATCTAGTGCTGGTGCGTTTTCTACAATATCATAAAGCCTAATCGGGTCATAGTAAGGAGACAAAAGCTGAAACTCATCTAATACTTTTTTAGGAAAAACAGACTCTTCTACATTAGGCTGCCTGGATATAATCTCAGAAGATATAGAAGATTTTATTTTTCTTAATCTTGTTCTAAGCTCTTTTGACATATACTACTCCTTTTTACTAAATTAACAGCAAGTTAGTATTTAACTAGATAATCATTTTTTTGCTAATTGTCAAGTAATTGACAGAAAAATTTTTTAAAAAACCTGTACTTGAGTGCAGAAATATCCATTTTACCACCAAACTACGCCTCTTTATTCTTCTAAAAAATTTATATTTTTTATATTATTATTAAAAACATGAATGTGTAGCATGAATATAATATATTATTAACTTAAAATATAAGTAAGAGATAAAGAGATAAGTTAGAGAATAAAAGGGCGTTTTATCTTGTCTATATTATAATCTATAAGATTTAGAGATTATAGATTTAAGTCAAGATACTACGCCTCTTAATTCTTCTAATTATTAATTATTATATTTTCTTTAAAAACAAGAAAGTGTAGAGATAATATAAATATAATATAAAAAATAAAGAGGCGTTTTAGAATGTCTTAATATATTATTTTAGACAATTAAAAACGCCAATAATACTCTTAAGCTATAACTATTCTCTTTAAAGATATTAATTATATTATTCCTACCCTTTTTTAATAAAAAAATAGTTAAATATTATAATTAAAAATATTAAGAGGCGTAGTTTAATGTTTAAATAACATAAATTGCTGAAATTATTAAAGAAGTATAAAACTCGCTCTGCGGGGTATCCTAAGAGCCGTTTTATGAGCGCAGCTTGCCTAACCTATACCATACTACCTATTTTTAATTTAAAGCCGAAATAAGGCTAATTCTGTGCGTCTCAGGGCTATATTTGGGGTATGATTATATACTGTTTTCTGCAAGTCAATTTTTAGCTAAAAATATTCTTGACTTTTTGGTGAGAATGAATATAATTAACATTAACTTGAATTTTGATAAGGAGGTATGGGGGTGAAAGTTTATAAATGTTATTT
>JAMOOP010000050.1 GCA_027065385.1 Campylobacteraceae bacterium | reverse complement strand
AACTGAATGGCTCTTTGCATAATCACATAATTTAATATATTTCTTCATAAAAGAATTTTAACATAGAAATATTTAATATTATTTTAAATAGTATGCTATAATTCTAAATACATATTAATGATACTCTACTTCTTTATATGATAGAGATTTAATTATCTCTATCTTTAAAAAGATAAAACACCCCCTTGTATCTCTAAAACCCTATCAACTATATCCAAATTAAAAAATAGAGGGTCATGAGTAGCTATAACTATAGTTTTACCTTCCTTTTTAAGTTCTCCTAATATATCTATAAAATTTAAAGATAATGCCTCATCAAGATTGGCTGTTGGCTCATCTGCTATTATAATATTAGGTTCATTTATTAATGCCCTTGCTATTGCTACTCTTTGCTGTTCTCCACCTGATAGATTTTTAACTATTGTCTCTCTTTTATCTAATAGATTAAAATGGTTTAAGACTTTATCTAATTTTATAGTAATCTCTTCTCCATTAGGATTTGTAGGGATAAGAGGAATTAAGACATTATCTATTACAGATAGATTAGGAATTAGATTATATTTTTGAAAGATAAAACCTATACTCTCTTGACGATATTTTGAAGCAAAGCTATCTGGAAGTTTAGATACTCGTTTACTATCTACTATAACATCACCCTCAGTAGGACGGCTAACCCCTGCTATAAGTGAAAGAATTGTACTCTTTCCACTTCCACTAACCCCTTTTAAAACTACTAACTCACCCTTTTTAATTTTAAAAGATATATCTTTTATGGCAGTAACTTTGTTATTTTTATTTATTTCATATATTTTTGTTGTGTTTTTTAGTTCTATCATCTAATAACCTCATCAACATCTAAAGATGATGCTCTCCAAGCTGGAATAATTGTAGCTCCTATATAGATAGGAACTGATAAGAAAAATAGTAAAAATAGAGTCTGCATATCAAAAACAAAAGGTAGATTAAAAGAGGTTTTTAGTTCTGAATACCCCTCAAAAATCCCTCTTAAAAGTGGAGCTTGAAATATATATACAAAAGCAAATGCAATTAAAACCCCTAATAGATAAGATACTGTAGAGATAATAGATGCCTCATAAAATTTCTCTTTTAAAATATCATCTATACTCCAACCAACAGCTTTTAAAATACCTATCTCTCTTTTCTCTTCGCTACTTAATCCACTACTCTTATCATATATAATCATAAAAAATGTAAAGAGTGAGATTGTAAAGAGTGCTAAAAAGAGTCCACTCTTATAATCAAATATATTTTGATAACTAACCTTTAAATCATTTTTTGTTAAAACTCTACTATCAGGATATAGAAGTCTGATTTTTCCTGCTATAGTTGGTATCTCTTTTGGATTTGCTACTTTTACTACAATATCTGTAGCTAAATCTTCACTCATTCCAAATATCTCTCTTGCATCTTTTTGTGGTAAGATAATCATATCATTACTTTCAAGCTCTGTATCTCCTCTAAAAACTCCACCTATCATTACTTTTTTTAAAGTTCCATCTGGTTTTATAAAATTAAAGTAATCACTATAATAACTACTACTCATAACCCTTTTTACACCAACTCCAACTATCATACTACTATTACTCTCTAACTTATCAAAATCAAATCTATCTACTAAGTTTTCTAAACTCTTTTTATACTGCTCTTCATACTGATTAATTCCCACAATAGAGAAGTTAACCCCTGCATTTGCAAAATAGTAGTAACCCCAAACTCTAGGAGTTACACTCTCAACTCCTGCAATAGTTACAATATTTTCAACTCTATCAATCTCAATATCATACTCTCTCCCTGCTTTAATCTTTTGAACAATAATTTGAGGAAGTGACTCTATAGTTTGGTCTAACTCATACTTAATAGAGTTTGTAATAAAAAATATAGATGCTAAAAGAGCAATAAGAAGAGTAAAAACTACTATAATAAATATATTTTTACTTTTTGCTCTAAGAAGTGCATTTATAGCAAATTCTACTAAATATAGATTTATTCTATTTTTCAATTATATTATCCTTATTTGAAATATGGGAGTGGGAATATACAAAGGTTGAAGGGAAATACTCCATTAAACTTGGGTCATCTCTATATATTGAAAATAGGTCTGTTAATGTTCTATTTCTAATATAATTAGCCTCTGTAGATATAGCTAAATCTGTAATTCCTGAAAGAGATACAAACTCTTTTTTATCTCTAATCTCTTTAATAGTTAAATCTTCTGTTAATTTTATATAAATTATCTCAAAAATTAAAGATACAAATATAAATATTGTAAATATAAATAGCTTTTTTGCCTTTTGGTTCATGTAGATATTATATCTATATTAGATAAAATATCAAATTAAATTTAAATAGGAAAAAAAATTGAACTGTAAATATTTTGGAGTGTGTGGCTCTTGTAACATATATAATGTACCTTATGAAGAGGAGTTAAAAAGTAAAGAAAAAGAGGTGCTATTTTTAGTATCTCCATTTGGAGTTACTAAATTAGAAGTTTTTAGTGCAAATGAGTCTAACTATAGAGCAAGAGCTGAATTTAGAATTTGGCATAATAAAAATGGGGCAAATTATGCTATGGGACGACTCGATAGAAATGGTGCTGTAACTATTGATAGTTGTCCTAAAGTTATAGAGCCAATAGAAAAAAGAATGAAACCTTTAATTGAGGCTATAAATAGTTCTAATAATCTTAAAAATAGGCTATTTACAGTTGAGTTTTTAGCCACTACAACTAATGAGTGTTTAATTACAATGATTTACCATAAAAAATTAGATAGTAGTTGGGAAGAGGAGGCAAGAGAGTTAGAAAAAAAGTTAAACTCCTCTATTATGGGAAGAAGTAGAAAACAGAAAGTTGTATTGAGTAGAGAGTTTGTAACAGAGAGACTTTTAATAGATAAAAAAGAGTATCTATATAGATATTATGAGAGTGGATTTACTCAACCAAACCCTGCTATAAATATTAAAATGGTAAATTGGGCTATAGAGAGAGCTAAGAGTATTGGATTTGGTGACTTTTTAGAGAGTTATTGTGGACTTGGTAATTTTACAATTCCTATATCTAAATATTTTAGTAGAGTTTTAGCTACAGAGATAAGTAAACGCTCAATTCAATCGGCTAAGGAGAACTGTGAATTAAATGGAGTCGAAAATATAGAGTTTATTAGATTATCTTCTGAAGAGATGACACAAGCACTAAATAGAGAAAGAGAGTTTAGACGACTAAAAAATATAGATTTAGATAGTTATAACTTCTCAACAGTGCTTGTTGACCCACCTAGGGCTGGATTGGATAGTGCTACGATTGAGCTTATATCTAAAATAGATAATATTATATATATCTCATGTAATCCTAAAACATTAGCTAGAGATTTAGAAGAATTAACTCTAACTCATACCATAGATAAAAGTGCCATTTTTGACCAATTTCCTCACACTCACCATATAGAGAGTGGTGTTTTTTTACAAAAAATTAAATCTAACACTTAATTATCTTTTGGGATTTAATATCCCAACGCCATGGGGTTATGTTTGTTATATGAACTCCACCAATCCATCTATCTATCTTTTTATAATCAAAATAGTTCTTTTTTCCATTTAATATCTCATCTCCTAAAGAGGTTAACTTTAAACCACTATCCAATAGATTTAGTAGGTTTGACTCTATAAGCTCTTTTATTATATTTAAAAATATAAGCTCACCCATAAAAGGTCTCTCTTCAAACTTTTGACAATCGTCAAATATATCTTGTGATAGTTTTTTCCCATTAGAGATACTAAGTAAAATTTGATGTTCTGTTCTTGATAATCCATTTATACTATTTGGATACTCCTCTAATACTCTTTTTATTGTATTTTTTAAAAAAGGTAAAGAGTCTATATCATCATATAGAAGTTTATAAAGGGCTGTAGGCGTTTTTGATGAAAATGAAGACCAAGCTTTTCTAGCTGTTATAAAATGGTTATGTGTTACAATCTCTCTATTATATAGCAAAAAATGGTTAAGCTCTTTAGCAGTAGAGAGTGCTAAATAGTTTTCAGGATAGATAATATATATTTTTGTTTTTCTTGAAGAGAATTTAGCAAACCAATCTAAAACTTGAATAAGTTGTAACTGGTCATATATATCACTCTCAAACCATAAAAAGATTTTACTATACTTTTTAAATGAGTATAGAGTGGAATTTCTCTCTTTAAATTCACTAAAAACTTCATTAAACTCACCTAAACCACAACTTGCAATAAATTTAGCTCTAACTAAAGAGAGTTCATCTAAAGATAGACTCTCAGGCACACTTCCACTATATAGAAAATCACCCCAAGGTAGAAAAGTACCCTCTAATCTTTGTACTCTCATATTATTTAAAACTATATCACCATTAATTATATTTAAAACTTTACTCATATCTTTATCTTTTAAAATATTTTATATATTATAACATTTTTTAATAAAATATTTTATAATAAAAATTAATAACTAACTAAACAAATAACTCTAAATTTTTAGATAAAATTACGAAAATAAATTTAAATGAGTATTATGAGATTAAAATCTATATTTACAAACAGTTTTGGAATTCTATTTTCTCGTGTTACAGGATTGGGGCGAGATGTTATTATGGCTTCAGCACTTGGTGCTTCTATATATACCGATATGTTTTTTATCGCTTTTAAACTACCAAATCTTTTTAGACGAATATTTGCAGAGGGTGCATTTACACAAGCTTTTATGCCCTCATTTGTAGCCTCTAAAAGAAAAGGTGTGTTTGCTACAGCCATATTTTTAAGATTTATGCTATTTATATTTATAATGTCTTTAACTGTTACTCTTTTTCCCGAGATAGTTACAAAACTTTTAGCATGGGGTTGGAGTAGTGAAGTTATATCCAAAACTGCACCACTTACAGCTATAAACTTTTGGTATTTAGATTTTATATTTATGGTAACATTTATGGCTACACTTTTACAATATAGAGAACATTTCGCTACTACTGCTATGTCAACAGCACTTTTAAATATATCTATGATAAGTGCTATGTTACTATATTTACATAGCGAACCTAAAGTAATTGTTTACGCTCTTAGTTTTGGGGTTGTTATGGGTGGAGTTTTACAAGTTATTACTCATCTTATAGCACTTAGGCACTTTAAAATGGATAGAATTTTAATAGGTGGTTGGAAATATAGAAAGAAAAAAGATGTAAAAGAGGAGGAGAAAAAGTTTACTAAACTATTTTTACCCTCTGTTTGGGGAAACTCTGCACCCCAAATCTCATCATTTTTAGATACCTTTCTAGCATCTTTTTTAGTTACAGGTTCTGTATCTTATCTATTTTATGCAAATAGAGTCTTTCAACTTCCACTTGGAATTATAGCAATAGCCACAGCTACAGCACTTTTTCCATCTATCTCAAAAGCCCTAAATCGTGGAGATGAAAAAGAGGCTTATAGTAATTTAAGTCGTGCATTTTGGCTTTTGGCTTTTTTACTTGGTGCTTCGGTATTGGGTGGTATTATTTTAGCTGAACCTATAGTTTGGCTTCTTTTTGAAAGAGGAGCTTTTACAGAGAGTGAAACTGTAAAAACTATTCAGGTTCTAATAATGTATATGATAGGACTTATGCCTTATGGATTTGCTAAACTATTTTCTATGTTTCTATATGCTTCACATAGACATGGAAAAGCTGCAAAGATTGCTACTATTGCTTTAGTTGTAAATATAATAGCATCATTTCTACTTATGAAACCATTAGGGGCTATGGGGTTAGCATTAGCAGGAAGTATTGGAGGGTGGACACTATTTATTTTAACTATTAGAGAGGTTGGATTTAATAGATTTTTTGGGATTATAAAATCTATTAAAAGTTTATATTTTTTAGGTAGTATGATAGTTCTTGGGGTGGTTTTTATATATATTAATGAAATTATAGTAGGAGTTTTAAGAAGTTAAACTCTTAACCTCATTAATACTTAATCCCGTAGTATTAGCTATAAATTCTACACTCATATTAGCTTTTAGTAGATTTTTAGCTATTTCTATAGCTATCTCTTTTTTACCCTTTTCTATTCCTTTTTTAATTCCTATCTCTTCACCCTCTACTTTAGCAGTATATAATAGAGAAGCTCTATAGATTTTATTCTCTTCTTTTCTTTTATAAATGGCTCTTGCTTTTTCATCAAGTTTCATTACATCTAGTCTCTCTTTTGCCTCGTCTAAACCTTTAGCTTTAAATCCATCTTTTATCTCTTCATTTTTAAGAAAATATATCCACTCATCTAAGCTATTTTTTGCTATATCATTAAATTGATTGACTCTAATTACAAAGTATTCAGGGTAAATCTCATAGACTCTATCTACTAGAAATTTATCTTTTTGATTTTTAGATAAATTTAATATCTCGTTTTCTTTATGTAATCCTTTAAACTCTGTTCTTCCATAATATATATAATCTCTTCCTTGTCCTAATTCAAAATATACGATATTAACAGAATAGACCTTTTTAACATTAATATAGCCATCACCCTTTTTTATATATTCAGTAATTAATTTAGATGTACCATAAAGCATTCTTTGAAAGTAGTCTATTTCACTATTATGTTGAACCTCAATTAATATTAATTCACCTTTATTATTTTTTGCTAAAAGGTCAACTCTATTAAATTTATCATCTTCTGTCTCTTGATTGGCTTCACTCTCTAAAATCTCTTCAATTTTAATATCAAATTTTAAAAGCTCACTTAAAAATCCCTCTAAAATTCCAAAGTTTGCTTTTTGTCTTAAGATTTTTTTCATTGCCCAATCAAAACTTACTAATTTTCTTGACATTTTAACCCTTTATTATCTCAATAACCTCATCAATATTATCACAAAGAGAAATCAGTTCTAAATCATTTTGATTAATAGTTTCATACTCTATCATAGTAGTTTTCATAAAGTCATATAGCTTTGACCAATAATCAACTCCAAATAGAATAATAGGAGATGCTTTATGATTTTTAGTTCTAATAAGATTTAATACTTCAAAAAATTCATCTAAAGTACCAAATCCACCTGCTAATATAATATAAGCAGATGAGTAGTTAATTAAAGCCACTTTTCTAGTAAAAAAATAGTGGAGTTCTATATCTTTATCAAGATATATATTTTTCTTCTCTTCATTTGGAAGATTATCTATATGAATACCTATAGATTTGCTTTTTCCTGACTCTTTTGCTCCTCTATTTGATGCTTCCATTATACCACTAGAGCCACCTGTAATTACATTATAACCATTATCAGATAGTCTCTTTCCTAACTCTATAGCCTTTTTATAATAGAAAGAGTCCTTTTTAAATCTTGAACTACCAAAAATAGTAACGGATTTTCCATTATTACTTAACCCTTTTTCAGCTTTTTTAAAATCTTCTATAATATGGGATATATTCATTAAGCTTTATCCATTTTTCTATTTCTATATGCAAGTAGTGTTAAAATTAAAAGTCCTGTTATAGAGTAATATACCCAACTAGGAATTGGTATAGGTTCACCTGCTGCATAAGAGTGAAGACCTGATAGGTAATAGTTTACTCCAAAATATGTCATAATAACAGAGCTATAAGCCCAAAGAGATGCTACATTAAATACAAATGGATTATTTAATTTTGGAATAAATCTAAGATGAAGCACTGTAGCATAGATTAAAATAGTAACAGCAGCCCATGTCTCTTTGCTATCCCAACCCCAATATCTACCCCAACTCTCATTAGCCCAAACACCACCTAAAAAGTTTCCTATAGTTAGTAGAAATAGTCCAACAATTAAGCTCATTTCGGCAATAGAGCTTAACTCCTTTATAGAACGGTCAATATTAGCATGATTATCTCTTCTCATTATAAATAAAATAAGTACAAGTAGTGAAAGTATAGAGCCAAGTCCTAAGAACCCATCACCTGAAATAATAGTTGCTACATGTATCATAAGCCAATACGATTTTAAAACTGGTACTAAGTTTGTAATCTCTGGATTTACAAAACTCATGTGAGCTACTGCCATAGTAACCCCTGCTAAAAATGTAGTCGCCCCTAGTGTAAATGGTGATTTTCTAGCAAAAAAGAGACCAGCAATTACGGTAGAAGCACCAATAAATACAATGGACTCATAAGCATTTGACCATGGGGCATGACCTGCTATATACCATCTCATACCCATACCAACTAAATGTAAAATAAATGCTCCAATAGTAATAATCCAAGCAACTTTTGTAATAAATTTAAGAGAAAATGATGGTTTTACAATATTAATAAATGAAAAAAGAAGTAGAACTATTCCAACTATTAAATAGATAGGTACTAATTTAGATAAGAGTCCTAATTTATTATACTCTATCTCTATATCTACATGTCTAGGCGATAAAAGTACAGTTGAGCCAAACTTTTTTTGATACAATCCAATCATATCAATAGCCTTATTAGCCTGTTTCCAATTATTAGTTTTTAAGCCACTATCAATCCCTTGAAATAAGAATGCTGTTATATTACGAATAACCTCTGATAGCTCTTTTGGAAATGTCTGTATAGCATCTTGTGGATTTAACCATTTATTAGAAGCATCATTAGGAACAGGATAAATTTTTAAAAGTGAACCTGTATATACCATATATGCAATATTTAATCTCTCATCAATTTTTATAAGTTCACTGTCATACTTATTTTTTTCTAAAGGTCTTTTTCTAGCAGATATAGCCACCTCTTTTGCTAGTTTATATACACCTTTATCTGTAAAGAAATCTGAAAAAGAGGCATATTTAGTATCTTTTGGAAGAGATAAATCTTTTGCTACTCTTGTATGAGATATTTTAATCATTGGAATTTTTTGATATATATGAGGATTTGTAACCATTCCTAAAAACATAGCAGTTGGATTTACATTATATAATGAAGTGTGAGTTGTAAGTTTTGATATAACTTCATGAGCTAAAGTATCAATAGGCTTCATTCTACCTCGACTATCTTGCAGACTTAAATGAGCAAACTTATCTACAGTCTTTTTATTAAAGCTATGTATAAATTTGGAACTATTTTCATCTAGTTTTGGTGTTGCTGAATATGAAGGAGTTGTTAATCCAAATATAGCAAAAAATGCAATAAGCCCAATTGAGCTATTTTGTAACTTTTTAGCACGAGCTAAAAGTTTTTGAAAACGGCTTTTTTTACTAAATAAATTCCAAATCATACCAAGCGTTAAAAGTAAATAACCTATATATGTAGGTAAAGTTCCTGGGTCATGGTTAACAGAGAGTATAGTTCCTTTTTCATCTCTATCATAAGATGATTGGAAAAATCTATAACCTCTATGGTCTAATACATGGTTCATATATATTCTAAATGGCATATTCTCTATTCCCTCCTCTCTATCTGTTAACTCTACTTCACTAGCATAAGATGATGGACTCATGGAACCAGGGTATCTTTCAAGTTGGAAATCAATTAATTTTAAAGAGAATGGAAGATTAATAACCTTTGCACCAAGACTAAGATTTACTTTAATATCTCCAAATTTAATAGTTTTTACCTCTCCCTCTGTTGCACCATAAGCAAAAAGATTAATATCTTTACTTTTATTTCCCATTGATACTTTAAATGAAGCCATCTCTGGTATTCCACCTTTAGTTTTTAGTGAATTAGATACATATTGTAATGAAGCCTTATCATAAACATCTCTTAAAACTATCATATTTTGACCAAATCTATAGAGTCTCTTTTTCTCAAAACTATTAATACCTTTTGAAAGATTTTGCTCTTGTTGTGTTTTCATAGATAGAGTTTGTAAATCAAAATCAGTCTTAATTTCTAATTTATCACCATTTTTTATAATATTAAATGTAGGAATATTATTACTAATAGGCTTTTTTATATTAAAATTTATAACAAAACCGTTAGCATCATAACTATCACCCTCAAAAATATAAATATCCTTACCTTGTGAACCATTACTAACCTTTAAAGCTAGAGCCATTTTCCCATTTTTATCTGGAACTATCTCTTGTACGGCAGTTGGTAAATAGTTTGTAAGTTCTACTTTAATATCTTGATTATCAATAGTTAAAGAGGTGGATAGATGGTTTTTAGTCATAGATGAGAAGAAAACAGATTTTTCAAAATGTTCTCTTTTATCTCCTTTTATAACATCAACTTGGAAAACTTTAATATCAGATACCATTGTACTAGAACTACGCCCTTCACGAATGTGCATAATCCCTTCATATCCAATATATCTAGTAACTCCTGCACCAATAGCAATAAGTAAAAAAGCAAAATGAAAAATAAAGATAGACCATTTATCCTTTTTATAACTCTTATATTTAATCATATTATAAATAAGAACAATTATAAAAAATATAAGAAAAATCTCAAACCATGTTGCACTATATATTAATGCTCTAGCTGTTTGTGTACCATAATCATTTTCAATAAAAGTGGCAACACCAATAGTAATACCAAATATAAAAAGAGTAGCTACAGCTACCCTCATCGACAAAATTGTCTTTAACATATAAAAACTCCAATATTTTAGAAATCAGAGTGATTATATCTAATAATGATTAATGATATATTAATTGTTAAAACAGTCGTAAATTTTTAATAATATATCGTATTATTTCATTTTTATCATTAAATCTTAAATTTTTAGGAAGTTTTTTCCCCTCTTTTGGTATTGGAGGATTAGTGTCAAATGGCTCTTCAATAACCAATATCTTACCTCTAATTTTAAAAAAATATCTATTAATACCACAACCCTCTGCACCAATAATATTTTTATATCCTTTTAAACCATAAAGATTTACTCTTTTTACAAAACCTTTTGTATGTCGTTTAAACCAACCTCCCTTTGCTACTCTTTTATAGGTTTCAATATCATAACTATCATCATCTCTAAATACATCTAAAAGAGAGTAATAACCTTTTAATTTTATATTAAAACGCATATACTCATCTAAAAGTTCAGGATTATCTCTTTGGTCACAACCACTATAGTGTTCAAATCCCATAGTATTATATAGATGTATCCAACCATTACTATCTATATTGGCTTTTAAAAAAGATGGATAGGCTACAACTAAATCTTTTGATACTATTGCTTGATATTTTTCATAAAGTTTTATATATCTAGCTTTAACCCAACCATTATAAAACCCTCCTATAAATTTAAGTTGTATAGCTACCCATACATTTTTACCAAGTTTCTTTAAAATATCTTTATCATAAGTAATTAAATTTTTTGCATCATAAGGAATATCATATACAATTTTGCTTTTATAAGATGGCTCTAATCTTAAATGAAGAACATCTCCATAAGGAACACGAGTTACAGCAAGAGAAATATCTTCAATACTATCTATATGTTTTCTAAAATCTATTTTAGCATTAAGGATAAGTGTTAAACTAAGTAGTAAAATTATCTTTTTCATCTGTTTATCATATCCAATATCTTATGAAGAACATATTAAAATAAATAAACAGTTAAATTGTGTAACTTTAGCTTTAAAAGCCCGAAATTTCATATTGAAATGTGATTTTTTACATCTCTTCAAATTTATAAATTAGTTCCATAATTAGTTTATGTACTTTTGGTATAAGTCTTTTTCTTTCCATAATTTTTAGCTTATAAGTAAAAAGTTTTGCTACTTCATCACTCTTTATATCTTTATTATCATAAATATATCTATCTATAAGATTTTTTAGCTTTTTACTATCTAATTTATATTCACTACAAAATCTATTTAACTCTTTCTCTTTTTTATTATTTGAGAATTTAGCATACTCTTTCTCTATATTTTCTATATCTCCATTAGAAGATTTAAACTCTTTTATAAACTCCTCTATAACTTCTCTTTTTTTATATAGATTTGGTGTAGCTCTTATAATATTATAGATATTGATTTTCTGTTTATCGTCATTATCATCTAGGTTAAAGAGTAATTTTAAAATATAGAGCAAATCAATTACATCTCTAGTAATTAAATCCAAAGAGAAATCAATATCATTTAAATCTATTCTATTCTCCTCCTTTTTGCTACTCTCTTTTTCTTTTATCTCATAATAAATATCCAAATAGTGGCTAGTATAATTATTTATCTCTTGTTGTGAAATATCTAAACTATCCCACTCAAATTCAATAAATGTTTTCATAGTATTTAATTGAGTCAAAAGTTTTCTAAAGACCTCTACAAACTCTAGTTTTGACTGTTCAGTTTTTAGGTATTTTATATCATTAGGGGTTTTGGCTATGGCTCGTAAACTCTCTAATTGTTCACCAAATTTCTCTAAATAGCTACTATAACTATCTCTTAGAACTGTACTATAGGCATCTTTATTGGAAAACATCTTAATAGCACTTTCAACATTCTCTCTTAAATCTCTAAAACAGACTATTTTACCATGCTCTTTTCCACTATATATTCTATTGGTTCTTGAAAATGCTTGGATTAATCCATGATGTTTTAGCTCTCTATCTACATAAAGAGTATTAAGAGTCGGAGAGTCAAAACCTGTTAGAAACATATTTACCACTATTAATAAATCTATCTCTTGGTTTTTAACTCTATTTGCTATATCATCATAGTAGTTATAATACTCTTTTGTATCAGTACTATAGTTGGTATTAAAAAGTTTATTATAATCAGATATATAAACTTCTAAACCTGAATTCGATAAAAATTAAATTAATATAAGTCCCATACAAGTATTATTTTGAGAGCTTTTATTAATGGAATTAATAAGTAAAACTCTATCCTTTTCAGTAAAATTAATAGAAGGTTTTTTCT
>JAMOOP010000049.1 GCA_027065385.1 Campylobacteraceae bacterium | reverse complement strand
GAAAATCAAACTCAAAAGATGTCAACAACAATAGATACCTTTATGAACTTTGTAAAACCAGCAAAAGAGTCAAAAGAGTTTAAACTATCTCATTGTGTGGATGATGTTATGCAAATAATGGGAACTCAACTAGTAAACCATAATATCCAAGTAAATATAGATAAAAATAATGAAAATATATCAATAGTGGGATATGAAGATTTACTTGAACAAGTTATTATAAACTTACTCTCAAACGCAAGAGATGCTTTTGAAGATTTAACAATAGCAAATAAATATATAAATATAATAATAGATGAGAAAGACAATATCCCAATAATAACTATAGAAGACAATGCAGGTGGAATCCCATCTGCCATACAAGATAAAATCTTTAACCCATACTTTACAACAAAAGAGCAAGGAAAAGGGACAGGCATTGGTCTTTATATGAGTTTAGATATAGTGGAGAAAAGTTTTAATGGTGACTTGATTTATAAACCTATTAAAAATGGTAGTAGATTTGAGATAATTTTAAAGTAGCATAATTGAATGTATGCAGAAATAAGTTTATATAAGAAGGTTATATCATTATAAAAATAAAATTAAAAGATAAACTAAGTAGTAACTTCCATAAAATGGTAATAGTGCCTCTTTTTATAGCAGGCTTATTTATAACTATATTATTTACGATTTTTCGTATATATATGTTTGAACAGATGGAATTTGAGGAGTCTATTAGGGTAAAAAATATTTTAGAAACTATATTTGAAAATGAAAAAAAAATACTTGAGTATAAATTTTCAGAGATAAAGTCATTTGCAGATATATTGCAAAAAGAGCATGAGCAACTATTTCAATGTAAAAATATTTTAAATAAAAAAATAGATTATGCAGTAGCAAAAAATGGTGTGTTTTACAAAACCACTAAAGATGGTTCTTCACTCTATTATTCGTCAACAACAACCATAGGTAAGAAAGAGAGAGAAAAGATATCTTTTACGGAAAATATGGATAGTACTTTTGAAATTATAACTGATACTCATCCAATAATTGTAGCTACATACTTTAATAGTTATGATGGGATGAATAGATTATATCCATACATAAATGAGGTATATAATCAATATGGCTCAACATTAGTGATGCAAGATTATAATTTTTACTATTTAGCAGATGAAAAACACAACCCTAAGAGAGAGTCTGTATGGACTAAAGCTTATTTAGACCCAGCAGGTAATGGCTGGATGATATCTTGTGTCACTCCTATATATAATGGTGATTTTTTAGAGGGTGTTAGTGGGATTGATGTAACAATAGAAAAGCTTATAGATGATATTTTAAATAAAAAACTACCATTTGATGCGAAAATGGTTCTGATAAATAATGATGGGGAGGTTACAGCTATGCCAAAAGAGATAGCTTTACTCTCAGATATAAAAGAGTTAACAAAACATACATATACCAAGACAATTAAAAATACAATATATAAACCAAAAGAGTTTAGCATATATAAGTCAGATAATAAACTATTGAAAAATATTTCTCAAATGATTAAGAATGATATTGAAATTAAAGAGATAAATATCAATGGAGATGATTATATTATTTTAAAAAAGGTGGTTAGTGCAACTGAATCTACTTTAGTTTTGTTTGTTAAAAAATCAAAAGTTTTTGAGACAGTTGAGAGTATTAAATCTAAATCTTTAAAAGGTGTATTATTACTGTTTTTGATTTTTACTCTAATATTGTATTTTAGATATAAAGGTGCATTAAGGGAGTATCGTAAACTTTCAAAAAATATTGTTAAACCAATCATCTCTTTATCTAAAATAAGTTCTGACATCTCAAAATATAATAAAATTTCAGTACCAAAAACAGATATCTTAGAAATAGATGATTTAAGTGATAATTTCATAGAAATGGTTGAAGAGTTAAATCTAAAAACAACTAAGCTTAAAGAGTTTAATAAAATATTAACTACAAAAATAAAAGATGCAACAAAAGAGTTAGAAGAGAAAAATAAGAATATGCAAATTTTATTAGATACAACAATAGAAGCAGTTGCTATATTTGATGAAAATTATAATCTTGTACAGATAAATAAAACAACACTAGATATGTTTGATTTTGAAAGTTTTGAAGATATTGTAGGGATGAATTTGTTAGAATTTATACCTAAAGATGAACAAGTCAAAGCAAATAAAGCTTTATCAAAAGATAACACATCTTCTCGTGAAACAAAATTATATAGAAAAGATAAATCAATATTTCCTGCATTGGTTAAAGGAAGTTATATACAAATAAATAATAAAAAACATAGAATTTCAACAATAATAGACTTAACAGAGATAAAAGAGAAAGAGAAACAACTCCTCCAACAAACTAAACTAGCTCAAATGGGAGATATGATAAGCATGATAGCCCACCAATGGAGACAACCACTAAATGCTATAAGTGCAGCAGGAATAAACCTCTC
>JAMOOP010000048.1 GCA_027065385.1 Campylobacteraceae bacterium | reverse complement strand
CTAGAATTTTACTAAAAAAAGAAAAAGCTATTATTCACAAAGTTTATCCTTTCACAATAAGATTAAAAGAGAATAAAGAGTGTAAAAAAAGTTTTGAAATAAAGTTTGATGTAGGTGCATCAGTTACAGGAGTAGCTATAGTAGATGCAGTTAAATGCTTTTTCTTTGCAGAGATAGTGCATCGAGGAGCAGTAATTAAAAAAGCAATGGACTCAAGGAGAGCAGTAAGAAGAAGTAGAAGAGATAGAAAAACTAGATATAGAGAGCCGAGATTTGATAATAGAACTAGACCTAAAGGGTGGTTGCCTCCAAGTGTTAAATCAAGAGCAGATAATGTAATAAATTTTGCAAAAAAATATGCAAAACTGATACCAATAGAGTCTGTTGTGGTTGAGAGAGTTTCTTTTGATACTAGTTCTATGACAAATGGAGAAAAATTATATGGAATGGAGTATCAAAATGGTGATTTAAAAGATACAAAGTTAAGAGATTTTATCTTCCAAAAATATAATTATAAATGCGTTTATTGTGGTAAAAAAGGAGAGGAGATAGAGCATATTGTTCCAAAATCTAAAGGTGGAACTAACTCTATTGAAAACTTAACTCTCTCATGCAGAAAATGTAATATAGCTAAGGGAAATTTAACCTTAGAAGCATTTGGTAAGAAGATAGGTAAGGATTTGTCACATATAAAGCCTAAAAAAACACCAAAACACGCATCAATTATTCAAAGTGCTAGAACTTATACCATAAAAGAGTTAAGTAGAAACTTTGATGTAATAGTAGGCGAGGGGTGGGAAACTTACGCAAATAGAAAAGAGCTTGGTTTACCAAAACAACACTACTATGATGCTATGTGTATTGGAGAAAAATATAAATACGAAATAGTAACAGATAAAGTTTTAGAGATTAAAGCACAAGGACGAGGAAGCCGACAGATGTGTCGAATGGATAGATTTGGGTTTCCAAGAACTAAAGCTAAAGGTTCTAAAATAGTAAAAGGTTTTCAGACAGGTGACATTGTGAAAGCAGTAGTTACCAAAGGGAAAAAGATGGGAGCTTACCTTGGAAAAGTGGCTGTAAGAGCTAGTGGGAATTTTAACATTACTACCACAAAAACAACTATTCAAGGTATTAATTATAAATACTGTAGAACAATACAAAAAGGAGACGGATATGCATACGCAATATCGACAATCAAATAGAAGTAACAGCACTACCAATTCCTCCTCGCCTAAATCAGAGATTATAGACGAGGTATGCTTGGAGATAGAGAGATGAAAAAAATAACTATATTTTTATCTTTTTTAGTGCTTTTTAGCAGTTCGCTTTTTGCTATTTCAGATAAAGAGTTAGCTGTATCTATTAATTTAGCAGGTAAGCAGAGAATGTTAATTCAAAAGATAACAAAAGAGGCACTTCTTATTCATGCTAATTTAGATAAGAGTACAAATATTGATAATTTAAAAAAGAGTACTAAACTTTTTGATAATATATTAAAAGGTCTTATATCTGGTAATAAATCACTAGGATTAGTAGCAATAGATGATAAATCTATACAGAAGCAATTAAAAATTGTAGATGATTTATGGAAACCATTTCATACAGAGATAGATAAGATTTTATCAGAAAAAGCTAAAGAGAGTAGTTATAAGTTTTTAGAAAAAAACAATATGACTCTATTAAAAGAGATGAACAAAGCTGTAGGTATGTATAGTTCTCAAAGTAGAGGTAATAGTAAACTAAAATTAGCAAATGATATAAATCTAGCAGGAAAGCAGAGAATGTTAACCCAAAGAATGGGAAAAGATTTACTTGCAATTAAAAACAATTTAGATAAAGATGCTCATATTAAAGACTTTGAAAAATCTAAAAAGCTTTTTAGCAGAACTTTAAAAGGTCTATTACATGGAGATAAAGAGCTTAAATTGGTTGGAACAAAATTACCTAAAATTGTAAATCAGTTAAATGTAGTTGATAAACATTGGAAAAGCATGCAACCTATATTAGATAATGCTTTAAAGGGTAAAGATGAAGAAAAAGTTATTACAAGTTTAGATACTCTTTTAGATGAGATGAACCAAGCTGTAATCTTTTATACTCAATCTGTTAATAGACAAGAACAGAGACTTCAATTTGCATCAATTCTTGGTAATTTTATGAATAAAAATAAAATATCTAAAAAGAGAGTTAATCTATCTGGAAAACAGAGAATGTTAGTTCAAAGAATGACAAAACTTTCACTTCTTATTAGTTCAAATATAAATAAAGAGGTAAATAGAGAAAAATTAATTAAATACTCAAAGCTATATGATAAAACACTAAAAGCTTTTAAAGAGGGTGATAAAGATTTGGGGTGTATTCCAAGTAAAAATAATGACCTTCAAAAACAGATAGATTTAGTTGAGGCAAAATGGAAACCTTTTTATAAAAATATTCAAACTATTATTGATGGAAAAGATAAAGATAAAAAAGCACTCTCTTACTTAGTTAGTAAAAATGAAGAGCTTTTAAAAGTATCTGATGATTTGGTAAAAAGATTTGAAAAATTAAATAACTCTGAAAACTATTTAGAGAAAGCTAGATTACATATTGTAAATATTGCAGGACGACAAAGAATGTTATCTCAAAAGATGACAAAAGAGAAGCTTTTAATTGTTCAAGGGAAAAAAGAGTATATTAGTAAACTAAAAGGGACTATTAAACTATTTGATGACTCTTTAAACTCTCTTATTAATGGAAACTCAAAAGAGGGAATTATTAAACCATCTAATAAAAAAATAAAAGAGCAGTTAGATAAGGTGGCTAAAATTTGGTCAAAACTTAAACCTCTATATGAAAAAGAGAAACCTACTACTAAAGAGTTAGCTTTAATTATTAAAATGAACCCTTTACTATTACAAGAGATGAACAAGATGGTATCTATGGCAGAGGCAGAGAGAGAATATTAAAAATATACTGTTTTAAAACTTACGCTAATTATTGGAGCTTAAAGCTATTTAATATTTATTTGGATAAAATACAACCAAAATTAAATAGAAGGTTATATTAACAATGAAAATAGTAGTAATTCAAGGTCCAAATTTAAATATGTTAGGTCATAGAGAACAAAATATCTATGGTCCAATGAAATTAGAAGATATTCATAAACAGATGCAAAATTTTGCTGAACAAAATAAAGTTGAGATTGAGTTTTTTCAAAGTAATTTAGAGGGTGAGATTGTTGATAGAATTCAAGAGTGTATGGGTGAGGCTAATGGAATTATTATTAATCCTGCTGCATACACTCACACATCTATTGCTATTCGTGATGCAATATCAGCTGTTCAAATTCCAACTGTTGAGGTTCATCTATCCAATATTTACGCTAGAGAAGAGTTTAGAAAAACATCATTAACTGCTCCTGTATGTGCAGGTCAAATTTCAGGTTTTGGACCTTTTGGCTACCACATGGCAATGATTGCTATAACTCAAATTATGAATGAGGTTCATGCTATGCAAGAGGCTCAAAAAGCTCAAATGGCACAACAATCTTTAAAAAATAGCTAGAGTTGTGAATTATATATTAACTAATGAAAATGCTATATATTACGAGTGTGGATATAGCTCTGATAATGCAATCTTTTTAAAACTAGGAAGTGAGAGCTTTTTTTTAACTGATAGCAGATATGAAATAGAGGCAAAAGAGGCAATTAAAAATGCCTCTGTTTTAATAGAACAAGACCTATATAAAAAAGCTAATAAGATTATAAAAAAATCAAAAATTAAAAAGCTAATATATGACCCAAAAGAGTGGAATATATTTAGTTTTGAAAAGATAAAAGATGGGCTTAATATAGAGTTTAAACAAAAAATAGATTTTTCTCATAAAAAGAGAATTATAAAGAGTGAAAAAGAACTTGAAATATTATCTATATCAGCACAATTAGGGGCTAAAGCTTTTGATAGACTCTCTAAATATATTCATAAGAATGGTTTAAAAAAAGATGAGTATGCTCTAACTTATATGGCAAAAAAAGCTCTATCTAAAAGTGGAAAGTATGAACTATCTTTTGAGCCTATTGTAGCTATTAATGAAAATGCTTCTAAACCTCATGCACTTCCTACAGATAAGAGATTAAAAAAAGGTGATTTACTGCTTGTTGATGCAGGATTAAAATATAAAAGATACTGTTCAGATAGAACAAGAACTATCTCTTTAAAAGATGATTTTTCATTTACTACAAATCAAAAATTTAAAAAGAAAAAGATACAAAAGGCTTATGATACTGTTTTAAAAGCTCATGATATGGCAATAGATAAAGCTAGAAGTGGAATGAGAGCAAAAGAGATAGATAAAATAACCAGAGATATTATAACTAAAGCTGGTTTTGGGAAATATTTTGTTCATTCAACAGGTCATGGAGTGGGATTGGATATTCATGAGATGCCTTATATATCTTCTAAATCAAACACTAAAATTAAAGATGGAATGGTTTATACCATAGAACCTGGTATCTATATTCCTAATGAGTTTGGAATTAGAATAGAAGATATGGTTGCTATGGTTAATGGTAGAGCAGTTATCTTATAACTAACTTGTGCTAATTTGATAGTTTATTGTCGTTGTTTCTATACTTCCTTTTCCTCTTCTTAGCAATAAAAAGTATAGGACTGCGATTATTCCAATCGTTAATAGTGTCTCTTGCATAATTAATCCCTTTTTTTGGGTACATTATACATAAAAATTTGTTTTTTTCAAATAAAAATTATTTTTTAATATGATACTATTATTTTTTTTTCAAATATATCTATATAACTTTTTTATTTTAGGTTAGAGACTCTTTTTCCCCACCTAAATTTATCCTTATACCAACCATCTAAAGTAGATATTGTAACAGAATGAGATTTTCCACTACTTGCATGGATAAACTTATGGTCACCAATATATATACCAGAGTGGTTAATATGCCCTTTTAGAGATGTATCAAAAGAGAGTAAATCTCCCTCTTTTAACTCATTTATAGATAGTTTTTTACCTGCTATTTTTGATTGTGCTATAGATGTTCTTGGAATTTGTATCCCAACCTCTTTATAGACTGCATAAGTAAATCCAGAACAGTCAAAACTATTAGGCCCTGTTGCTCCATATCTATAAGGTTTTCCTAGATACTTTTTAGCACTATTTACAATAATATTTCTGCTGTGAATATTTTTTCCAAGACCATTTCTAGGTCTCTCTAAGCAACCTGTATAGAAAGAGATGGCTATTATAAATGAGATTATAGTTTTCATATATCTCCTTAGAAATATTCACTCATAATATGAGGAAAGGTTTTAATAGTTTTTCTAGCTTTTTCTATTTTATCTTCAAATACCACTTTAGAGTGTGGAAATGTCTTTTGAAGTTCTTTATATATCTTAATTTTTTCTTCAATATGTTCTTCTATTGCATTAAGTACAAGTTGCATTCTCTCTTGGCTTACAGCATATTTCATAAGAAGTTCAAACATTCTCTTCCTTGGGTGAATAGACATAGAGTCTCCAGCAGTTTGGGCTATCTCTTTAATATCCCATCTTGATATATATATGCCACTTGCATTTGGTGCTACTATTTGAGCATATAGTGCTTCTGTATAACTTGGGTAATCTTTTAAATCAATCTGCTCATCACTACTACAACTCCCATCACTACAAAACTCTGTTCCACTTTTTATTGCTTCAAATTCGGCTCTTAAGTCGGCTAAATCACTATCTTTTAACATCTCTTCTCCTATTTATTTTTGTACTATAGTTGGGATTAAATCCATATCTATCTTAGCACCATACCAACGATTAGCAAGTAACATCATTCTAATAGCTAAAATCATATTACTATCAAAAAACTCTGGGTTTTCAACTAGATTATCTATATCAACATCTAAGTTATAACCCATAATTCTTTTATCTACAACTTCTACAAAACCTACTAATCCTCTGACTTTTGAGCGTTCATCAAGCACATTACAATACTGCATAGCTTCTACCTGAAACTCATCTTCAATTATCATTCTATCAACTTTAGAGTTGGCTAGATTTTTCATAGTAAAATCAAAATGTTCATCTTTAATATTTAGTGCAATAGCTGTTGCATTAATTTGATTTAGTTTTAGTATTTTATTAAAATATTTTCTTCTTTTACCTATTTGAGCATTATAGCCTATAATAGTACAGAGTTTAGTATCTGGTTTTATCTCTTTTGGTTTCATTATCTCCCCTTAAAAATTCATTTTTCTAGCATTTTCATGTAGTTCCATAGCTTCAGCCTCTTCTATTTGACATCTTGGACACTCAATAAGCCCACCCTTATAGGTAAAATAGTTTCCACACTCATTACATCTTTTAATATTAAATGATGCTAAAGTTCTTTGAGTCGGTTCAAAAAACTCTTTTATCTCAAAACCTCTTTGAAGTTGAATAGAGTTAGGTTCACAAACATCATGACAAAGATGACACTTAAGGCACATCATAGCATCAAAATTAATTACCGAAAACTTATTATCGCTACTTAAAGCACCAGTTGGACAGATACGATAGCATATTTGACAATTAGTACAACTCTCATCTATAAATTTTTGAGAGGTAAAACTAATATCTTCTCCTGCTAAGACATCATAAACTTTAGGTCTCTCTTGCCGTTTTAGTATAGAAAATAGAAGTTTTCTCTTATCTGGAATTTTTTTCTCTTTTATACCATTAATATCTTTTATATCTATTCCAAACTCTTTAAGTTCATCTGCTACAACTGCGTTATCAAACTCTTGTTTACTCTTTATTGCACCTTTTAAAGATAGGAATGAACGCCTACTAGGAGTTTTCTGTTGCTCTTCTACCTTATTTTTTTTCTCAATAGATTTAATCTCTATCTGTTTATTGGATATACTATCTAATATAAAATTAGCCTCTTCTATATTATCTAAAAGTTTTACTCTTAACTTATCACTCTCTCCACCACATTTACAACTATGTGCATCTATAACAATAGGTTCATTACTAGCTAAAGCTAAAGAGATAAGATGTTCTACACTTAAAACCGATAAACAAGAGTATAAATCTTTTTGACAAACTAGTTCATTATTATCCTCTTCTAAAAATTTAAAGAAAAACTCAATAGATGAAAAACCTGAAAGAAAGAAAGCTTCAGTTGGACACACCCCAACACAACCACCACAATTAATACAAGCTGATGGGGTAAAAGCTGGAATATTATCAACTATCTCTATAGTATCAACAGGACAAATATCGACGCACTTTGAACACTCTGAAAATTTACTAGTAGCTCTTATACAAGATGAGACGGCAAACTCTAAATGCATCTACTCTAACTCTTCTAGTTTTTCACAAATATACTCAAAGTCACTTAAAAGAAACTCTAAAGCCAACTCTGCACCATCATGATATAGTGCTGTTCTTGACTCTTTTTTCATATTGATTAAAAACATTGGTGACCAATTTAAAAGATGGTCTTGCATAAACCCTTTTTGAACTTGTAAAATCTCTTTTACCCCTAGCTCATCTTCTGCCTCAAAAGCTTTTTTAAGTGCAGTAGTTAACATATACATAAACTCCAACTCCACACCTATATGGTCAGGGCTTATAACTCTAGCCTTATCAAGTTCTACTCTAAAATCTAGTGTATTATATATATCTAAAACAGGATTATCTCCACCACTCTCTATCATCTGGTCATCTCTTGTATAAAAACTCTCATAAGGTACTAGATGAAGTAAAAATAGGTTAGCATAGTCAACATCTAAATATCTCTCCTTTAAGATACTGCTATTAAACTCTTTTCTCTTATCCCAATTTTTATAGTTTGGAAAAAGTTCTAATATTGCACTATTATCTTCAATATATTTTAAAAACTCTTTATCAACCTCTATAATCATTACTCTTGAAATAAGTGCATATAGTGTTATACGATTTTCTATCTCTTCTTTTGTTATATTCATTTTACCTCTTTTATTAAAAATATATTCTACTACATTCTTATTAAATATAAGATATAAAAATTTTAAACGATAACTTTTTGTATTTGTCTGTTTCGATTTTAAGTAAAATTATTTGTTATAATTCTAAAATTAAATAATAATTGGATAGATATGAATAAAATATTAGAAGTAAAAAATCTAACTCTAAAAATAAAAGAAAAAACTCTACTAGATTATATAAGTTTTAATATAAAAGAGGGTGAAATATTTGCTTTAGTTGGTGAAAGTGGAAGTGGAAAATCTCTTACCTCTTTAGCAATTATAAGACTTTTACCTGAAACTATAAAAATAATTAAAGGAGATATATCTTTAAAAGAAAAATCCCTTTTTAATTTAACGGAAATAGAGATGCAATCTATTAGAGGTAAATCTATTGCTATGATATTTCAAGAGCCAATGACAGCTTTAAATCCTGTTATTACTATAGGTGAGCAGGTAGCAGAGGTTATACGACTTCATCTAAATTTAAAAGAGCAAGAGATAAAAAGAAGAGTTATAGATTTATTTAATGAGGTTGGCATAAAAGAGGCAAAAAGAAGATATAACTCCTATCCTCATCAACTTTCAGGTGGGCAAAAACAGAGGGTTGTAATTGCTATGGCTTTAGCTTGTGAACCAACTCTGCTTATAGCTGATGAGCCTACAACTGCTTTAGATGTTACAATTCAAGCACAAGTTTTAAAACTTCTTAAAGAGATACAGAAAAAAAGAGCTTTATCTATACTATTTATTACTCATGATATGGGAGTAGTTGCTCAAATGGCAGATAGAATTGCTGTTATGAGGTATGGTAAAATAGTAGAAGAGAGTAAAAGAGATAGTTTTTTTATAAATCCTAAACACCCTTATACAAAACAGCTTTTAAAAGATGTAAGAGTAGAAAAAAGAGATAATAGTATATCTAATACCAAAGAACTTTTGGTTATTAAAGATTTAAAAGTTTACTTTCCTATTAAAAAAGGAATATTTCAAAGAGTAGTAGGATATACTAAAGCAGTCAATGGTGTATCTTTATCTATTCCAAAAGGTAAAACTCTAGCTTTAGTTGGTGAGAGTGGAAGTGGAAAAAGTACTATAGGTAGTGCAGTTTTAAGACTTTTAGATATAGCAGGTGGAGAGATACTTTTTAATGGAACAGATATAGCAAAACTTTCACAAAAAGAGTTAAGAGCTTATAGAAAAAAAATACAAATAGTTTTTCAAGACCCATATTCAGCACTTAATCCTAGAATGAGTATAGGTGAGATTATAAGAGAGGGAATGGTAAGTTTAAAAGTTGGTTCAAAAGATAAAAATATTCAAAATAGAGCTATAGAAGAGCTTTTAGTAAAAGTTGGATTGGAGAAAGAGCATTTTAACCGTTACCCTCATGAGTTTTCAGGTGGTCAAAGACAGAGAATTGGAATTGCTAGAGCATTAGCCGTTAAACCTAAACTTATTATTTGTGATGAGCCAACTTCAGCTTTAGATGTATCGGTTCGTTCACAAGTTTTAAAACTTCTTAAAAGATTACAAAAGGAAGAGGGGCTTAGTTACCTATTTATTACTCACGATTTATCTATTGTTCCTGCTATTTCTGATATGGTAGCTGTAATGAAAGATGGTAAAATAGTAGAACAAGGTCGAGTAGATGAGGTTATGAGAGAACCAAAAGAGGCTTATACTAAAAAGCTTTTAAGTTCTGCTCCAAAGTTGCCTTAATTAAAGTCACTATCCCTAAAGCTTCTAGCTTTAGGATTTCTAGCCTTTTTTAGCTCCATATCAATATATTTTAAATCTAATATTTTTGGTGAAGCAATAGTTGAGGAGCGAACCCCTTTCCCATCTACTAAGAATATATTATAACCATTCTCATAAAGTCCCATTCTAACAGATGAGGCTACTGAGTAGGTTGTAATTATAGTATTACTCTTACTTAAAGCTTTAATATCAGCAAAATACTCTTTTGTCCAGAGTAGGGGGTTCTGTTTGGGGCTAAAAGCGTCTTGATATACTATATCTACCTTTTTATCTATTTTTGGGATTATGGCTCTTGCATCACCTATTAAAATTTCTACTGTTAAGTTTTTATCTTTATAGTATAAGTTTTTGCTTAAGTCGTTTATAATATTTCTAAATTGATTAAACTCTTTAGGGTACTCAAAATCTTTTAAAGAACTAATAAGTCCTCTATCTATTTCAGGGGATATAATGTGTAGATTTATAGATAGATTATGCTTTTTAATATAGTAAAGAGTAGTTAGAGTGTTATAACCTAGTCCAAAACATATATCTAAAATAACTAAATCTTTTTTATCTTTTTGTAATAAAAAAGCTGGTTTTATATGTTTCTCTAAAGACTCAACTAAAGCTCCATCTTTAGTTGAGTGGTAAGCTTCATTAAATTCACAAGAAAATAGAGTTTTTGTTCCATCTTCTGTTAAAATTAACTCTTTTTTATCTCTTAACTCCTCTTTATACATTTTAAATTATAGTCCAACCTCATCAAGTTCTTTAAATTTAAATGCTTCCATAATATCTTCAATAGTCTCTTCATCTCTAACACAAAGAACCATTATTCCTTCATTCATAAAATCTATATAACTTTCAAATTTATTTTCTAAAATAATAAAATCAACCCACTCATTAAATTCTTCTCTTGTATCAAAAAATTTAATAGATTGAACTTCACCCTTATCAAAATCAACTAATGCCCACTTTTTAAGAGTAAGTAGTGGTGTAACTTTAGATAATTTTTTATCTTCTCCATTAACAGGTATCCAAATTAACATATTAAAGCCCTTTCAATATTTTTTTGCTAAGTTTTAGCTTTTTATTGCTCATAGTACCAATACCTTTCTCTAGTACATCTTTAGCAATATCTTGTGCATCATCTAAAGAGTGCATCTTATAAGTTCCACACTGATAGATATTTAGTTCTGGAATATCTTTTTGAGATTTAACTTTAAGTACATCTTTCATAGATTTCTCCCAAGCTTTTACCACCTCTTTTTTCTTTGGAGTTCCAAGTAGTGACATATAAAATCCTGTTCTACAACCCATTGGTGAAATATCTATAATCTCTACACTATCACTATTTAAGTGGTCTCTCATAAATCCAGCAAATAGATGTTCTAGTGTGTGAATTCCTTTAACACTTAACTTATTATGGTTTGGTCTGCAAAACCTTAAATCAAATACCGTAATATCATCTCCACTTGGAGTCATCATTCTTTTTGCCACACGAACAGCAGGTGCATTCATCTTTGTATGGTCAACGGTAAAACTATCTAATAGAGGCATATTTTTTTCCTTATATAATATATATTATTTTTGGCATTATAGTCTGCATTAGCTTTAACCTAAATAGTTTTAAACATTTTCAATCATAATAATATGTTAGTTGTGATAAAATTTCATTTTAAAAAATTATCAAGGATAAATCGTGGAACAATTTAAGCTAGAGTCTCTAGCATATCATGAAAAAGGAAAAACAGGAACGCTTATTACTAAGCCATGTAAAACGCAAAAAGAGTTATCTATGGCATATACACCAGGTGTTGCATATCCATGTTTAGAGATTGCAAAAGAGCCAAAATTAGCATATAAATATACAAATAAAGGTAACAGTGTAGCTGTTATAAGTGATGGAACTGCTGTTCTTGGTTTAGGAAATATTGGTGGACTTGCAGGTAAACCTGTAATGGAAGGTAAAGCAGTTCTGTTTAAAACTTTTGCTAATGTTGATGCTGTTGATGTAATATTAAATGTTCATGAAATTGATGAGATAGTAAGCGTATGTTCTGCAATTTCAGATACTTATGGTGGTATTAACTTAGAAGATATAGCAGCACCACAATGTTTTGAGATAGAGAGAATTTTACAAGAGAAGTTAGATATTCCAGTATTCCACGATGACCAACACGGTACAGCAATAATCACATCAGCAGGACTTTTAAATGCTGTTGATTTAGCAGGTAAAAATATAGAAGATATAAAAGTAGTAGTTATTGGTGCAGGAGCTGCAGGAATTGCTAGTGCTAAAATGTATAGAAATTTAGGTGTAAAACATATTGTAATGTTAGACTCTAAAGGAGTTATTCACTCTGGAAGAGATGATTTAAATAAATATAAACAAGAGTTTGCAATAGATACAGAAGATAGAACACTTGAAGATGCACTAAAGAATGCTGATATGATGTTAGGATTATCTTCTGGAAACCTTGTAAGCCAAGATATGGTAAAAACCATGGCAAAAGATGCAATTATTTTTGCTTGTGCTAACCCAACACCAGAGATTACTCCAGATAAAGTTCATGAAGTAAGAGCTGATATTATAGCAGGAAGTGGACGAAGTGATTATCCAAATCAGGTAAATAATGTTTTAGGTTTTCCATTTATCTTTAGAGGTGCTTTAGATGTTGGAGCTAAAAAGATTACAGAAAATATGAAAATGGCAGCAGCTAGAGCTTTAGCTGATTTAGCAAAAGAGCCAGTTCCATATTATGTTAAAGCTGCTTATAATAATCCTAATATGGAGTATGGAAGAGAGCATATTATTCCTACACCATTTTCAAAAGAGGCTTTAGTTTGGGTAGCAGGAGCTGTTGCTAAGGCTGCATTTGATGATGGAGTTACAGATATGAAAGCTTGTGAGCTTAAATCATATAAAGATAAGTTGCGTAAAATGATTTATGTTGATAGTGATGAGAGTTCTTCATTAACAAAAGATTAAACTATGGAAAATATTTACTATTTTAGTAAGCTATCAAAGAGAAGTGGTTGTTTTCATTTAGTAACAACTAAAAATAGTAAATATGCTTTTAACTTCTCTTTGGCTTTGCACACAGGAGAGAATAAAAAAGATATTTTAAACAATAGGAGAGTTTTAAAAGAGAACTGTCCTAATATGCACTTTATTGTAGCAAATCAGACACATAGTAGTAATATTAAAATTATTTATAGTAAGAGTGAACTAGGTTGGAGCAGTGAAAATAGTGCTATATCTAACTGTGATGCTTTAATTACAAATCAAAAAAATATTGCGTTAACTATCCTTACAGCAGATTGTGTTCCTATTTTACTTTTTGACCCTAAAAAAGGTGTAGTTTCAGCAGTTCATGCAGGTTGGAGAGGAACTGAAAAAAAGATAGTTATTAAAACTATAGAAAAGATGATAGAGGAGTTTGGTTCTAATCCAAAAGATATTATAGCAGGTATTGCTCCATCTATTGGACGGTGCTGTTATGAAGTTGATTCGGAAGTTGCTAAAAAATTTACCTCTTATAATAACCCTTTTGATAGGGTAGGGGATAAGTATATGTTAGATTTACCTCTTATAAATAAAGAGCAACTATTAACTATTGGATTAAAAGAGAATAATATAGAACTTAGCAATATATGTACCTCTTGTGAAGTTAATAACTATTTCTCTTATAGAAAAGAGGGTGGTTGTAGTGGTAGATTTATGAGTATAATAGCAAATAGATAAAAAGAGGAGAGATTATGAATTTTTTACAAAAAATAGGACAGAGATTACTTCTATTTATTCAATTTATTTTAGTATCTTTATTTATACTTTTTGAAGAGATTATTTGGGAAGGTTTAGCAGAACCTATATATCATAAAATTCAATCATTAAGAATTTTACAGAGACTTCAAATATATGTAAATAGAACTAATAGATATATACTCTTAACTCTTTTTATAATCTTACTATTTAGTGTAGAGGGTGCAGGATTGATAGCTGGTATATTTTTTGTTCAAGGTAAAGTAATTTTTGGTTCTTTACTATATGCTATTAAAATTCCTATTGCAGGGTTTACTTTTTGGTTATTTAGAGTCTCTAAAAACAGACTTTTAAGCTTTAATTGGTTTTCATTAGCTTATTATAAATTAATGAGTGGTATAGAGTGGTTAAAATCAACAGATATTTATAAAAGCTCTTTAAGTCTTCTTTTAAAACTGAAAACTACTCTTAAAGAGATTAAAAAAAGATATTTCTCAAAAGAGAGCCGTTTTATACAAGATACAAAAGCGTTTTATCGTTATATTAAAAATTTTAAAAATAGGAATAAGTAGTGACAAAATATGTACTTTTTGATACTGAAACAACAGGTAATCAAGATGAAGATAGGATTATACAGATAGGTGCTATGGTTATTGGTGCTAGAGGAGAGGTTGAGGTTTATGATGAGTTGTGTAGTAGTGAAGTTCCTATTAAGATTGAGGCTATGGAGGTTCACAATATAACACCTGAACTAATAAAAGGAAAAGCTAGATTTCAAGATACAAAATTTTTTAATGATTTAAAAGCTTTAAATAGTGAAAATAACTATCTAATAGCTCATAATATAAAGTTTGATTTAGGAATGTTAGAAAAAGAGGGCTTTAAAAATGGTATGCAGTTAATTGATACTCTAAGATGTTCTAAGCACCTATTTCCAGAGTCACCTTATCATAGATTACAATATTTTAGATATTCGCTTGGATTATATAAAGATGAAGCAAGAGAGGCACAAAAGCACCATATTATTATTAAAGCTCATGATGCAATAGGTGATGTTTTAGTTATGAAACTTCTTCTCTCTAAAATAGTAGCCAAAGTAAAAGAGAAATATCCTCATATTCACCCAATGAAAAAGTTAGTAGAACTAACTGCACAACCTGTTCTGCTACAAGAGTTTAAATTTGGTAAATACAATGGTGAGAAGATAGAGGTAATTGCTAGAAAAGATATGGGTTATTTGAAGTGGATGTATAAAAATATGGATTTAGATGAAGATATGCAGTTTACTTTAGAGCATATTATGGAGAGATATAGCTAATACTCCACAAAAAAATAGTATAGTTTCATAAAAATTAAAAAGATGTAAATTATGAAAAAAACAATACTACTATTAATGAGTACAGCTATATTTTCTTTGGCAGATAATTCTATTAAAATAATAGATAAACCTATAGATTTTGGACAAGAGAGAATTGATTTAACAAAAGAGTATATAAAAAAGCATTATGGCTTTGAGGTTGATAATATAGAGATAGTTCCTAAAATTATAGTTCTTCACTGGACTGCTGATATGAGTTTTAAAAAATCTTTTAATAGATTAAAACCTCAAAGACTATTTTCAGATAGAAAAGATATAGCAAAAGCTAGTGCTTTAAATGTATCGGCTCACTTTTTAATTGCTAGAGATGGTACTATATATAGACTTATGCCAGAAAACTATATGGCACGACATGTAATAGGTCTGAATTATAGCTCTATTGGAGTGGAAAATGTGGGAGGAAAAGGTAATAAAAAAGAGGATTTAACAAAAGCTCAACTAAAATCTAATATAAAATTGGTTCGTTATTTAAAAGAGAAGTATCCAACTATTACTAAATTAATAGGTCACTATGAGTATAGAGAGTTAGAGGGAAGTGAGGAGTGGTTAGAGTTAGATAGTGGATATAGAACTGAAAAAAAAGACCCTGGTGAGAAGTTTATGAGAGCCGTTCGTAGTAAGGTTAGGGATTTAAACCTTACTAAGTAGAGTTCATGGCTCTATTAATTCAATATTAGGTCTATCTTCACTACTTATAAGTCTAAATTTAGTTTTAGACTTTTCGGACTCATTTATTTCAACTATAGTCAATCTATCAAGCATATCATTATAACTACCATTATGAATTTCTCCTTGTGCTTTTCCATTAGATACAGTAAAAGTTCCGAGTGTTAGTCCAAAAACATCTATCAGAGTTAAACCATTAATATCTGTATATGGTGGTAAAAGGACATAAGAGCCATCTGTTAAATTTCCATCTTTTATCTTTAGCTCATAAAATTCAAGATTTGTTTTTATTTCAGGAATTTCATTAATTGTATTATTACTTTCATTACAGCTACTATTACCACTACAGATAACCTCTGAACTATTGCTTATATTATTCTCTTCATTATCATTTGATACAGTTCCTGAAAATAGTATTAAACTATTATCATCTGAAATTTCTCCATTAGATGAAAAGCTACTAACATTTGTCTCATTTCCATCAAACGATTGCTCTATACTATTTGCTTGTAATACAAGAGTACTATTATCGTCTTCTGTACTAGCTAGAGTTAAATTCATATTCTCTTTATGTCCATCTTTATTATTTGTATTATATACATGCATGGTTGCTTTTCCATACTCATCAACTAAATAATATATTGATATATTTATAATACTTTCACTATTATCATATACATAAGTTGTTATAACATCACTATTATAATCAGACCATTTAAATATTTGATACTCTTTTATAGTTCTATTTTTATCTGTTACATTAATATCAGATATATTATTATTATCTACTATATTTACCTCTTTAGTTGTATTATTCTCTATTGGGTTTATATTATTAGTATTATTATTTTCACTACTTATATTTATATCTGTTGTACTATTGTTTTCACTTAAGTTATTATCTGTAATATTTAAATCTAATCTATTAGTGCTATTTATTTCAGTTGTATTTATATCTATGGTGCTATTAATTTCAATTAAATTACTATTTGTAACATTTATATCTAATTGACTGCTATTGGTTATATTTATTTCTGTAGAATTTATATCTAATTCATTATCTATATTGAGATTAATATCACTTCTATTTGCATCTTTATATAGATTATTTAATCTTATATTATCCGATAGCATATCTAGCTTTAACTCATAATCATACCCCTCATCTACACTCTTTTTTGTAAATGCTATTTCACCTAAAGATACTCTACTACTCTTATCTACTATTGTAAAGTTACTATCATCTATAATATCATCTATTTTATCTATAGTCTTATTATCTAAAACAATAGATAGATATTTAGGTTCAAAAGTACAAGAAATCATTCCATCACACTTATCTAAAACTTGTGGCATTACCTTTTCTAAAAGAATAAGATTAATCTGAGCAATTTTTACAACATCTTCTATATGAGATATATTTTTTTTAAGCTGTTCATAACCAATTTCGGCAATAGTACTATTTGTACTATTACTCTCTATAGTTTTATTATCTTCTATAGTTTCATTTAACTCATTAGTTATATTTTTATCTCTTGATATATCTTGTTTTAATATATCTGGAAAATCTATACTAATAGTTTGTGGTAGTATGCTCTCCTCTTGGTTTGTAGGAGTATTGGTTGGTATATCTTCGGAGGAGTTATTGGCTATTAAATTAGAGTCTGTATTAGTTGAATTTAAATCAGTTGTTGCTACATTGTTAGACCCACCACTAGATAAAGAGGTATCTTTACTTGAACTGCTTCCCATCATACCACACCCACTTATGATAAAGATAAGTGTCAAAAAAATTATATTTTTTACCATAAAAAACCTCGTTTTGTTTTACTAATAATAGCATATAAAATTAAGTATAAGGTTAGATAAATATTTTATATACTACTATGGTATAAGCAAGTTATAATAAAAAAATGTAGAAAAAGTGTAGAGCATGTTAAAGAAATCAAAATATACACTTTTGTATGTCGAAGATGAGGATTTTATACGGCGAATAGCCATATCTTATCTCCGTCCATATTTTGCCGAAATATATGAAGCAAGTGATGGAGTAGAGGCGTTAGAGATATATAAAAGTAACAAAATAGATATGATAATGACCGATATAGAGATGCCAAATATGGACGGACTAGCTCTGTGCAAAGAGATTAGGGCTAATGATAAAAAGACACCAATTATTATTACAACAGCATATACTTCAACCGAGTATCTTTTAGAAGCTGTAAGTCTAAATCTTATTAAATATTTGGTAAAACCCATGGAGGAAGAGCCTCTATTTGAAGCTATAAAATTATGCTTTAAACAGATAGAAACTCAAAATCCAAATATAATACATATATCAAAAGAGTATAGGTTTGATACCTTTAATCATACTCTTTTACAAGGAGACAAAGTTATTACTTTAACAGAGTCTCAATATAAGTTTTTAGATATTCTAATAAAAAATCAAGGTCGAATTGTATCATACTCTGAAATAGAAAACTTTGTATGGTTTGATAAAGTTATGAGTAGTGACGCACTTCGTAGTTTAGTTAGAGATGTTAGAAAACTTATAGGAAAAGAGAAAATAGAAAATATCTCAAAATGTGGATATAGGATACACCTCTATGGATAATATACTTAAGATAAAAATATCCCTTATTGTACTCTATTTAGGTGTAGCAGTTATATTTTTTTATAATGACCACTTTCTAACAACAACAGCACCTATATATACCTACAATAATTTAGAGTTTATTATTGCAATACTCTCTTTAGGGGTTATTTTATCTTCTATTGTATATAATCTAGCATTCTTTTTTTATATTAGAAATCTTCAATATCTATATTACGCCCTAGCCCAAATAGCAATTATATCACTTTTAGTACAGATAGAAAATCTATTTATATTCCCTTTTAGTGAAATTTATGGATTTAAAAAGCACCTATTTATTTTAGATATTTCACAAATTTTAGTTGTACTTTTTTCTATGTTATTTATACAGCAGTTTTTATCACTATATAAAATAAAAAATTTAAATAGATTAATTAATAGTGTTATATATCTATCTATTTTTGATTTACTATTTACTCTAATATTTTCTCATGCACTTTTAACTAAATTTGTACCTAGTTTTATTTGGATTTTACTTGTTTTATCGGAGGCTCAAAGATTAAGTAAAAACAAAGATGTACCATTCTATTTTATTTTAGTAGGGTGGTATAGTCTTCTTTTGGTATCTTTAATTGAGTATTTTGAGTTTGCAGGATTAGAGGTTAAAACATTTCCTTTTTTACATATAGCATTTGCTATTGAATCTATGTTACTATCTTTTGCTATATCTTATAAGTTTAAACTTATAGAAAAAGAGCAAAGACTTCAACAGAGTATGTTACTACAACAATCAAGACTAGCCTCTATGGGGGAGATGATTTCAATTATTGCTCATCAATGGAGACAACCTCTCAATTTTTTATCTTTTGCTTTTATGCATATTAAAAGAGGTTGTAATGGAGATAAAGATGCACTTTTAACTATAAAAGAGGCAAATGAACAGTTACAATATATGTCTAAAACTATAGAGAATTTTAGAAACTTCTATAATCCATCTAAAAAAAGAGAGAGTTTTGATATAGCAAAGGCGTGTGAAGATACCATAAAGATAGTATCTCCCACTCTTCAAAAGATAGATATTGGTTTAGATGTAAAGGAGAACTTCTTTTTCTATGCCAACAGTAATGAGTTTCAGCAGGTTATTTTAAATATTATAAATAATGCAAGAGATGTTTTAGTAGAGAGAAAGATAGAAAAACCACAAATTAAAATAACCATAGAGAACTTTAAAGTATCAATAGAGGATAACGCAGGAGGCATAGAAAAAGAGTATATAGATAAAATCTTTGAACCATACTTTAGTACCAAAAAAAATAGTGATGGAATAGGACTTTATATAGCAAAAACTATTATAGAAAGAGAAATGAGTGGAAAGCTTAGTGTTAAGGTAGAGGGAGGTAGCACAATATTTATAATTAGATTAAATTCTTAATTAACTCTATTATTTCCTTTTAAAAAGGAAATAAAAACCTAAAAACTATAAAAAACAGTTAAAAATATCCCTATTATAAAAGCTAATCTAGGTACAATACGACTCCAAATTTTAGTTAGGTTGTCTAGTGTTTAGATAAACTTAACGAGTTCTTTATAAGGTAAAATAAATGGAAAAAATTAGACTTAAGCTTAAAGCTTATGATCATCGTGTTTTAGACCGTTCTGTAGCTTCTATCGTTGAAGCTGTTAGAAGAACTGGTGCAGAGCTTATTGGCCCAATCCCAATGCCAACTAAGATTAAAAAATATACTGTTCTTAAATCTCCTCATGTTAATAAGGATAGTAGAGAGCAGTTTGAAATTAGAATTCACGCTAGAATGATTGATATTGTTTCAGCAACATCAGATACTATTGACTCTTTAATGAAGTTAGATTTAGCACCTGAAGTTGATGTTGAAATTCGTTCTATGGACAAATAGGAGTAGAGATGGAATTTATTATTGAAAAAATAGGTATGAGCAGAACTATTGGCGTACCAAGTGTTCCAGTAACGCTTTTAAAAGTTATCGAAACTAAAGTGTGTGAAGTGCGTTCTGATGGTAAGGCATTGGTTGCTTATAACTATAGCAAAAAAATGAATAAAAGTATTGAAGGTCAACAATCTAAATTTGGTCTTAGCAAAGAGTTTAATAAGTTTATGACTATCTCTGTAGCTGAAGGTACAGAGGCTGGTGATTATAGCACAGAGGCTTTAGCAAAAGCAGAATTGGTAAAAACTTCACTAAATACTAAAGGTCGTGGTTTTTCTGGTGGTATGAAACGACACAACTTTGGTGGTGGACCTGGAAGTCATGGTCACAGATTTGGTAGAAGAATTGGTTCAATTGGTAATGCTGAATGGCCAGGTCGTGTAATGAAGGGTAAAAAGATGCCTGGACAGTATGGAAATACACAAGTTACAGTAAAAAATGATGTTATTTCTTATGATGCTGAAAATGGAATATTAGTATTAAAAGGTTCAATTCCTGGTCACAATGGTGCTAGAGGATTGGTAAGGATTGTTAAATAATGAGTACAACAGTAATTAAAGCAAGTGACTTACCAAAGTCATTTTTAGAAGTTCACCCACATAACCTTTACCTTTATTGTAAAGCTTATGCAGCAGGACTTAGAGCAAATACAGCTCAAGCTAAAAACCGTTCAATGGTAAGAGGTGGTGGTAAGAAACCATGGGCTCAAAAAGGTGGTGGACGAGCAAGAGCTGGTTCTCTTCGTTCTCCTGTATTTGTTGGTGGTGGTGTTGCATTTGGTCCTCAAAACAACAGAAACTATAACCAAAAAGTAAATAAAAAACAGAAAAAGTTAGCTCTACATAGAGCATTAGCTGATTTAGCTAATGAAGAGAAACTTTTTGTAGTTGAAAATATTACTATTGAAACAGGTAAAACAAAAGATGCTAAAACATTTGTAGATGCTTTAGGACAAAGAGATGTATTAGTTGTTAAAGAGTTAATTGATGACAAAACATTCCTTGCGTTTAGAAATCTTCAAAATGCGTATTTGGTAGAAACTAATGAGCTAAATGCTTACCTTGCGGCTGCTTATCACTCTGTGGTAATTGAGAAAGCTGTTTGGGATAAATTGATAAAAGAGAGCTAAGATGGCAGATATTACAGATATTAAAGCAATACTATATACCGAGAAATCTCTTGAACTTCAAGAAGATGGTGTTATCGTTGTTCAAACTAGCCCAAGAATGACTAAAAGTGGTCTAAAAGCAGTTTTCCAAGAGTACTTTGGTATTAAACCTCTTAGAGTAAATTCAATGAGAGTTAATGGTAAAGTTAAGAGATTTAAAGGTATTGAGGGTAAAAGACCAGACTTAAAAAAGTTTTATGTATTCTTACCTGAAGATGCAAAAATTGAAAGCTTAGCGGTATAGGAGAAGTAGATGGCAATTAAATCATATAAACCAACTTCAGCTGGACGAAGATATATTACAAATCTTGACAGTGGTGATATTACAGCTAAAGCTAGTGTTAGAAGTCTATTAAAAAAGCTTCCAAGAAGTGCTGGTAGAAACTCTAATGGTAGAATTACATCTCGTCACAGACAAGGTGGAGCTAAAAAACTATATAGAATTATAGATTTTAAAAGAAACAAGTTTGGTGTTGAAGGTACTATAGCATCTGTTGAGTATGACCCATACAGAACTTGTAGAATTTGTCTTGTAAAATATACTGATGGTGATAGAAGATATGTTCTTCAAGCTAAAGGTATGAGTGTTGGTGATAAAATTATGTCAGCAGAGTCTGGACTTGATATTAAAACTGGAAACGCTATGAGACTTAAAGCAATTCCTGTAGGAACTTTAGTTCATAATATTGAGCTTAATGTTGGTCAAGGTGGAACAATAGCTAGAAGTGCTGGTGGATATGCTCAAATTATGGGTAGGGACGGCAAATATGTATCTTTAAGACTTCCATCTGGTGAAATGAGATATGTTCTTGGTGAGTGTATGGCAACTATTGGAACTGTAGGTAGTGAAGATTGGTCAAATGTTGTTTTAGGAAAAGCTGGACGACAGAGACATAGAGGTATTAGACCACAAACTAGAGGGTCAGCAATGAACCCAATTGACCACCCACATGGTGGAGGTGAAGGTAAAACTAACTCTGGACGACACCCAGTAAGTCCTTGGGGTATGCCTACTAAAGGTTATAAAACTCGTAAGAAAAAAGCTAGTGATAAATTAATTATCTCTAAGAGAAAGAAGTAAGGGTAAGAGATGGCAAGATCAACTAAAAAAGGTCCATTTATAGATGAACACCTAAAGAAAAAAGTTCTAAAAGCAAAAGCAGAGGGTTCTCATAAACCTATTAAAACATGGTCAAGACGCTCTGTTATTTTTCCAGAGTTTATTGGTTTAACTATCAATGTTCATAATGGAAGACAATTTATCCCTGTATTTATTACAGAAAACCATGTAGGTTATAAACTCGGTGAATTTGCACCAACTAGAACATTTAAGGGTCATAAAGGCTCTGTTCAGAGAAAAGGGTAGTTATTATGAGTAGAGCATTATTAAAATTTACAAGAGTAGCACCAAATAAGGCTAGAATGATAGCAAGAGAAGTTCAAGGAATGAACGCTGAACTAGCACTTGCATCACTAGAGTTTATGCCAAACAAAGCAGCTAGAATTATCTCAAAAGTTATCGCTTCAGCAGTAGCTAATGGAGATTTTGAACCAGAAGAGGTAGTAATTACAAGTTGTAGAGTTGATAAAGCAGCTGTAATGAAGAGATGGAGACCAAGAGCAAGAGGAACTGCTAGTAGAATATTAAAACCAACAGCTCACATCTTGGTAGAAGTAGCAAAAGCAGAGGAAGCATAATATGGGTCAAAAAGTAAATCCTATAGGTCTTAGACTTGGAATTAATAGAAACTGGGAATCTCGATGGTTTCCAAAGAAAGAGAGAACTGCGTCATTTATTGCAGAAGATTACCAATTAAGAAAATATCTTAAAAAAGAGCTTTTCTATGCAGGTGTATCTAATCTTATTATAGAAAGAACTGCTAAAAAAATTAGAGTAACTATTGTAACAGCAAGACCTGGAATTATTATTGGTAAAAAGGGTGCTGATATTACTAAACTAAAAACAACTCTTACTAAAAAGTTTGGTAAAGATATTTCTTTAAATATCAAAGAAGAGAAAAGAGCTCAAGCATCAGCTCAACTTGCTGCTGAAAATGTAGCTACTCAACTTGAGAGAAGAGTTGCATTTAGAAGAGCTATGAAAAAGGTAATTCAAGGTGCATTAAAGTCAGGTGCAAAAGGTATTAAAATTTCTGTTGCAGGAAGACTTGGTGGGGCTGAAATGGCAAGAACTGAGTGGTACTTAGAGGGAAGAGTTCCTCTTCATACACTAAGAGCTAAAATTGATTACGGTTTTGCTGAAGCACAAACAACTTATGGAATTATTGGTATTAAAGTTTGGATTTTCAAAGGTGAAGTTCTAGCTAAAGGTATCCAAGCAGAGCCAAAAGAAGAGAAAAAAGGTGGAAGAAGACCATCTAACCGTAATAATAGAAGAGGTGAATAGTTATGTTAATGCCTAAAAGAACAAAATTTAGAAAAGTTATGAAGGGTCGTAACAGAGGTAAATCTTTTAGAGGTAATAAGATTGAGTTTGGTGAGTTTGCACTTAAAGCAGTCTCGGCAGGTCGTCTTAACTCAAGACAGATTGAAGCTGCGAGAATTACAATGACTAGACAGATGAAGAGACAAGGAAAGAGTTGGATTAGAGTTTTCCCTGATAAGCCTCTTACTAAAAAACCTCTTGAGACAAGAATGGGTAAAGGTAAAGGTAGTGTTGAAGAGTGGGTTATGAATATTAAACCTGGTAGAATTATATTTGAAGTAGCAGGTGTTCCTGAAGATGTAGCTCGTTCAGCTTTAACTTTAGCTCTACATAAGTTCCCATTAAAATGTAAAATTATCTCTGCAAAGGATAGTAATGAAATATACTGATATTAAAGATAAAAGTGTAGAAGAGTTAACAGCTATGTTAAAAGAGAAAAAGTTAGAGCTTTTTACTCTTAAAGCAAAGCAAAAAACAATGCAACTTACTAATACTAGTGAGTTAAAAGTAGCGAAAAAAGACATCGCTAGAATTAAAACAGCAATTACTGCTAACGCGTCTAAGTAAGGGGTTAACGAATGCCAAAAAGACAAATAACTGGTACAGTGATTAAAATAGCAGGTGAAAAAACAGCTACTGTTGTAGTAGAGAGAAAAGTTATTCACCCAAGATACCATAAAACTGTAAAAAGATTTAAAAAATATCTTATTCATGATGAAAAAGGTAGTGCAAAAGTTGGAGATACTGTAAGTGCTATTGAGTGTCGTCCAATGTCAAAAAGAAAAAGCTTTAGATTGCTTGAAATCCTAAAAGTAGGAGAAGAGTAATGATACAAGGTTTTACAAGATTAAATGTAGCTGATAATAGTGGTGCTAAAGAGATTATGTGTATTAAAGTTTTAGGTGGTTCTAAAAGAAGATATGCAACTGTAGGTGATGTAATTGTAGCATCAGTTAAAAAAGCACTTCCAACAGGTAAGGTAAAAAGAGGAAAAGTAGTTAAAGCTGTAGTTGTTAGAACTCACAAAGAGATACAAAGAGAAAATGGTTCTCTTATTAGATTTGATGATAATGCAGCTGTAATTATTGATGATAAAAAACAACCAATTGGTACTCGTATCTTTGGTCCTGTAGCTAGAGAAGCTAGATATGCAGGATTTATGAAGATTGTATCATTAGCTCCAGAGGTATGGTAATGGCAAAGAAATTTAAAATTAAAAAAGGCGATGAAGTTTTAATTATCGCTGGTGATGATAAAGGCAAAACTGGTGAAGTACTACAAGTACTTACTAAAAAAGATGCTGTAATTGTTAAGGGTTGTAAACTAGCAAAAAAAGCTGTAAAGCCAAGTGAAGAGAATAAAGATGGTGGTTTCGCTGAAAAAGAGATGCCTATCCATATTTCTAATGTAAAAAAAGTAGAGGCGTAATCTATGAGCAGAATGAAGCAAAAGTACAATGACATTACACCAGCTCTAAGAGAAGAGTGTGGGATTAAAAATGTAATGCAGACACCTAAGCTTGAAAAGATAGTAATATCTGTTGGTGCTGGTGAAGAGGGTAAAGATAATAAACTTATCCAAAATATGACAGATACTATCTCTCTAATTGCTGGACAGAAAGCAGTTATAGTTAATGCTAAAAAATCAGTTGCTGGTTTTAAAGCAAGAGAGGGAAGTCCAAGTGGTATTAAAGTGACTCTTAGAGGTGAAAATATGTATAACTTCTTTGATAAACTAGTATCAATCGCACTTCCAAGAGTGAAAGACTTTAGAGGAACACCTAGAAAAGGTTTTGATGGACGAGGTAACTATAACTTTGGTCTTGATGAGCAACTTATGTTCCCAGAGGTTGAATTTGATAATATTATCAAAACTCACGGTATGAATATTACTATTGTTACAAGCACTGATAACGATAAAGAGGCATTTGTTCTTTTAGAGAAACTTGGTATGCCTTTTGCTAAAGGAAAGAACTAATGGCTAAAAAATCAATGATTGCTAAACAGAAAAGACCTGCAAAATTCTCATCAAGAGAATATACAAGATGTAGTATCTGTGGAAGACCTCACTCTGTATATAGAGATTTTGGAATTTGTAGAATTTGTTTAAGAAAAATGGCAAACGAGGGTTTAATCCCTGGTATGAAAAAATCAAGCTGGTAAGGAGAAGTAAAAGATGATGACAGATATAATTGCAGACTCTCTTACAAGAATAAGAAATGCTGCACAAAGAAGATTAGATGTAACAACACTTCTTCACTCAAAAACTATTGAGGCTACAGTTGCTATTTTAGTAAACAAGGGATACCTTGAGAGTTATAAAGTAAAAGAGAACGGAAATAAAAAGACTATTAAAGTTGTATTAAAATATGATGAAAATGGTCATAGTGTAATCAATGAAATTAAAAAGATTTCAAAACCTGGTAGAAGAGTATATCAAGGTGCTGACGAGATTAGAAGTTTCAAAAATGGTTATGGAACATTAGTAGTATCTACCAACAAAGGCGTAATTGCAAATGATGAAGCATTTAAGTTAAAAGTTGGTGGTGAAGTAATCTGTAGTATTTGGTAAGGGAAAGATATGTCAAGAATAGGAAAAAGACCAGTAACTGTTGCAAGTGGTATTGAGGTATCACTCGATGGTACGACTCTTGTTGCTAAAAAAGGCAAGTTAGAGAAGAGATTAGAGACTTATGGACGAGTTGGTATTGATATTAGTGGTTCAGAAGTTACATTTTCAAGAGTAGGTGAAGATAAAGAGAGTTCTGCTTTTTGGGGAACATATAGAGCTTTATTTAACAATATTATTATTGGATTAGATAAAGGTTTTGAAAAATCTTTAGAGATTAATGGTGTAGGTTATAGAGCATCTGTTCAAGGAAAAGTACTTAATCTTCAACTAGGTTTCTCTCACGATATTAACTTTGAAATTCCAGATGGTGTGGATATTACTATTAATAAAAATATTATTACTATTAAAAGTACAGATAAACAGACCGTTGGACAAGTAGCTGCTGAAATTAGAAGCTTTAGACCACCAGAGCCATATAAAGGTAAAGGTGTTAAATACACTGATGAAGTTATCATTAGAAAAGCTGGTAAAGCAGCTGGTAAGTAGGAGTAGCAGATGTTAAAAAGTATTCAAAGAAGAAAAAACAGAGTTAGAGCAAAGAGAAAAGCAAGAGTTAGAGGTAAGATTAGTGGAAATGCTACTCTTCCTAGAGTATCTATCTTTAAATCAAATAAACATGTATATGCACAAGCTATTGATGATGTAGCAGGAGTTACTTTAGCTTCTATTGATGGTAGAGCTATGGGTCTAAAAGCAAATAGAGAAGATGCTAAAAAAGTGGCTACTGCATTTGCTGATAAGCTTAAAGAGAAAAATATTGAAACAGTAGTATTTGATAGAAACGGTTATCTTTATCATGGTGTTGTTGCATCTTTTGCTGACGCTTTGCGAGAAGCTGGAATTAAGTTATAAGGAAAGAGTCTATGCAGAATATTGATAGAGATAAATTTGAAGAAAAAATTGTAAATATTGGAAGAGTTACCAAAGTTGTAAAGGGTGGTAGAAGATTTAGATTTACAGCTCTTGTAGTTATTGGTGATAAAAATGGTACAATAGGTTATGGTACAGGAAAAGCAAAAGAGGTTCCTGATGCTATTAAAAAAGCTGTTGATGATGCGTTTAAATCACTTGTAAAAGTAAATGTTAAAGGTAGTACTATTGCCCATGACATTGAACAAAAAACAGGTGCTAGTAGAATTATATTAAGACCAGCAAGTGAAGGTACAGGAACAATCGCAGGTGGTGCGATGAGACCAGTACTAGAGTTAGCAGGTATTAAAGATGTTATCGCAAAATCATTAGGTTCAAACAATCCAAATAACCTTGTAAGAGCAACTGTAAAAGCTCTATCAAGAATTAAAGCTTAAGGGAGTAGATATGGGTTTACATAATTTACAACCAGCCGCTGGGTCAACTCGAAATAGAAAAAGAGTTGGTCGAGGTCAAGGTTCTGGAACAGGTAAAACAGCAGGACGAGGTAACAAAGGTCAAAAATCAAGAACAGGTTACTCTCAAAAAAGAGGTTTTGAAGGTGGACAAATGCCACTTATTAAGAGAGTTCCTAAAATTGGATTTAACTCAAGAGTAATTAAACCTTATGCAATTAATGTTGATAAAATCAAAGCAGTAGCTGAACTTGAAGAGATTACTTTAGAAAATATAAAATCAGTTCATAAATTAAAAAGAACTGTAACAAAAGTAAAACTTATTGGTTCAAAAGCAAAAGAGTTAGCATCTAAAATTAAAGATGAAGCCGTTACAACTAGTGGTAAATAGCCATGAGTAGTGCTTTAACTCAAAAAATATTAATAACTTTTGGATTTCTATTTGCATATAGAGTTTTAGCATATATACCAGTACCAGGTGTCGATACAGCCGTTATAGCGTCATTTTTTGACTCTAACGGTGGTGGAGGAATGCTTGGAATGGCAAATATGTTCTCTGGAAATGCTATTAGCCGAATGAGTATTATCTCCTTAGGAATTATGCCCTACATTACAGCCTCCATTGTTATGGAACTTCTAGCAGCCACCTTCCCAACTATCGGACAGATGAAAAAAGAGAGAGATGGAATGCAAAAATATATGCAAATTATCCGATACTCTACTATTTTTATTACTATTGTTCAAGCGTTTGGTGTATCAATGGGACTTCAAAGTATGACAGGAAGCAATGGTGCAAGTGCTGTTATGATTGACCCAATGCTATTTACATTTTTAACAACTGTATCAATGCTTACAGGAACAATGCTTTTAATGTGGATTGGTGAAAGAATTACTCAAAGTGGAATTGGAAATGGTATATCTTTAATTATCTTTGCAGGTATTGTATCAGGAATTCCAACAGCAATTTCAAATACTATAAATTCAGTAAATACTGGTGAGCTTAATTTCTTAGCAGTTATAGCTATATTTGCTATTATGATGCTTACAATTTTTGTAATTATCTATGTAGAATTAGGAGAGAGAAGAGTACCTATCTCATATAGTAGAAAAACAATAATGCAAAATCAAGATAAAAGAGTAATGAACTATATACCAATTAAGGTAAACCTATCAGGTGTTATTCCTCCAATCTTTGCTAGTGCTGTTTTAATGTTTCCTCTTACTATGTTGCAGAGTAGTACAAATGAGTATTTAGTGGCAATAGCAGATGCACTTCACCCTGGTGGAGTACTATTTAATGTAATAACATTTATTTTAGTTATCTTCTTTGCATTCTTTTACGCATCTATTGTATTTAATGCTAAAGATATTGCAGATAATTTAAAAAGACAAGGTGGATTTATACCAGGAGTTAGACCTGGAAATCATACTAAAGAGTTTATTAATGAGGTAGCAAGTAGATTAACAGGAAGTGGTGCGTTCTATCTAGCACTAATCTCCACTCTGCCATTTTTACTAATAAATTCAATGGGTGCATCATTCTATTTTGGTGGAACAGCTGTTTTAATTGTAGTTCAAGTTGCCCTTGATACAATGAGAAAAATAGAGGCTCAAATATATATGAGTAAATATGAAACCTTAGGTGCAGTAGGTCTTTAATGGCAATTGCACTTCGTAAAAAAGACGAATTGGACAGGCTAAAAGTAGCAGGTTCAATCGTTGGTAAAACATTAAAATATCTCCAAGAAAATATTACTGTTGGAATGAGCTTAAAAGAGATTGATGCTATGGGTGAAGAGTTGATTAGAAGCCAAGGAGCAGAGCCATCTTTTAAGGGTCTATATGGATTTCCTGCATCTGTTTGCACTTCACTGAATGAGGTATGTATTCATGGAGTTCCTACCGATAAAAGAGTTCAAGAGGGTGATATTCTTGGATTGGATTTAGGTACAAAAATAGATGGTTACTTTGGTGACGCAGCTATAACTATGCCTATAGGTAAAATATCTAAAAGAGACGAAGAGTTAATAAAATGTTCAAAAGATGCACTATATTTTGCAATAGAGAATATTAGAGTTGGCATGAGATTTAAAGAGCTAACAGTAATCTTAGAGCAGTTTATATTAGAGAGAGGCTTTGTCCCATTAAGAGAATTTTGTGGTCACGGTATTGGAAAAAAACCACATGAAGAGCCAAATATTCCAAATTATTTAGAGGGAAAACCAAAGCAAGGGCCAAAGATAAAAAATGGAATGGTTTTCTGTCTTGAACCTATGATTTGTCAAAAAAGTGGTAAACCAATAGTTTGGGATGATAAGTGGTCAGTAGTTAGTGAAGATGGGTTAAGAACCTCTCACTATGAACATACAGTAGCAATAATAGACAACAAAGCAGTAATATTAACAAAAGGAGAATAAAAATGGCTAAAGATGATGTAATAGAGATTGATGGTAAAGTAGTTGAAGCACTACCAAATGCAACTTTTAGAGTAGAGTTATCAAATAAACATGTGGTTTTATGCCATATAGCAGGAAAGATGAGAATGCACTATATTAAAATCTTACCTGGAGATAAGGTAAAAGTTGAACTTACTCCTTATAGTTTAGATAAGGGTCGAATTACTTTTAGATATAAGTAGAAGATAGGGGATTTTTGTCTCCTATTTTTTTTAAATAACTTTTATTTTAGCCTTTTACTCACCAACTCATTAACAACTTTAGGATTACCTTTCCCTTTAGTAGCCTTAAGCACCTGCCCCACAAAGAAACCAAAAAGCTTTTTATTTCCATTTTTATATTTTTCTACATTTTCAGGATTTTTAGAAATAATATCATTAATAATAGGCAAAATAATATTAGGGTCGCTTATCTGCTTTAAATCTTTACTTTCAACTATTTCAATAGGATTTACTCCATTTTTAGCCATTTCCTCATAAACTTGTTTAGCAATTTTAGTTGAGATAGTTTCATTATCTATCATCTGAACAAGTTTGGCTATATCTTTTGGGGTAAATTTTAATTCATTAATATTTTTTTGTTTTAACTCTCTTGTTACCTCATTTGTTACTATATTGGCTATAGTTATAGGGCTATTAAATTCTTTTAGTGCTTCTTTATAAAAGAAAGATAGTCTTTTATCTCTTGCTAGAGTATTGGCTACTTCACTATTTAATTTAAGTTCTTTTGTATATTTATTAAATAGTTCTTCTTCCTTTCTGCTCATTGGTACTACTTCACCATCAATTTGAATTTTTTTAGGTTGTGGTTGAGGTTTGTTCTGACTCCTTTTTTTCTTTTTTGCCCATGAGTCTTTTAAAGATACTATTTTATTAAAAGTAGGTTTTTTATCTGTGTAATCTATTGGGTCGGCATAAAAGTATCCCTCTCTTTCAAATTGAAATCTTGTATCAGGTTTTTGCTCAATTACGGCAGGTTCAATTAAAGCATTTTTAATAATTTTTAGAGAGTTAGGGTTTAAATCTTCTACTCCTTGTGGATTTTCATTTTTAAATAGTCTATCATAAACTCTTACTTCAATCTCTTTAGCACTCTTTGCTTCTACCCATTGAATGGCACTTTTTACTTTTATATCACTCTTATCTTCTCCACTTTTAGAGTTTGGATAATACTCTGCTATTATCTCAATTATCTCTCCATTATTATCTTTTATTATCTCTTTGCAACTAATAATATAGGCATATCGAAGTCTTACAGGTTGGTTTGGAGTTAATCTATAGTATCCTTTAGGAGGATTTTCGCTAAAATCATCTCTATTAATATAAATCTCTTTACTAAAAGGTAACTCTCTTGAACCCTCTTTTGGTACATCATGTGGATAGTATGAAGCAGTTATACTCTCCTCTCCCTCATAATTTTCAATAGTAACTTTTAAAGGCTCTAACACAGACATAACTCTTGGAACTTTTGTATTTAAGTCATCTCTAATAGAGTATTCAAGTTGAGCTACATCTACTATAGAGTTAGCCTTTGCAACACCTATTTGGTCGCAAAAATTTAAAATAGACTCAGGCGTATAACCTCTTCTTCTAAGTCCTGCAATAGTTGGCATTCTAGGGTCATCCCAGCCATTAATATCTCCACTTTCAACTAACTCTAAAAGTTTTCTTTTACTCATAACTGTATAGCTAATATTTAGTCGTGCAAACTCATATTGATATGGTCTTGGAGGCTCTAACTCTAGTGTATCTAATAACCAATTATATATATCACGATTATTTTCAAACTCTAAAGTACAAATTGAGTGCGTAATTCCTTCTATATAATCAGATAGTGGGTGAGCAAAATCATACATTGGATATATTGCCCAATTATCTCCTGCTCTAAAGTGGTGTGCATGTCTTATGCGATATAGAAGCGGGTCACGCATTTTCATATTTGGTGAACTCATATCAATTTTGGCTCTTAATATATGCTCTCCCTCTTTAAATTCTCCATTTTTCATTCTTTTAAAAAGGTCTAAATTCTCCTCAACAGTTCTATTTGCATATTGGCTTCTTTTTCCAGCAGTTGTTACTGTTCCTCTATACTCTCTTATCTTATCTTCATTTAAACTATCAATATAAGCTTTTTCCATTTTAATAAGTTTAATAGCATAATCATATAGTTTTTGAAAATAATCTGATGTAAAATATACATCTTTGTCCCATTTAAATCCAAGCCACTCTACAGCATCTTTTAGAGCCTCTACGAATTTTGTATCTTCTGTAGTTGGATTTGTATCGTCCATTCTTAGGTTACAGTGTCCATTATAATCTTTGGCAATTCCAAAATTAATAGCTATAGATTTAGCGTGACCTATGTGTGGAAATCCATTTGGTTCTGGTGGAAATCTTGTAACCACCTCTTGGTATTTACCTGATTTTAAATCCTCTTCAACTACTCTTCGTAAAAAATCTTTGCTCTTATTCATATTATTAAACCTCTTTGATTGTGGGACTTTTAAAGGTGAGTATTTTAACCAATTAGTGCTTAATTAGCCCAATCTATACACTTTTTCTCAAAATCAATTTTATTTATATTAATAAGCAAATTATCTACCATTTAATCTCAAATTATGGTAAAATTAAACTAAAAAGGTTTTATCATGTTCAAGAAATATCTTATTATTTTAATATCTTCGATAATTTATGCAAATCCAACGCCATCACCTATTAAGATAGTATCATTAAATGAACCATTTACTATAAAAAGTAGTAAATCTATTTTTAATACAGATATACTCTACACTTATAAAGAGCTATTAAAGTGTAATCCTAAACTTAATGCTGTTTATAAAATAGAGGGTATTCATAAGGTTAAGATTATTCCCAAAAAACAGTTACAGAGTGGGACTCTTTATCAATGTAAATATGGTAAAGATACCATTAAATTTAGAACTAAGCCCTTTGGATTAAGAGATTATAACTTTTTTAAAAGAGATAAACTTATAAAAGTTGAATTTAATGATAATATTAGTCCTAAAGATGTAAAAAAATATATAAAACTAACCAAAATAGATAAACTTTCAACTACAGATTTAACCTATAGTATAATCCAACAAAGTAGTAATACTTTGCTTTTAAAGATTAATGAACCTGTATATAATAATCCTATAGAGTTAACTATAGATAAAGAGCTAAAAAATATTAATGGTAAGAGTTTAGGAGAAGAGTTTAGTAATATATTTAATGCTAAAAAGTCATTAACTGTTACACTTGATAATAAAAAAGAGTCAATGGATATTAATGATAAGCCTAGAATGGTCTCTTTAGATAGTGGAGAGTTTGCTATTAGACTATTTTTTGATGATACACTAGATAATAGTATAAAAGATTTTATAGAGATTGATGGAATTGATAATTTTCGTATTAGTAGAGATAACTATGTAGGATATAGACAAAGAAAGAGATTAAAACTATCAAGTGGAGCTTACTATTATACTGATATTATCAGCCCTGAATTTAAACCAAATCATACATATAAAATAACCATAAAAAAGGGTCTAAGAACATATAGAGAGCTAAAAGAGGATAAACACTATACTTTAAAGAGTGGAGATTTAGCAAAAACTATTATATTTGAAGATAAAAAACCTTATGTATCAAATAATGGAGAGCTAGGTTTTTCTACCATTAATCTAAATAGTGCAACTCTTATAGTACAAAGAGTATTAGACGATAATATGAGATATTTTGTAAATTTTGAAAATGCCAATAAGAGTGTAGTTGATAGATATTTAGAAGAGGTATTTACTAAAGAGATAAAACTAAATAATATAAAAAACAAGTTAGTAAAACAAAAATTTAAATTCTCATCTTTAGATGAAGATTTACCTTTTGGTGTATATAAGATTACTTTAAGATATAGTGATGGAGAGGAAGAGAAAAAGAGTAGCAGGGTTCTATTTTTATCAAATATTGGAATATCTGCAAATATCTCTAAAACACAAGCTTTTATTCATACTATGAAATTAGATAGTGCAAAACCTTTAGTTACTGCAATGGTCTATCTTTATGGAGAGAATAATCAACTTATAGGTTCAGCAAAGAGTGATAAGTATGGTATGGTTGTAATTGAAGATAGTGAACTTCTATCTAAAAAACCTATAGGTATAGTTGTTGAGACAAAATCAGATAGAAACTTTTTAGTCTTAGATAGAACTATATCTTCTCCATCTCCCGATGAAATTTTAAATAAAGAAGAGAGATTTAGAGCTAATATTTATTTACAAAGTAATATAGTCCGTCCTGCCTCTAAAATAAACGCACTAATTACAATTAAAGATAGAGCATTTATATCTGCTAAGAAACTACCTATTAAAATAGTATTTAAACAGAGATATGGAAAAATAGTTCAAGAGAAGATATATCATACAGATAATTATGGATTAATTGATTTTAACTATCAGCTTGATAATGAGGATAAAACAGGAACTTATGAGATTGTAGCCTATATTGATAAAACTATTATTGGTTCTACCACTCTTAAAGTAGAAGCTTTTATGCCTCCTAAAATTGAGAACCATATAAAAATGGCTAGAGATAACTATTTAAGTGGTGAACTTATTGAAGCTAATATTAGCTCTAGTTATCTATTTGGTACTCCTGCATCATATCTTAATGGAAAAATTAGTTTATCTAGCAGACCAATAGAGTTTTCACTTTATAAATATAAAGGATACTCTTTTTCTAACCCTAATAGGGGTGGTACTATGGGGTATTTAGCCTATAATGAAAATATTAGATTGGATAGTAATGGTAAGATTAATATAGCACTTCCTACTATTATTAAAAATCGTGTTCCATCTATTTTAGAGGTAACTTTGGGAGTTACTATTATGGACGATAATCAACCTGTATCAAAATATAGAAAATTAAAACTTTTTCCATATAAAAATATGGTTGGATTAAAAGTTGATACTACTCATTTAGAGAAAGGGCAAGAGTTAAAAGGTAGAGCTATTTTAATTAATCCTCTTAGTGGTGAGGAGATTAATAGAAAGCTATATGCCGTTATTAAAAAGATAGATTGGCACTATAGTTATACAAATGGTAATAGTAATTGGGAAAAAGAGAGTAGGGTGGTTGATAGTTTTACCATTAAACCAAATGAGCCTTTTGCAAGAAAAGTTGGTCAAAATGGGGATTATATTATAGAGGTTTATGACCATTTAGGTGGACATAGTGCAAGTAGTGATTTTGAGGTTTGGTGGCAAGATTATAGTAATATCTCTCCAAAAGATGATTTAAAATCGGTAGAGATTGATTTTGAAGATAAACTCTATAAAAAAGGAGATACAATTATTGCTACAATTAAATCACCTATTTTAAATGGAGAGTTGCTTTTAACTATTGAAGATAATAAAGTTGAGGGTTATAGATTGGTTCATATAGAAAAGGGTGTAGCTAAAGTAGATATTCCTATAACTTTTGATATGAAAAAAGGTGCATATCTACATGCAACTGTATATAGAGCAAGTGACACCTCATCTAAACTAATTCCATTTAGAGCTATAGGATATGAGTATATAGAGCCAGACAATACAACTCATAAAATAGATGTAAAAATAGAAGCCCCAAAAGTTACTAAATCTAAAAGAGTAATGAAACTAAATATAGTAACCTCTAAACCATCTAAAATTTTAGTAAGTGTTGTAGATAGAGGAATACTTCAATTAACCAACCAAGGAGAACCTGAAATATTTGACTTTTTTAATAAAGAGGCAGATAAAAAAATATCATATTATGACCTATATGATAAATTAATGGCATATCTAACAGAGGGTAAAATAATAGATTTTGGTGCAGGTGATATTGCAGGTGGTGGAAAAAGAAAACATTTAGCACCAGATTTTGGTAAAAGAGTTAAACCGTTTATGGTTTGGAGTGGAATTATAGAGCCTACTGATAATAATACAACTATAGGAATAGATATACCTCAATTTAATGGTAAAGCCTCTATTATAGCTGTAGCTGTAAATGAAGATAGTATAGGGGTCTCTTCAAAAGATATTATAGTAAAAGATGATGTAATGATAAAACCATCATATCCTCTATACGCTTTAAAAGGGGATAAGATAATAGTTCCTATAAGAGTCTTTAATACAACTAAAGATATAAAAAATATTACTCTAGCATCTATATCTTCTAAAAATATAGAGTTTAAATTAGACGATAATAATTTAACTCTCTCTCCAAATAGTTCAACTATAATTAATGCTAAATTAAATCCTAAAGAGATTGGAAAATCTAATATAAAACTAATAGCTAAATTTGGTAAAGATGAGGTGGTTACAAATAGTGTAGAGCTTCCTATCTATAGCCCTTATGCTATTAGTACTAAGACATTTAAAGGAATTAGCAATAAAAAAGAGAAGTTTACCATTCCTAAAGAGTATATAGGAGCTAAAGCTTATATTACACTATCTAATAACTTAATAGGTGTTTTAGGAAATGATTTAAAATATCTAGTTAGTTATCCTTATGGTTGTGCAGAGCAAACAACTTCTAAGATTTTAGCAATGTATTATGCAAGACCTTTCTTAAAAAATACCATTTTAGTTGGAGAGAGTAAAAACTTTATTAGACAAGGGATTAAAAAATTAAGAAATATGCAAAACTATTATGGTGAGTTTAGCTATTGGGAAAAAGATGGAGAGATTAATCCTTATGCTTCACTATATGCTTCACAAACTCTATTAGAGTTAAAAAGAGATGGAGTTTATATTGACCAATTTGTAATAGATAAAACTATAAAAGCATTAAAAGCTATTGTTTTAAAAAATGGTGATTATTTAGGAGATTATAGTGAGTTTCATAGAGTTTATGCTGGGTATATTTTAGCCGAAAATAGTGAATTAAGTGATAGTAGTTTTAATATGCTATTAGAAAAAGGTTTTTATAAAGAGTTCTTTTTATCTAAATATTATATGTCTGCTATATTAAAAATAAAAGGTAAAACCAAAGAGGCAGAAGAGTTATATGCTAGTGTAGGATATAAATTATCATCATATTTAAAAAGTAGATACTCCAACTATAGTGGTAATTTTGAGTCTAATATAAGAGATATGTTACTTCAATTTATTATTAAAACTAAATACTTTAAAGTAGATGTAAAAGATTTAGCAACTATAGAGAAATCATTTAATACTCTATACTCTACACAAGAGAGAGCCATAGCATTAAAAGCTGTAAGTATCTATCTTGGAAAGCCTACTAATAGTAAGTTAGATGTTAATTTAACTATTAATGGTAAAAGTAGAAGATATACTAAACCAATATCTTTAATAGTAAATAGTGTTAAAGATAGTAATATACTATTAGCTCCAAACTCTAATGCTATGAGTTATAATATTGAATTAGTAAAAAATCTACCTAAAAAGATAAAAAATAGATTATCAAAATCTAAAAAGATAAGTATAAAAAGAGTATTTATAAATGAAGATAATCGTAGTGTCAATTTAAATAGTCTAAAACAGGGAGATAAAATTTACTCACAGGTAACTATTGCAAACTATGGAGAGTTTAAAAGTGTAGTAGTTAATCAAAGAGTACCTAGCTGTTTAACTATAGTAAATAGTAGAATTCAAAATGAGACTCCAGATGGTAGATTTAAAAATGTAAATATTAATCAGGAGTATAAAGAGATAAGAGATGATAGGGTACTAAATTTTATTGATTTAAATAAAAAACAGATATATAATAAAAAGAGTAAAAAATATATAACTAAAGAGAATAAAGGAATTATATTTACTCCTCTTTTAGTTACAACTAAAGGTGAGTGTAAAATACCAGCAGTTATAATAGAATCTATGTATGATAGTAGAGTAAATGATTATGCTAAGGGAGTAGAAAAAATTATAGTTTTAGATAAGATTAAAGAGAAAAAAGCAGATAATATTAGTTTAGAAGATAAGGCTAAGGTATTAGTTAAAAAGCTATATTATAGAGAGATGCAAAGCAATAATCCACAAGATTTTATAGAGCTATTTTCATACCCTTTATCTCAATACTATCATAAAAAAAATGTGACTAAAAAAGATATTATAAAAGATAAAGTAAAATATTTTAGAGATTGGACAAAAAGAGATTATCAAAATATTAAACTTAAAACTATACGATTAGATAAAAAAGAGAAAGAGGCTACTATAAAGATAACTTTTGATTATACTTTAAAAAATAGCAAAAAAGAGCTAAAAGGGGTTAGCAAACACCTTTTAACTATTAAAGAGATAAATGGAAAGGTTTTAATTACTAAAATTGAGGTGGCAAAATAGAGTTTTCTATTAAAGAAAACTCTATTTATCAATTAGATTTTATCTACAACCTCAATACCTAAAATCTCTAACCCTTTTTTAATTACATTAGATGTCAATTTAGCTAGTAGAAGTCTACTTTTTTTAATATCCTCTTCTACACCATCTTTTAAGATTGGGTTTTGTTCATAGAATTTCATAAATAGAGTTACTAAATCGTAAAGGTATGCTGTAATAGTGTGAGGTGTTGCATCAATAGAGGCTTTTATTAGCGTATCTTCAAATTTTAAAATCATTAGTGCCAATTTATGCTCTAAACTATCTTTAATTACTATTTTACCATCTAACTTTCTATTATATTTTTTAAATATAGATTGAATTCTAGCATAAGCATACTGCATATATAGAGCTGTATTACCATCAAAACTTAACATCTTATCCCAAGAGAATAGATAATTTGACTCTCTACTTATACTTAAATCTGCATACTTAACAGCTCCAATTCCAATAGCTGATGATACCTTTTCTAACTCATTTTCACTATGAGAGTTTCTTTTCTTTATAGTCTCTTTTGCACGAACTACTGCCTCATCTAGTAAATCTATAAGTTTAACTGTTCCACCATCTCTTGTTTTAAATGGTTTTCCACTCTTATCCATCATTGTACCAAATGCAATATGTTCTAATGCTACGCCTTCTCCAACCATAGATGCTAGTTTTGCAATTTTAAACACCTGTTTAAAGTGTTCTCCTTGTCTTGCGTCAACCACATAACATACTCTATTGGCTTTCAACTCCTTTGCTCTAAACTCTAATCCTGCTAAGTCTGTAGTGGCATATAGGTAACCACCATCACCTTTTTGAACAATAACAGGTGTATCTGAATTATCTAAAAAGACACACTTTGCTCCACTGCTATCTACTAATAGCCCCTTTTCCTCTAGCGTTTTAATGACCTTTGGAAGTTGAGGATTATAAAAACTTTCAGCTCTTACATCATCTTTTGTAAGTTTAACTCCCAATTTCCTATAGACCTCTTCACAGTGGCTTAGAGATGTATCTATAAACTTTTGCCATAGATTTAAGCAGTGTGGGTCTCCTTGTTGAATTTTTACAACATACTCTCTAGCTTTATTGGCAAACTCTTCACTTTGGTCAAATCTAACTTTAGCATCTTTATAGAACTGCTCTAAATCTTGTAGGTTTTTAGATGCTCCCTCTTCTCCTTGTTCTTCTAAGTAGGCAATAAGCATACCAAATTGAGTTCCCCAATCTCCAATATGGTTTTGGCGAATAACCTCATCTCCTAAAAACTCTAAAAGAGTAGCAAGAGTATCACCTATAATAGATGAACGAAGATGACCTACATGCATCTGTTTTGCCATATTAGGTCCAGAGTAATCAACTACTACTCTTTTCGGATTTTCTATAAAACCAACTCCTACTCTTTTATCATCTATAATAGAGTTTAAACTATTAGATAACCACTCATCATCTAGCCATATATTAATAAATCCAGCACCTGCTACTTCAACTTTTGCTACTATTGGAGAGTCTATATGTTTTATAATATCTAATGCTATCTCTCTAGGATTTCGCCTAAGAGTTCTTGCTAATTTCATAGCTCCATTAAATTGGTAGTCTCCAAATTCAGCTTTTGTGGCATCTGATACTATAACATCACTAGCCTCTATATTTGCACTTTCGAGTGCTTTTTTTATAATTCTGTTTAATTGTGATTTGATTTTCATTTGTGTTCCGTAGAGATACCCTTTTGTGGGTATCTTAAATTAGATTTAGTTTCTAAGCTTTTTTAACTGTATCTTTTGTGTCAGTTACTGCCTCTTTTTTAGCATCATCTTTTATCTCTTTAACCTCAGCTACTTTTTCATCATCATCTTTTATAGCTTTCTTAAAGTCTTTAATCCCTTTTCCCATACCTTTTGCTAAATCTGGTATTTTCTTTGCTCCAAAAAGTAGTACTACTATCGCTAAGATAATAAGTAACTCTGGCATACTTGGCATTCCCATTTACATGTCCTTTGTCTGTTTTATCTAAATTTATTGATATTTAGTTAAGAGATTATACTAATATTTTGTTAATTTAAAGTTTATGATAGACCATTTTCCCACTGAACTACCAAATTTTCTAACTCTTGTTTACTTAATTTCAATCTTGAGGCATTAGCAATTGTAGCAAATTCTAAAGAGGCTCTATCTATAATATCATTAATAATAACAAAATCAAACTCTCCAATAGCTTTAATTTCCTCTTTTGCATTCTCTATTCTCTGCTCTATAATATAACTCTTATCGGTAGAACGACCATATAATCTTCTCTCTAACTCTTTTAATGAAGGTGGAGTAATAAAAGCAGAAGTGACCAAATCACCCATTTTAGCTCTCACTAAACGGTGACCCTGCACATCAATATCAAAAATTACCAATTTGCCCATCTCTAAAGCCTCTTTTACAGGTTTTAAAGATGTACCATAATAGTTACTATGGACTGTAGCATACTCTAAAAATTGACCTGCTTTAATATCCTCTTCAAACTCCTCTTTAGATACAAAGTAGTAATCAACTCCATGCACCTCACCCTCTCTAGGCTCTCTAGTAGTTGTAGAGATAGAAAAGTAATACTCTCCTATTCTATTACTAGCACTATCTATAATAGTACTTTTTCCAGCACCACTTGGACCTGAAAGGACTAATATTGCTCCACTCATTATACCTCTTTTGGAAATTCAATAGTTATATGTATCTTTGTTCCACGAAGAAGTTGACGAAGCTCCTCAATAGGAAGAGAACCTACTGTATCTTTAAATACTCTCTTAGCAACTTTTGGTGTCTCCATACAATTATCTTCCTTTTTACTCTCTTTAATTTCATCTTCTTTTTTAGGTTTTTTCTCTTCTACTTTTGGCTCAAAAGGTGGAGGTGGTGGAGTTGTCATAACATCTTCTAAAGATAGATTATCATCTATTTGTTCACTATTTAAAAGATTTTTAATATTTGATATTTCATCTTTATCTAATATTTTTGTCTCTTCAACACTCTCTTTTTTAGACTCTATCTTTTTACTCTCTACTTTTTCTACCTCTTTAATCTCTTCAAAGTTAACTTCATTTTTACTATCTATATCTAATGTAAGAAGTTCATCTTTATCCTCTTTTATACTTTTTATCTCACTATCTTTTATAAAAAGGTCATTATCTATACTCTCTTTACTATCTGTAGTTTTAAGAGTATCTAATTCGAAAAGGTCATTATTAAAATCATCTTTTTTCTCTATAATAGGTTCAGGTTCAATAACTTTTTTCTCCTCTTTAGTAGGTATAAACTCTTTTTCTAATCCTAAATCAAAACTCTCTTTAATATTATCTAATTTACTTTTTTGTGCATTTAACTCTTCTAGTAATTTCTCTTCGGTCTCTTTTAAACTATTATCACTCTCTTTCTCTTTTGGCTCATCATCAATAAGAGTAAGTGGAGTTAAATCACCTTTTTTATTAGATATAAGTTCATTTAAATCTAAATACTCCTCTTTAGGCTCTTCTTTTTTAGAAGATAGTGACAAACTCTCTTCTTTATCTATTTCAATTTTTGCTTCACGAAGTATAGCTGATACTTCAGATGGTAAGAATGGTTTTAGAATAGTATAATTAAATATTTTATCTTTCTCTTTATCATCTTGAGTATAAAAGAGTACTTTTCTTTTTATACCTGAATTTTTTAAAACAGTAGCTAACTCACTACTAAAAGCTTCTGAATCTACAAATACTATATTATAATCACTCTTTTTTAGTTCAGATATATCTCTAATCTCATCTAAATCGACACTCTCTTTTCTAGCACTAAGTGCTGTTAATCTTGATACAACTGGATTACTATTTACTAATAATATTTTCATTTTTTCTCCAAATTTGATAACGGATTGACAATTCTAGTATAATTTCTGTTAAATATGGTTTAACTTTTACTATACACAACTCTTGATACTTATTCAATAAACGAATATAATTTAGATATAATTTCAAAAAATAGTTATTGCATACTAATGTTAATTATTAAAGGAAATAGATGTTTGTTGATAGTGTTGATTTATTGGTAAGTTCAGGAAAAGGTGGTGCTGGTTGTGTCTCTTTTTGGACAGAAAAATTTGTTATTAAAGGTGGACCAGATGGTGGTGATGGTGGAAAGGGAGGCTCTGTATATTTTACAGTAGATAATAATACAGATACACTCTCAGCCCTTAGAGGTAGAAACCATATAAAAGCAGAAAATGGAAGACCAGGTGAGGGGAGAAAGAAGTATGGTAGAAAAGGTAAAAGTGTAAATATTGTAGTTCCAGCAGGTACACAAGTAATTGATGCTTTAACTGGTGAGGTACTTTTTGATTTAGTTAATGAGGGTGAGAGCGTTCTATTTTTAGAGGGTGGAAAAGGTGGACTTGGAAATATGCACTTTAAAAGCTCAACTAACCAAAGACCAACTTATGCTCAACCAGGACTACCAGGTATTACCAAAGAGATAAGATTAGAGATGAAACTTATAGCTGATGTTGGACTTGTAGGATACCCTAGTGTTGGAAAATCAACTCTAATCTCAACTATATCAAATGCTAAACCAAAAGTAGCAGAGTATGAGTTTACAACTTTAATTCCAAATTTAGGTGTAGTAAATGTTGGAGAGTATGATTCTTTTATGATGGCAGATATTCCAGGTATTATAGAGGGTGCTAGTAGTGGTAAAGGGCTTGGATTAGAGTTTTTAAAACATATTGAAAGAACAAAAACACTACTTTTACTTGTTGATATTGCAAATTATAGAGAGATGAAATATCAATATGAAACACTTTTAGTTGAACTTCAAAGATACTCAAAAGAGTTAGCTAAAAGAAGATTTGCTGTAGCCATTACTAAGTGCGACTCTCTTTCTATAGATGAGGTTAACAGTTTAACTAAGCAGTTTTTAGAGGATATTGGACTAAAACCAAATAGCACACTTAAAAAGTATAAAGCCAATATGGACTATTTATCTTATGGGTTTAAAGAGGATTTTGGGGTATATTTACCAACTAATGAACCTCTATTTGTTCTGCCTATCTCTTCTGTTTCTCACCTAAACATAGATACACTTCGTTACTCTCTTAAAGGTTTTGTAAAGAGTGTTGAAGAGCAAGAGAGTAAAAAAGAGGCGTAATGGATTTTAATCGTATTGTTATTAAAGTAGGTTCTCATGTATTAACCGAAAATGGATATGTTGCTAAAAAGAGAATGATAGAGTTAGTAGAGCTTATTGCTAAACTTATGCAAAGAGATATTGAGGTTATATTGGTAAGTTCTGGTGCAGTATCGGCAGGTTATACAGTTTTACCATTAGATAGAAAAGATATAGGAAATAAACAGGTCTTAGCAGCTATTGGTCAACCACTTCTTCTTAAAATGTATCAAGAGAAATTTGCTAAATATAATCTTTTATGTTCACAAGTGCTACTAAGTGCTAGTGATTTAGACTCTAAAAAAAGAACACATTTAGCAAGGGTCGCTATTAATGGACTTTTAAAAAATAGAGTTGTACCAATTATAAATGAGAATGATGTAATAGCTACAGAGGAGTTAGTATTTGGAGATAATGACCAACTTTCAGCATCTGTAGCAGATAATTTTAATGCTGATATTTTAGTAATACTATCAGATATAGATGCACTTTATGATAAAGACCCAAGAGAACATAGTGACGCTAAAATTAGAAAAGAGGTAAATTCCATAACTCAAGAGGAGTTAAATGCAAAGCCAACAGCAAATAACGAGTTTGCAACAGGTGGAATTGTTACAAAGTTAAAGGCAGGGGATTATCTATTGAAAAGAGGTAAAAAGATGTTTTTGGCTACAGGATTTGGATTGAAAGATATTAATAGCTTTCTTCTTAATGGAAAACAGATTGGAGGAACACTTTTTAGATGTCAACAACAATAGCAAAAAATAAAAAAGCGTATCATGATTATGAGATTTTAGAAAAATTTGAAGCAGGTATTGTTCTGCAAGGGAGTGAGGTTAAAGCATTAAGAGCTAAGAGAGCTAATTTAAATGATGCTTTTTGTAGATTTATTAAAGGTGAGTTATATCTGATGAATGCTCATATTGCACACCTTGATACAACAAATAGAAATTTTGCAAGAGATACAAGAAGTCCTAGAAAACTACTTTTACATAAAAAAGAGTTAGATAAACTCTTTGGTAAAGTTAGTAAAGATGGAAATACGATTGTGCCTCTTAGTATATATTTTAATAAAAGAAATATAGCCAAAGTTAGCATTGCTATAGCAAAAGGTAAACAGCTACACGATAAGAGAGAGACTTTAAAAAGAAGAACTCAATTAAGAGAGGCTCAACAAGCTATGAAGAACTATAGATAGAGCCTACTTTATAATAGTTGCTCTATCTATTTTATCTATATAGTTATTAAAATTTAGAGATGTAACAGCAGTTCTTCCTAATGCGTAGTGTCTGCTAGACTCTCCCCAAACAGTTTGAATAACATAAGGCTCACCTTTATAATCACCAATATAGAGCATTATATGACCTTGTAGATGAATAATTGTAGAGCCAATAGGTGCTGAATTTATAAGTAAATCTATTTTAGCATCTTTACTTAAACTCTCTAACTCCATATAATTACTATTTACTCTACTTTGAGATAGTGAATTTCTAGGCATTTTAATCCCAACTGTTGCATAAATCTCTTGAATAAATTTAGAACAATCTTGCTCACCAAAAGAGCCACCCCAACCATAAGGAGCATTTAAAAATTTAAAAGCTTGTGTTAATATATTTTTAGGAGTATAAGAGAGATACCCTCTATTTACATTATCTGTTTTTATAGTAGCATTACTTAATACCAATTTTCCATCACTATCTCTAGTTGGAATAAGTACCATTGTCATATTATCAACTGTTAAAATAAAAGGAAGTCTAACCCCCATTCTTAAATAATCATAATACTCTCCTGCTACCATAACAGCACTTTTTGCATTAGTTGTTATAATAAAATTTTTAGTATTAAGATAATCTTCTATCTCTTTTTTCTCTCCAAAGGCTATATCTTTATCTCTTATCCAACCGGAACTTGTAGGTGCTACTCCATAGTGCCATTTTCCATCTTTAGTTGAGTGTAATATAGCAATAGGTGTGGCAATATCAAGTGCAGAGTTTTGATTACGGTCAAAAAATATCTGTTCTTTTTTCTTAAGAAGTGAAAGTTTAGTTGGAATAATCTTTTGATTAGTGTAGTTTACAGTAAGAGCATAACGAGTATCTACACTACTTTCAATATTATCTAAATCCATATACTCTTTTATCTCATTAAAAAAGCTATTTGGAACTCTATTACCATCTTCAAAATATTGTGCTATAGAAGAGATACTTTTTTGCATTCCCAATATACTTTTTTTAACCCAAGAGCCACTATAATTTCCATTTATATCTTTAAAATATGTTAATTTATTCTGTTGATATGCTACATTATTATTAAATTCATTAATCTCTTTACTACTCATAATAATTCTATTTGGATTTTTAACTTTATCTATCCAAAACTCTGCAATATTTAAATGACGGTTTTTATTTACTATAATAATTGGCTGTTTCTCTTTTTTACTACTTAAAAGAGGTTTATTATCTCCAATCTCTTGGCAACCTGAAAGTATTAAAAGTGTAGTTATTGTTATTAGGATTTTTTTCATAGTGAGATTATAACTAAAGAGTAATGAAACTACTTAATTTTCTCCTAGAACTTTTTTATTTATCAGTTCTAAAAATAGGGTTGAGTTTTTATAGATTTAGGCTATTTTAGGCTATTTATGGTATAAACCTTAAAAATAGTAATGGAGATATAATGATAGCAGAGAATATAGGTGAACTTATAGGAGATACCCCTTTAATAAAATTAAATAATCTTTCAAAAGATGCAGGAGCTACGATTTTGGCTAAATGTGAGTTTTTAAATCCCACCTCATCTATAAAAGATAGAATTGCTTTAAATATGATAGATAAAGCTTTAGAAAGTGGAAAAATAGATAAAAACACTACTATTATAGAGCCAACAAGTGGAAATACAGGTATAGCTTTAGCTAGTATTTGTGCATCTAAAGGGTTAAAGCTTATTTTAACTATGCCAGAGTCTATGAGTATAGAGAGACAAAAGTTAGTTAAATTTTTAGGTGCTAAAGTAGTACTTACCCCTGCAAATGAAGCTATGCAAGGCTCTATAGATAAGGCTTATGAGTTGGCAAAAGAGCTTAATGGTATTGTATTACAGCAGTTTGAAAATATGGATAATCCACAAGCTCATAAAGAGAGTACAGCTATTGAAATTTTAGATGATTTAGGGGAGAATATTGACTACTTTGTAGCAGGAGTTGGAACAGGTGGAACTTTAACGGGGGTTTCTGAAGTTTTAAAACAGAAAATTCCTACTCTAAAATCTATAGCAGTTGAACCTACTAATTCAGCAGTTCTTTCAGGAGAAGAGAAAGGTTCTCATAAAATTCAAGGGATTGGTGGTGGATTAATTCCAAAAGTGTTAAATACATCTATATATAATGAGATTATAAAGGTTAATGATAGTAGTGCTTTTAATATGGCTAGAAGAGTAGCAAAAGAGGAGGGGCTTTTAGTTGGAATTTCAAGTGGTGCAAATCTTCAAGCCTCTTTTGAGGTAGCATCAAGAGAAGAAAATAGAGATAAAGTTATAGTTACTATTCTCTGTGATACAGCAGAGAGATATATGAGTACAGAGTTATTTGAGTAGATGAATTTAATTGAGACTATAAAAATAGAAAATGGAAAAGTATATAATCTAAAGTGGCATAATAAAAGATGTAATAAAAGTCGATTTGAACTTTTTAATAAAAAGAGTCCTATTAATTTAAAAGATTATATTACAAATTTTCCTAAAAAGGGACTGTTTAGATGTCGTATTGTTTACAGTAGGGATATATTATCGGTTAAGTATATTCCTTATACTATAAAACGAAATAAATCATTTAAAATTGTATCATCTAATATAGATTATAGATATAAATATTCTAATAGAGAAGAATTAAATAAGTTAAAGGAAAATAACATATTGTATGATGAGGTTATGATTGAAAAAAATGGATTTTTAACTGATACAACTATTGCTAATATTGCTTTCTTTAATGGAAAAGAGTGGATAACTCCTAAAAAACCCTTGCTTGAAGGTACTTTAAGAGCAAAACTATTAGATAAAAAAATATTGGTTAAAAAAGATATAAAAAGTGACAGTTTGAAACACTTTTCACACTACGCTTTAATGAATGCTATGATAGGATTTCAGATACAGAAAAATATTACTATTTATATAAATACAAAAGAGAAAATATGTCTTTAAAAAACCTACAAAAACCACAATTTCAAGATATTATGCAAGAGCATATATTTAATACTATTGAATTTCTATTTGATACAAACCAAGAGTTTGGTGTAGCTTGTGAGATTGAGTTTGTTCAATTTGACCCACCACTGCCAAAAGATATAGAGACTACTCTTCCTACTGTTACACTTTTTATGTTAGCTAATTACTCATTTGAGTCTGCCTCATTAACTGATGACTATTTACAATTTGAGGCTGGTTTTGGAACAGATAATTTTGGCTCTTTTGTTCAAATCCCACTTTTAGCTATTAAACAGATGTTTGTTAGTGAATATCCAATACTTATAAATATAACATCTCCACAAGAGGAGAAAGAAGAGGTTGACTCTATGAGTGCATTACTCAATAACCCTGAAAATGCAAAATTACTTAAAAAGAAAAAGAGATAGTTTTAAGATGAAAAAATTACTTAGATGTGGAACTCTTTTACTCTTTTTAACTATTAGTGGAGTTTTTGGAAATAGTGATTTTAGTAATAAAGAGCATATTAAAAATATTAAAATTTATGATGTAAATCAAACAGTTATTATCTCTAAACCTTTTATTATTATTACAAGTATAAAGGATAAATCTGTTCAAAACAGTAGTAAAGAGATAGTGCAGATGGCAATTAAGAGTCACCAAAACTAGCACAAAATAAACAATGTTCTAGCTGTAACTATAACTAATTATAAAAAAAAGTTATAGTCAGGCAACCCTGTAATAGTCTTCAAGAATAAATTTTATAGATTCTTTTT
>JAMOOP010000047.1 GCA_027065385.1 Campylobacteraceae bacterium | reverse complement strand
TATAGATTTAGCTAGGCACTACAATAATTTAGAGCTTTAACTTTCCTTAGTGGGTGGGGATTTAGTCGTTGCTTAAGGAAGGTTTGGGGTGAAGTCGGGAATATTTTCTACAAATTTTATTACTATAATAGTCTCTACTTTATCTCTCATTTTACTACTTCCATCTCTTCCAAAAAAACTCTACCTGTAATAGCCTCAATAACAATAGCAAAAGGTTCAATATCCTCATCAAAAAAAGAGAAAGTAAAAGAGCAATTTTTTTTCATCAAAAACTCATAATTAGGAGAAGAGTAAGATTCTACTCCTCTATGTGGTCTTCCCAAACTATCAAAAGCAACACTTTGAACATCACCTTTACAACTTCCACCATTACTAATACTCTTAATTCCAAATCTTTCTGATATTATTACTCTTGAAGAATCATCTTTATTAGAAGTTGCACCCTCCTTACAAAAATAGTTAGACTGATATAGATACTTACCATTATAAGTATCAATAGCAGACTCCACCCTATTTACATTACCCTTCTCATTCATATCAGAACTCACACTATAAAATACTTTATCACTCTTAGAACATAATGTATATCTCCACTTCCAATAAGTCATCTGCCATCGTGAATCATTAATATTATGCTTATTATCCAACAAAGCCAACTGCTGTGTATAAATAATATCATGACTAATACTATCTATCGCATCTCGTCTTATATTTTTATCAAAATTAGAGATAGATACCGATGCTAAAATAGAAATTACGACAATAACCATAACTAACTCTATCATACTAAATGCTAACCTATTAGACACAAATATATCCTATTAATTAATTGATTTATTATATCTAAAATAAACTTTAGCATTATTTCCTATAACTATTACTCCCAACACCTTTTAAATCACTACTACCAAAAAGTATTTTTTTACTAACATCTCTTCTACCTCCTTTATCTTCTCTTTTTTCTACTCTTTGGAGTTCTTTATCTATAAATTCTATATCTTTGACATCTATATTTAATATATACTTTATTTGCTAAATGCCAATAACTTAAGGATTATTGCTCTTTGGAAGTGATGGCTTCAGCCTACTGAAGCTAAAGCATCAGTTCCAAAAAGTTAAATATTTTCCTTATGGTGATTGCCATCTATCTACAGAAGTACCTTTCATAGTAACAACAGAAACCTTAGAATAGATAGAATCTTTAGGAGCAATTTCTCAATACAGCACAATCTCCATAAATTTCACCAAATTCTGTTTCCAAGCAATTCAGCCTTTTTCCATTATCCCCTCACCAAAATTACCATTTGCAATATCAATATTTCACTTATTCAAACTAAATCAAGGCACAATCAAACTTCACTCTTTTATCCTTGCTACCACATAATCAGTTACATTTTTGGGTATCAAGTCAAATCAAATAGATTTCAAAAACTTCAACACCTCTTTTTGTTTCTCTCTCCTCTCACTCACCTCTTTTGCATTTGATTTTATAATTTTTGCTATTTTATCATCTGCCTCTTCTTCAAGTTTCTTTTTTTATCCTCTATACTATTTTTAAAAACCATAATTTTAGCTATCAAATCCATAGGAGTATTAGAACTTTTCACCATATTTTTGATTGTACTTTTTTGATTATCAGGAATATTTTTATATATTTCACTATTAATATCTCACAAAGCTGTTTTAAGTTTTTCAAAATTATCTCTTTTTATCAAACTCTCCAATTAGCCTCATCTACACCTTCCAACTTTCAAGCCACCCCTAAAATTTGCCTTTTAAGTTGGCTAGAAACTTCAATATTTTCTTTCTTTTCTTTTTTAACTACATCCTTTTTTAGCTATTTTTTCATCTGGAGTTAAAATTTTAGTTTTTTGAATATCTAAAAATGTAGTATTATTTTTAATTATAATACTTTATCATATATTTTTATTATAAGCAAAAATAACTTAATATAAATCTATTTTTTAAATATTCATCAATTTTTTTTATAATTATTTTTTTATTTGCAGTATCTTTTCTTAATTCATCAGCTGTTTTATCTAAATTTTTAATTATCTCATCTTGCTGTATCATAAGCATAAATACCTGTATCAACACATATTTGTTCTTTAGGTGTATCTTCATATTTTTTTATTTTGATTACCTGTAATAGAATTTAAATCACAATTTGGGATATTTATAAATGATACAGGTTTATCACTTCAGTAAGTTGGGTTGTTAAAATATATATGTGTTGGGGGACGATTAATTTTTTCTATTTTTCATAGCCTTTAAAATCACATAGAATTGATAATACTAATGCTTCTAGGGTATCTAATATATTTAATATATACTTTGATATATCTTGGGCTATTGTTTTGATTATTTCTTTACTTACTACATCTTTTTTCATAAGATATTATATCAAAAGTAATATAAAATAAGCAATAAATTGTAAAAAATGATTAAGAATAAAAATATGATTAATTGAAGTTAAATCTCAAAGCGGCAGCGACCTACATTTCCACACCAGACAGGTGCAGTATTATCGGCGATGGGAGGCTTGACTTCCAGGTTCGAAATGGAGCTGGGTATTGCCCTCCCTCT
>JAMOOP010000046.1 GCA_027065385.1 Campylobacteraceae bacterium | reverse complement strand
TTCTTTTTACTGCTATCCATAAAGCCATATCTTTATAGCTATTCGCTCCTGATAACATTGCTAAAAGTGATAAATACATCACTTCTCCCACATTATATTTTGCTATCTTATATTTCCTATAGTCTGGTAACTCTCTAAATCTTTCTAATAATGTTTTCATAATTCTTTTTGCGTATTATACTTAACTTTTATTTGATTTTGAATTACCGTGCCTCTAAATCACTCTTTACACTCTCTCCATTAACAATTTCACAAACCTTTAAACCAATACATTCACAATCTTCTAACGAGACTGCTTTATCTCTTTTATATAAAACATCTATTTTTATTCTCAGAACTACAAAAAGCTTTTTTGTACCAATATTAATTGAGTGGTCAATAATGGCAATCCAAGGTTCTTTAATTTTTTCTACTTCTTTTAATATTCCTATTCCTACACGACCTACCCAATTTATAGTTGATGTAAAATGTGGAATCCAATCAATATTTGTACTTATTTGAGTGTTGAATATATTTAGGATTTTTGGAATACTTCGATAGGATACTACGGCACTTAAAATAAGTAGAATTGATATTATACGAGTCTGTTCAGAACTATTTTTTAATCTATCTACAACTTTATCTTTATTATATTTTTTTTGTATTCCCTATATTTAGCTGTTGTTTTAATTTTTTTATTTCTTCTTTTAGTTCTAATATCATCTGCTTATGTCTTTTAGTTGTTTTTCTATACTCTCTTATTTCATCTGCTCTTTCTACAGCTTTTCTTCTCCACTCATTTCTAGCTCTATATAGTTTTGATGTTTGTAACATTTTAGACTCACTTATAAAAAATTCTTTTATAACTATACTATTTTTTACTTAAGCATTTTAATTTGTTTTATTGTGTTTTATTCTAAAAAGTGGGAAATATTTTTATGTATTTTTAGGGTGTTTTTCGACACCCTACTCTTAATCTCTAAAAAATTTCTCACTCTCTTTTGCCTTTTCAATTTCAACTATCATATCAATTATCTTTTTATAATTACTAATAAAATATTTTTTAAATAGTTCATAGTTACCTGTTTCATAATAGATTACAATTGCTTTTAAATACTCCTTTATATCCTCCTCATTTGGAATATATATCATCTTATTACTATCTTTTAGAACTATATTTAACATTACTCTTGCTGTTCTCTTATTGCAATCTGTAAAATATTGTAAATATGCTAAATTATTATGAATATATAGAGCTTTATTAAATGGATTATCTATTTTTTCACTAATTTCAAATAGATAATTAAGTTCATCATCAAGTCTCTCTTTGGTAGCTAGAGGAATATAATCACACCCCATAATAGTAACCTCTCCATCTCTTGGAACTGCCCTTTTGCTCTCAGGAACCATCTCATTTGATAAAATATAGTGCAAATCTTTTAAAGTCTCTTTTGTTGGTTTTAAATCTTTAGCAATAAAAAGTTCATAACTATCTCTTAGATTTAAAATCATTTTTGCATCACTATATTTTTTTCCTCCAGCAGTTCTTCCATATTGAATTAGAGTTTGAGTATCTAACTTATCATAACTATTACCCTCAATTAGTGCTGAAGTATAAATAAAATCTAATCCAAATTTATCTATATAACTTTTATTACTTAAGAACTTTTCAAGTGATACTTTTTTATTTAAATCTTCTAAAAGATTTAACTCATTTTTTGTAAAAATATCTATATTATCTAAATATTTTGGGTTATAAGTAATCATTTCTTCAAAATCTCTTTATGAATTACAGTTGTTAATCCTAAAAGTTTCCAACCTTGAAGTCCACTTCTATAGTAGAATAGTTTATCTTTTGGATAGTTATATTTTAATATGGCTTCTATAAAGTGTTTAGCTTGTGAACACCACACCCCGTTATCGAAAAAGGCTAACTCTTTTACTTTTGAAAAATCCCAACTTCCATCACTTTTTACTCTCATGCCTAATACCTTAAATATTTTTTCTATTCTCTTTTTTGAGGCATTTTGTACTGTGGTAAAAGGTATATTAATAGCTGTAGGAATAGTTTCTAACTCAAACCAACTCTTTAAACGAGTATCAATAATAACTCCTTTATGTTTTGAAACACTATTTTGTATAAATGATAAAAGTTCAAGCTCTTCAATATTTTTTATACCATCTGCTATTTTAGTTGGTTGTATGCAAAATGGTGGACACGCTCTTGATGTTTTTGTGTAGTCATCTGTTAAACGGTTCTCTATATCTTGTACTCTTTTAATCTCAATAGCTTTACCTGAATTTTTAGTTGTGACTGTAGGCATATTATCACTAATTTTTACAATAACCTTACTGTTATTTGCTAAAAGCAGTAGTGTAAATAGAGGTAGTAGAAGTAGTTTTTTCATAATTTTCCTTTTTTGTAATCTTAACATATATTATAATATATTGTTCTATAATCTTATGTTTTAATCTGAAATTAATAATAAGATTTTAAAAAAACATTATGATATAATTGCGACAATGAAAACTTTAACAGAAAAATTAGACCTAGATGGCTTTATAGAAAATTTTAAAAAGTTCTATGCAAGAGATAAAAATATAGAGATGTTAGGAGATATTAATCAACACTATAGATATATATCTGCACTATCAAATATAGAGTTTCCTACTATAAAAGAGGTAAAAAACCTTGATATAGAGTTAAACCGTATTAAAAAGCAGGGAGTTTTAGGATTAGAAGAGATTTTTTCATTTTTAACAATAGTTACATACTTTAACTCTCTAAAAGCTTTAACTCTTCCAGAGCCACTTAATAAATGGATAAAAGATATAGATATTCCTAATGAAATTAATGATATAGTTAAATATTTTACAGATGAGGGGGAGTTAAACCCAGAAAGAGAGCCAGAACTTTATGATATAGAAAGAGCAATTAAGATAAATAGAGCCTCAATTAAAGAGTCTCTATATAAAATGGCTCACTCATCTAAACTTAAAGATTATCTAGTAGATACTCAAGTACACTTTTTAAATGGTGAAGAGACACTACTTGTTAGGGGTGGATTTAATAGGATTATAAAAGCCTCTGTAGTAGGAAGAACAAGTGGAGGATTTTTTTATATACTCCCTCAAACTATATCTCACCTAAAAGAGAAAGAGTCAAATCTTTTATCTAAAAAAGAGGAGATTATCTATAAATATTGTCAGCAGTTTTCTGCTATTTTTAGTAAATATTTTCTATTTATAAGATTTATAAATAGAGAGTATGATAGATTTGACCACTATCAAGCTAGAGTTAAATTTGCTAAAGCTTTTGATTATCAGTTTATCTTACCATCTAAAAGAAAAGTTATAAAACTATCAAGCTTTGCCCACCCTGCCATAGAGAACCCAAAACCTATAGATATAACTTTAGATAAATCCATTATGTTAGTAACAGGAGTAAATGCAGGTGGTAAGACTATGTTACTTAAATCACTGCTAAGTAGTGTATATATGAGTAAAAATCTTCTCCCATTTAAATGTAATAGCGAAAAGACAGAGGTTGGTCACTATAAATCAATAGAGGCAGTAATTGATGACCCACAATCTGTTAAAAATGATATATCTACATTTGCAGGTAGAATGGTGGAGTTCTCTAAACTATTTAGTAAAGAGAATTCCATAGTAGGAGTTGATGAGATAGAGTTAGGAACAGATAGTGATGAGGCATCTTCTCTATTTAGAGTTATGCTTCAAGATTTAAGTAAAAGAGATATTACATTTATTATAACAACTCACCATAAAAGATTAGCATCTTTAATGAATGGAGATGATAATGTAGAACTAATTGCCGCTTTATATGATGAGGCTAAAAGAGAACCAACCTATACATTTTTACAAGGGAGTATTGGAAAAAGTTATGCTTTTGAAACGGCAGAGAGATATGGAATTCCTGAATATATTGTAAATAAAGCAAAAGTAGTTTATGGAGAGGATAAAGAGAATTTAAATGAGCTTATAGAGAAATCCACTTCACTAGAGAGAGAGATGCGTCTTAAGATTAAAAAGATAAATAATGAGTTAAAAGCTATAGAGAAGAAAAAAGAGAACTTAGAGGTTATTGAAGAGAGATTAAACGAAAAACATAGAAAAGCTATTGCTACATTAGAAAACAGATACAACGCAGCCACAAAAAGAGCAAGAGAGGCTATTAAGGTAAAAGAGTCCACAGAGGGTAGAAGACTTTTAAATGATGCACATAAACATAAAGAGGACTCTAAAAGGGTTCAAGAGGTAAAACAGCCAAATAGAGTGGTTTTAAAAGTTGGAGATAGAGTAAAGTATCGTTCATCAAAAGGGGAACTACTCTCTATAAGAGGAAAAGAGGCAACCATAGAGGTAGAAGGTCTTAAAATGCGTGTACCTCTTGATAAACTAAAAAGAGTTGGTGCTTTACCAAAAATTAAACCAAAGCCAAAGACTACAGTTACCGTTGAAAAATCTGGAAGAGGTTCTATATCTATTAAACTTTTAGGCTATTTTGTTGATGAAGCCTTAGAAAAACTTGATATATTTTTATCAGATGCACTTGTTAATGGCTTTTCGGAAGTAGAGATTATTCATGGAACGGGAACAGGAGTTTTAAAAAAAGTTATTATTGATTATTTAAAATCCTATCCAAAATTGCAATCATTTCATGGGAAGAAAGGTAATTTAGGCATTATTATAGTAAAACTTTAGGAAGTTTATTAATAATTCGTTTAAAAATCATTATCTTTTTTTTGATATAATCTAAAAAATTTTACTATAGGAATTATAATGCCATTTATTATTGCCATATTTATTGGACTACTGTTTATAGGTTGTGGAACAGATGTGCCATCGGTTTTATCAAAAAAGACTATCCCTAAAGCGACAACTATTAAAGAAAAAAATACCCTAGAGGGAAATTATACTCTTGAAAAAGGAATATACTCATATAGTGCAAACAACTCTATTAATAAAACTGTTAATAGTTCTGATTTAGTTATTGAAAAATTGGATAGTGATGATTATGGCTACTATTTTACAATGCAAGTTGAGAACTTAACACCTACGGAAGGGTATGGTATTTTCCATAAAAAAGGTAATGAGTTTTTTAAAAGAATTATATACTCAACCAATATAACAAAAGACTCCAATGTATCTATTGATGCTAATATTTCAGATAAACATCTCCAAACTGAAATAACAGATAAAGTAACTATTGTTCAAGATAAAGATAGCCTAAAAATAAGTATGAAAATAAGAGATGGAAAAATGGTTATTATATGGAAAAGAGATAATAACTCTACAAAAGAGAGAACACTTGAGTTAAAACATGCAAAACATGAGTATCGCACAACATATAAAGATAGATTTAATCAATTCTTTAAAGATATTTAATCTTATAATTACAAGAGATTTTATTTAAATCTTTTGTAAAATATTAAATGAAAATAATACATACATCAGATTGGCATATTGGTCATAAACTCTATGAAAAATCAAGAGAAAAAGAGCATAAACTTTTTTTTTAAATGGTTACATAAATTTATAGAAGAGAATAGTGTTGAGTTACTATTAGTTTCTGGAGATATATTTGATAGTGCCATACCATCAAATAGCTCTTTAAAACTATATTATGACTTTCTTATATCACTACAAGATACAAAATGTAAGTCTATTATTATAACTGCTGGAAATCACGATTCTCCAAATACACTAGAAGCTCCAAAAGAGCTTTTAAATGCTCTAAATATATCTGTTATTGGGAAAGTTGATGAAAATATTGATAATATGTTATTTCCAATTAAAGGTAGTAATATTATAGTTGTGGCTATTCCATTTTTAAGAGATAAAGATATTAGAAGTGCTATTTCAAATGAGAGTTTTAATGATATAAATAAAAGATATAAAAAGGCTCTTATTAATTACTATAATAAATTAGCAACTAGATGTAAAGAGATTAATAGAGATAACTTTTTTATTGCTATGGGACACCTATTTGCTACTAATACAACTATTAGTGGCAGTGAGAGTAGTATATATATAGGAGGTTTAGGAGATATATCAGTAGATGATTTTCCTAATTTTTTTGATTATATAGCACTAGGACACCTACATAAATCTCAAAAAGTAGGAGGAGTGGAGCATATAAGATATAGTGGCTCTCCAATTCCTTTAAGTTTTAATGAAGCAAAACAAAACTCTAAAGTTACTCTTTTAAATATAGAAAATAGTAAAATAGAGAGTATAAAAGAGATAGTAGTTCCAAAATTTAGAGATTTAATATCTATTAAAACTAGTTTTAATAGAATTAAAGAGATATTAAATAGCATTAAAAAAAGCTCAAATTTAACTCCTTGGATTGATATTATTTTAACAGATAAAAATAGAGATTTTAATCTAAATAAAAAAATAGTTGAAATAGTTAAAAATTTAGATTTAGAAGTTTTAAGAGTATCTATAGATAGTGATAAAGAGTTTAATTATATTAAAGATAATAAAATAGTTACTACCTTATCATCTTTTACTCCTGAAAAGATTTTTGAAAAAAAGTGTAAAGAAGAAAAATTTACTTTAGAAGATAATATTGAAATAAAAGATATTTTTTATGAAATTCTATCAGATATTAGAGAAGATATATGAAAATACAAAAGATAACACTACAAAATATAAACTCTCTTAGTTCACTAAAACCTATTGAGATAGACTTTACAACAGATAAATTTAGACAAACAGGACTTTTTTTAATTACAGGTGTAACTGGTTCTGGAAAAAGTACTATATTAGATGCAATTACACTAGCATTATATTATAAAGTTCCAAGATTAACAACAAGTAGTAGTTTAGTGGATATTGTAAATAGTGGAAGTAGTACTGCTTTAGCTATTGTGGAGTTTAAAGCAAAAGAAGAGATTTATGAAGCTAGTTGGACTATTAGAGTTTTAACAGATAGTGGAAAAAAATTAAAAATTCCAAGAGAGAGTGTAAGGCTTAAAAATCTAAGTAGTGGTGAGATATTAGCCGAAAAAAAAAGAGATATAGTTTCTAAAATAGAAGAGATTATTAATTTAAATTATAAACAGTTTTTAAGAGCTGTGCTTTTAGCACAAGGTGAGTTTTCTGCTTTTTTATCTGCTTCATCTAAAGATAAAGGAACTCTGCTTGAACAGATAACAGGAGAAGATATATATAAAAAAATAGGTATAAAATTAAGAGATAAAATCTCTTCTCAAAATAGACTTTTAGATAGTCTAAAAAATAGAATTAATAGTGAAGATTTACTTAGTAAAGATAAAAAAATTGAACTTACTATTAGATTAAAAGATATAAAAACCAATTTAAAAGAGTTAGATAAAGCTCAAAAAGAGATAGATAATTTAAAATCTATAAAAATAGAGAGTGAGACTGAATTAAAATATTGTAATATTTCTATTGAAAATAGTAAAAAAAGAGAGTTAGATTTAAATAATTCTATTATAAAAAGTGAAAATAGTTTAAATAAAGCTAAAAACAGGTTAAATTCCATTCAAATTTCTAAAAATATAAAAGAAATAGATATTAAAATAGAAAATACAACTAAAAAACTAATAGAAGAAAAAGCTAAAAAACTAATAGAAAAGAAAGAAAGAGAAGAAGAGCTAGAAAAGATAGAATATAAATTAGTACGATTTGATATAGAAGAGTTAGAACAAGAATATAATAATGTAAAAGATACTATTAATGGATATTTTAAATATAAAAACTCACTTTTAAAAAAAGAGGAATTAAATGGAGAGTTAAAAACTATTAAAAATAAAATAGATAATATAATCCCAAATATAGATATTAAAAAAAACGAAAAAAAGAGATTAGAAAATATTTTAATTTATAAAGAAGAAATATATAGACTTAAACTACAAATATCATCTCTAAAAGATGAAAGAGAAAAATTAAAAAAGGGTGAAGAGTGTCCTTTATGTGGTTCAACATCACACCCAAAAATAGAAGAGTATAAAAAAGTAGAACCAAACAGTGTAAATAGTGATATTAAATTTTTAAAAAAAAATATTAAGAATTTAAATATAGAAATAGAAGATTTAAATAAGAAATTAGTAGAGTATAAAACCAATAAAACTAATTTAGAAAAAAATATATTAGATATAGATAGTAATTTTAAATATATAAATATCTCTATAGATATAGAAGAGTATAAAACTATAAAAGATAATATTCAAAAAGATATATTAGAATATAGAAAACTAGAAGAAGATGAGAAAAAAATATTAAAACTAAATTTAGATACTATTATATTAGATATAGATAAGAGAATAGATAATATAAAAGATAAGATCAAAGAAGAATTTAGAGTAGAGTATGAACAGAATATCTTAAAAAAAGGTCAATTAAAAGAGAGTATTAAAAACTTAAATTCCAAAATAGAAAATTATAAACTAGAGTTAATTTTAACTAAAAAAGAGTTAGATAAGTTATTAAATAGAAAAGAGATTATATTAAAAAAAGTAGAAAAGTTAAAAGAGAGAATATTTTTAAAAAATGAACCAAAATTAATAGAGAGCAAAAAAGAGCTTTTAGAGATAAAAGGTTCAATAGAAGAGAGATTTAAACAAGATAAAAATTTAAAAGATAGAAATAAAAATAGAATTCAAGAGATAAAAAAAGAGGAAATAAGGCTTTTTAATCTAAATAGACTACTAAAACTATTAGGTGGAACAATGGACTCATTTAATATCTATGTTCAGAGACTCACATTAATAGAACTAATTGATTTAGCAAATATACATCTAAAAAAATTTGCACCTAGATATGAACTTAGAATATATAAATATAAAAATGAAAAAGAGGCTTTAAAATTTGGACTTGTTGACCACTATCAAACCAGTATATTAAGAGAGATAGATACATCAAGTGGAGGAGAAAAGTTTATTATATCACTAGCTTTAGCTTTAGGACTTTCTGATTTAGCCTCTAAAAATGTAAAAATAGAGTCACTATTTATAGATGAAGGTTTTGGTTCACTAGATAGTAAAAGCCTAGATACAGTTATTTCAACATTAGAAACCTTAAAATCAAAAGATAAACTAATAGGTATTATTTCACATGTAGATAGTTTAAAAGATAGAATTACAACTCAAATTAATATAACTAAAATGGGTAATGGGGTTAGTGAGGTTCAGATTATTTAAACTAATGTAATTCAAAAGCTATAAAATAGTAAAATCTCACAATTAAAAGATAGGATATGAAATGATAATTGAGATAATAAGTAATATGCTGTTTGTATTAGCCCTTGGCTACTACTTTATGACCAATATGCAGTGGTATAGTTATAAGATAGAGAGGGTGATATTTCACCACACTAAACCTTTATGGCATCTAATATATTTTGTAGTTCCACTTTTGCTATATTTTGCATTAAGTAAATTTAACCTTAGTATAGTAGTAACTATTATATATATCGGTATGATATATAAGTGGAAAAAAGGATTAGATAAACCTTTAGTCTTTACAGGTAGAGTTAAACGATTTTTTTCTGCTCTGCTCTTTTTTATAGTTTTTACTCTTATGGTCTCATTTGGTACTAAACATGCCTCTTTTGCTGTTATTATTCCTCTATTTTTAGCCTATTTAATCTCTTTAATGATGGAGAAGATGCTATTTTTAGGATTTGTAAAAAAGGCTGAAAAGAAGTTAGAGGGTATGGATAAAATGGTGGTTATTGGAGTAACTGCTAGTTATGGAAAAACAAGTATAAAAAACTATATAGCTCATATCTTATCTGCTAAATATAGAGTCTATGCTACTCCTCGTTCTGTTAATACCTTTGGTGGAGTTTTAAAAGATATAAATGAAGATTTACCAGAAGATACAGAGATTTATGTAGTTGAGATGGGTGCTAGAGGTACTGGAGATATTAAAGAGATAGCATCTTTTGTAAATCCACACTTGGCTGTAGTTGGTAAGATTGGAACTGCACATATTGAGTATTTTAAAACTTTAGAGAATATTAGAAATACTAAAATGGAGATACTATCTTCCAATAGATTAAAAGAGGCTTGGGTTCATAATAGTGCTAAGGTTAAACCTGAAAAAAATATTCACACCTTTGGAAAAGAGATTAGTAATATTAGAGCAACTCTTAATGGGCTTGATTTTGAGATGAGTGGTGAAGAGTATCATGCTAATATTTTAGGCTCTTTTAATGCTATGAATTTAGCTGTAGCTATAAAAGTGGCTTTATCTTTAGGTATTGATATTAAGACTATTAAAAAACAGTTAGAATTATTAGAAGCAACTCCTCATAGACTTCAAAGAATAGATGCAGGTGGAAAAGTTATTATAGATGATAGCTTTAATGGAAATATAGATGGAATGATGGAAGGGTTTAATTTAGCATCTACTTATAGTGGTAGAAAAGTTTTAATTACTCCTGCCTTGGTTGAGGTTGATAATGAACTTAATATAGAGGTGGCAAAAAGAGCTAATGAGGTTTTTGATTTAGTTATATTAACAGGAGATTTAAACTATGCTATATTTAAAGAGTATGTAGATAGTGATAAACTTCTAAAACTAGAGAGTAAAGATAAGATGCAAGATATGTTAATAGAGCATACAAAAGCAGGAGATTTAATTCTATTTGCTAATGATGCTCCTAGTTTTATTTAGATAGTTATGGTACAACTTTTGTTAACTCAACTTCAGTTGTTCCATAACCTACAGATACCTCTTTAACTACCCTAATAATTTTAGTAGTCTTATATCCACACTCATTAGCACATTTAAGTTTTACACCTATATAGTATTCACCTGCTGGAACACCAAAAAAGCTAAACTCTCCATTTTGATTTGTAGTTGTAAATTTTAGATAGTTAAAAAGTCTTTTATCTGGTCTAGTCATCTTATATCCACCCAAATAGCTCTGTTCATACCACTGCCTAGAGTAACTTGTTACAGGATTTAGATATAGTTTTAGACCTCTTTTAATAATTCTCTCATCATTTATACTATTTTCTAAAAAGACTCTTCCCATAACTGTACTATTTCCATATCTTGGTAATGCTCTATACTCCTCTATAGGAAAAGGCATTCTCTCCATGATTTCACCGTTTAATCCAGTAGTTATAGATTGTCTCTCTCTACTTTTTATATCTACTGTTGGATTATTTCTTGGAACTGGGACTATATCTCTACGAACTAAGTTAGGATTATCTCTAATTAAAATCTCCTCTCTTACTCTCTCTTCTCTTGGTTGATGATAGATGGTTCTAGGAGCTTCTCTTATTGTACTAGTATTTATAGTTATAACTCTTCTCTCTGCACAACCTGATAATCCAAATATCAATAGAGCTATTAATAGGTATTTTTTATTTAATTTAAACATATACTCTCCTTATTTTTTAATATTATATCATTAAAAAAATAATATAAAGCCCCTATCTATTTCTGCTAAATCTTTATAAAATTTATATCTTTTAATTCCAATCTCTTTAAAAAACTTCTCCATTGGCTCTTTTTGGTCATACCCCATTTCACAAGCTAAATATTTAATACCTCTCTTCTTGACACTTAAAACTATCTTTTTTAATAACTCATCACCAACCTCTCCACCAAATAGTGCCTCTTTTGGTTCATAATTAGCTACATTTGGTTCTAGTTTAAAGTTATTTGCTATATAGGGAGGATTACTTACCACTAATTCTATAGGTTCTTTTACCTCATCTATTAAATTAGACTCTATAACCTCTACTCTATTTTCCAATTTAAAATGCTCTATATTTTTTTTAGCTACACCAATAGCTATCTTACTAATATCTGTAGCTACTATTTTTAAATTTGGAAACTTTATAGCTAAAACTATAGATATAGCACCACTTCCTATACCAATTTCGGCAATAGAAGTTATATTCTCTTTTTCTATAATATTAGAAACTAAATCTATAAGTATCTCTGTTTCAGGTCGAGGGATTAAAACCCCCTGCTCTACTTCCAATTCTATATCATAAAAGCTAACACTCCCCACTATATACTCAAAAGGCTCATAGTTAGCTCTTCTTTCTACTAGCTTTTTAAACCCATCTATATTTTCAATTTCCCTATTATCGAAAGCGTGTAGATAGGTTCTATCTTTTTTTAAAAAGTGTGCCAAGAGTAGTTCAGCTTCAAATCTAGGTCTATTGCAACTGTTTTTTAGTTTTGTTTCTGCCCAAATTAAACTACTCTCTATTTTCATTTATTATCGTCCAAAAATCTAAATATACCCTCTCTTTCCAAAGGTTTTATCATCTCATTTACAGCAGAAGCATCATAACCTAGCTCTTTTAATCTCTCTAAAACAGGTGGGTGAGTATAGTAGAAAAATATAACTAAAGGGTGAGCTTTTGGAAAAGATTTATTCTCATCAACAAGTTTTATAAGAGCTGATACTAAGTTCTCTTTTCCACCCATCTCTGAACCAAATTTATCTGCTTCATACTCATTATGACGGCTTATAAAACTCATAATAGGAGTAAATATAAAGCCAATAAGAGATAAAAGTAACATCATAATAGCTAACTCTACTCCTGCTCTCTTCTCTACTCCCATATTAAAAAATAGCTCATTAGGTAAATTTCCTAAAAGAAAAAATGCAGAAAATAGTAAAAGTCCCATCATTCCTATATTTTTCCAAATATCACCATGGCTAAAGTGTCCTAACTCATGACCTAATACTGCTAAAAGTTCTCTATTGGTTAGTTTATCTAAAAGTGTATCAAAAAGAACCACTCTTTTACTCTTTCCTAAACCTCCAAAATAGGCATTTAATCTATTATCCCTCTTACTCGCGTCCATTATAAAGATACCATCACTCTTAAGTCCCACCTTTTCCATCATACTCTCAATAGAACTTCTAAGTTCACCCTCTTCTAATGGTGAAAACTTATTAAATATAGGTGCTATAATAGTAGGGTATATTACATTTACAAGAACAGCAATACTAAATAACAGAACAAACCCCCAAATCCACCAATTAGATACATTGATAACTATCCAAGATAGAAGAGCAAAAACAGCACCACCCAATATAAAAAACATAGCTATTGATTTAAGTTGGTCTTGAATATATAGTTTGGGAGTCATTTTGGTAAATCCATACTCCTTATCTAATTCAAAAGTTTGATAGAGTTCAAAAGGCAATCCTATAATGTAATTAATACTCATAAATCCAAAAAGAAAAATAACACTATCTACTACACTATTTGTCGTACCAAGCAAAGCTGTAAGCCATGCGAAACCAACTGTTACCCACCAAACAAACATTATATAATCGACTATAGTTGATACTATACCTAATCTCTCTTTTCTAATAGCATACTCACCTGCAACTCTAAATTTATCTTGACTCATTAAAACAGCTTCACCATTTTTCTCTTCGGATATATATCCAATCTGCATTACCGATACATAAACTCTTATTAGAGTATATACTGTATATAGTATCATTATAAGTTCTAACATCTACAACCTTATTGTTTTTTGGAGAATATACCCAAATATATTTTAATATTAAGATAAAAATAGCTATTTACATTCAAATCGAACACATATCTCTTTTAAAATTCGATTAAAACTTTTAGTTTTAAGTCTTAAATATTTATCTCAATAGTAGCAAAACATAATGATATTTAAGAAATAAAGCTATAAATATACTCCTACTTTAATCTATATATAATAAAAAAACGCTATAATTTCACATATTATAACAAAAAAGATGTTTTTTTATGATAAAAATATCAATATTA
>JAMOOP010000045.1 GCA_027065385.1 Campylobacteraceae bacterium | reverse complement strand
TAGAAGTTTGGCTATCAATTTACTAAATATTAATAAAATTTCAAACAAAACACAAGTTCGTAAATTATTTGCTTGGGGGGCTTTTGATTTATTTTCCTTAAAGGGAATTTGATTTTGAATTACCGTGACTAATAAGTATATTTTTTAGTCTTTAGAATAAAATAAGATATAATTACTCCTTTATTTTTAATACAAAAAGGAGTTTAAAATAGATGATATTTAATTCAATAGATTTTATAAAAAAATTATCAGTAGAAAAGAGGTTAAATTATCTAGGAGATAAAAAGAAAAACCCTGCTATAAAAAAAGAGTATCACTCAAATATTATGTTAAATCCTTTAAGATTAAAACATATAAATAAAATTGATAATTTAGATGCTGATATGATTACTCTAAATTTAGAAGATGCTATTGCTCCTAGTAGAAAAAAAGAAGCTCTTTATAATATAGCTCTATTTCTAAGTCATTTAGAAAATTCAAAAAGTTTTATAATAGTAAGAACAAATCCATTAGATAGTGGAGGAAAAGAGGAGATAGAATTTTTAAATAGTTTTGGATTTGATGCTATTCGTGTAGCTAAAATTAAGACAAAAGATGAAATAGAAAAGGCTTTAGAGATATTAGATAAATCTAAAGAGTTACATATTTCATTAGAGACAAAAGAGGCATTTTCAAACTTAGCCAATTTAAGACTAGATAATAGATTTACAACGGTGAATTTAGGTATTTTAGACCTTTTAACAGCACTAGAACTTCCTCAATCTCTATTAGAGTTTAATAACCCTACTATTGAGTATATTTTAACTAAATTTTTAATAGATGCTAAAATTGCAGGATTAAAACCTATATCTTTTATGTTTCAAGACTATAAAGATACAAAGAGTTTTAAAAAGTGGTGTGAAATAGAAAAAGAGTTAGGATTTAAAACAAAAGCTTGTATGGGACCACTTCAAGTTGAAATTGCTAATAGAGTATTTGGATATGGTAAAATAGAGATAGAAAAAGCTAAATATATAAAAAGAGTATTTGAAGAGTCATCAAAAAAAGGTGAGCATGGATTTATGGATAGTAAATATGGATTTATAGATGAACCAATATATAGAGATGCTCTATTAGTTTTAGGAGAAGATATTAATATATGAAAAAAATAAATGAAATGGGACAAGAGGTAATTGATGGATACCTTTGTAAACCAAAAGATTATGACCCAAATCGTCCAATTATGCACTATAAAACTCTAATAATGATTTGTGATGGAGAGAGATGCAAAAAAGCAGGAAAAGAAGATAAAGCCTCTTTTTTAAGAGAGATTTTAAAAGATATGGGTTTAAATAAGGGGAAAAATAGAATTAAAATCTCTCGAACTGGTTGTTATGGAGCTTGTAGATTTAGACAAGTAGCTCAAATTACAGAAAATACACAAGCAAATGGAAATCCAAATAATAATGCTTTATGGTTAAAGCATACTCATAATTTTACAGATAAAAAGTGGAGAGAAATTTTTACCTATTTAGCAGAAGATAAGGTTTTAAAAGATGAGTTAGAAGGCAAATATTTTATTCCAATGAAAGTGTATGAGTAGTAAATTAAGAAGAGGTTATACAACAGGAGTTCACACCTCTTTTGCCTTTAAATCGGCATTAGATACTTTTTTAATTACCAATCAAAAGAGTATATCTATAACAAAAAAGATGGATAATGATGATTTAGATATAACTAAAGGGTGTGAAATAGTTGTTACTATTTCTGATAGATTAGATGATTTAAAATTAAACTCTATCTCTCATAATCCATATATTTTAAATAATTTAAAACTCTATGCAGGTATTGGTGTAGGTATTGTTACAAAGGAGGGATTAAAACCACCAAAAGATTATCCTGCTATAAATCCCACTCCATTAAAGGCTATAGAAAATATATATAATAGATTTGGCAAAAAAAGAAAAATATTTGTCTCTATATCTGTAACTAATGGTAAAGAGTTAGCCAAGCAGACAGCTAATAATAAAGTAGGAGTATTAGGAGGAATATCTATTTTAGGTACAACAGGATTTGTAAAACCTATTTCATCTACAGCCTATATAAATTCAATAAGAACCGAACTAAATTTTATAAAAGCAAACTCTTTTAATAAGGCTATTTTAACACTTGGTAATAGCTCATTTAATTATGCTAAAGAGCATTATAAAAAAGAACAAATAGTAGAAATTGGTAATTTTGTATATGACTCATTTAAAATAGCAGATGAACTAAAAATAGAAGAGATAGTTTTTATATGTGGTATTGGAAAAGCTGTAAAGGTAGCACAAGGGTATAAAAACACTCATAATAGATTTGGCTCTATTGATTTTATAAAATTAAAAAATAATATAAAAGAGGAGTTGGGTATAGATGTAGATATAGAAAAAAGTAAAACTGTTAAAGGTTTATCTTTACAACTTAAAGAGATTGGAAAGATTAAAAATTTTTTTAAAATAATAGTAAAAAAGACCAATAATAGATTAAATAGATGGTTTATAGATTTTAATAATATAAGAGTTATTTTAATAGAAAACTAAGATATTTTAAAACTTATAAACATACCCCTTATCCCCACTAATCTCATCAATAGTAGATGTTTTAGGGTCTTAAATATTTATCTCAATAGTAGCAAAAAATAATGATATTTAAGAAATAAAGCTATAAATATACTCCTACTTTAATCTATATATAATAAAAAAACGCTATAATTTCACATATTATAACAAAAA
>JAMOOP010000044.1 GCA_027065385.1 Campylobacteraceae bacterium | reverse complement strand
TTTACTTATATTCGGTTGTTAAAGACCATTTCTTTTTCCTTCAAACTCTCACTCTTAAACTCTAAGAGGTCTCTGTGTTTGTGGACGCGTATTATAGACAAATTATCTTCTCTTGTCAAGGGTTTTTCCACAAATATTCTACTTTTTTTATTTTTTTTACATAATTACATATTTTAATATTTTAGCCTTACTATAATATATATAAATTATATTAGGAATTTTCTTGTCCTACAATAAAACTATATCCCGTCTCTGCTTCAATAGTTATAGTAAAACTATCAGGATTTCCATCATTATCTTGGTCTGTTTGTAAAGTAAATGTTAAATTACAATCTTCCATCATAATATTTTGAAAAAAAGGAGTAGTATAAGTTGTATTTCTAAAATGGGGACGACCTAAGTAATCAAAAAGTATCTGTTTTGTAGTACAACCTCCACTTGGAACAACTCCACTATTTTTTATACCAAATTTTTTACTTAAAAGCACAGATGGTGTCTCATCATTTGCTAAAGATGAACAGTTTGTTGAAAAAATATATTTACCATCTGCTGGATTAATAGCCGATTCACTTTTTCCTAAACCATTTACTCCACCTCCCCCTAAACTTATATCTGAGCCTACTCTATATGCAATATCATCTCCACACCTTTTCATAGCAAACTGCCAATATGACATTTGCCATTTAGGATTATTATCGCCTCTATGTTTATTATCATTTAGTGCCAACTGTTGAGCTAATCGTATATGAGATAAAATAGTCTCACTTGCCTCCTGCTTTAAATCTCTATCTGTACTATCCATAGCAATAGAGGCTAAAATACCTAAAACAATAATAACAAAAACAAGTTCAATAAGTGTAAATGCAGATTTTTTCAAAATAATAACCTTGATATATTTTAATTTTAATATATTATATCATATATTTAAAAATATTTTAATTATTAAATAAACTTGGCATTAGGTATAAGAGTGTATTCTACACAATATTTTTAATTAGGAAGTAAAATGATAGAAATATCAAGAAAGACAAAAGAGACACAAATATCTGTTAAACTTAATCTTTATGGTTTAGGAGAGTCTAAAATAGATACAGGTGTAGGGTTTCTTGACCACATGTTAGAAGCACTTTCAAAACACTCTCATATCGACTTAGAGGTCTCTTGTAATGGAGATACCCATATTGATGACCACCACTCTGTTGAAGATATTGGAATAGTTTTAGGTCAAGCTTTTGCTAAAGCTGTATATCCCGTAAAAAGTATAGAGAGATATGGAAATGCTACTGTTGTTATGGACGAAGCATCTGTAAGTTGTGATTTAGATATATCTAACCGTCCATTTTTAGTTTTTGATATGCCAATGGAGGGAAAAATCGGTTCATTTGATATTGAATTGGTTGAAGAATTTTTTAGAGCTTTTACATTTAATGCCAATTTAACTGTTCATCTAATATGTAATAGAGGAAAAAACAGACACCATAAAGTAGAAGCATCATTTAAAGCTTTAGCTGTTGCATTAAGAAGGGCTTTAGTTAAAAATAGTATTGGAACAGTTCCTAGTACAAAGGGGGTTTTATGAGTATAGAACTTATAGTATTAGATGTAGATGGAACAATGACTAATGGAGAAATTACCTATACTCAAAATGGAGATGAGATTAAATCATTTTGTGTAAAAGATGGATTGGCTATATCATCTTGGATTAAACTTGGTAGAAGAGTGGCTATTATAACAGGAAGGAAGTCTAAAATAGTTAAAAGAAGAGCTACAGAACTTGGAATTAAACACTTCTATCAAGGAGTAGATAATAAAAAAGAGGTTTTAGAAAACCTTTTAAAAGAGTTAAACTTGACTATGGAAAGTGTAGCCTCTATTGGTGATGATTTAAATGATTATAGTATGCTTAACTCATCTAAAATATCATTTGTTCCAAATAATGCCTCTTCTTATGTTAAAGATATTGATAATACTATTATACTATCTAAAAATGGTGGAGATGGAGCTGTAAGAGAGATGATTGAGAGACTAATTATATTAGAAGGCTTAGAAGAGAAGTATTTAAAGTTATGGCATTAAGAATAGAGTATATTTTACTATTAGCATTAGGAGTTATTGCTATTTTTATATTTACAGAAAAACCAAATAGTATAAAAGCTATAGAAGCAAACTCTTCAAAAGAGGTATATTTTAAAAATTTCTCTCTTTTAGAGATAGATGAAAATGGAATAGAAAATCAATTAATAGCTAAAGAAGCTATAAAAGATAAAAACTCATTTTATCTTATGGATATAAATATAACTCACAAAAAAATTCATAATCTACTAGCAAAAAAAGCTGTTTATATAAAAGATTTTATATATTTAGAGGGTAATGTGTGGTTAACAAGAGATGATGGTTTTAGCTTTTGGACAAATGATTTAAACTATAGAATAAAAGATAAAATAGCCTATACAAATAGAGGTTTTACTATAGATATGAATGAGAGTAAAATATCTGGTAAAAATTTATATTATAATTTAAATACAAAAAAAATATCAGCTAAAGATATTAATGCCTCAATTAAATATTAAAAAGTTCTTTTTAATGCTATAATGTTATATTTAAATAGAAGGATATAATTATGAAAAAAGTACTATTTATAACTATTTTAATATTTTATACACTAGAAGCTAGTTCTGTTCTATTAGTAAAAAAAGGGTGGCAATTAATAGGTTCTTCTACTCCTATTAATATGTCTAAATTTAAATCTAAAAATGTTGAACAAGTTTGGCACTTTAATGCCAATACTCAAAGATGGCAAGGGTATTCTCCTAATAGAAATATTATGATTAAAATGAAAGAGAATAATATATCCAAATTAATATCACTCCAACCATGGCATGGTTTTTGGATTAAAAGTAAAAGAGATTGGGCATTAACTTTTAAAGATAGAGAGTTAAAAACAGCTCCAGAAAACGAAAATATCTCAAAAGATAAAATAATTCTAAAAAAAGGGTGGAATTTAATATCTTTACCTATAGACAGTGTAGTATCTCCTTATATATTTAAAGGATTAACTGTTTGGAAATATAATGGAGAATGGAGACTATTTGATAAAAATAATCAAACAGATAAAGAGTTCCCACCTATAAATAGTATAAAAAACTCTGATGGATTATGGATAAAAGCAGATAAAGATTTAAATATCTCTATAATGAAAGAGGCTTCAAAACTTCATAACTTTAATTCAAAAAGTGAAATGGATAGATATATAAAAGAGATGGCATTATTAAATAACTATCCATATTGGGGTATTATGCCATTATATTTGGAAGGAGTTAGAGATGATAACACTCTTGATACTGCTATGCCTACAGCATCTACTTCTGAAGAATCATCTGCAATTAAAAATAGTACAGATACAAATATTCAAGAGATTGGTGTTGATGAAGCTGATATATTAAAACATAATAATCAAAATATTTTCTATGTAGTAAATAATAGTCAAAATAGCTCTATTTTAATAACATCTTTTGAAAAACTTACTAAAAATAGTAAAGAGCCTATTAATAGATTAGATTTTAATAATCAACAGATAGAGGGAATATATCTAATAGATAATAGGTTAGTTGTACTATTAACAGAGTATCAAGAAGCTATTTTAAAAAATAAAGAGGTAACTACAATTCCATCACCAAAAGAGTACTCTCCAAAAGTTTTAGTTAAAATATTTGATATATCTAATATAAACACTATTACACCTATATCTAATTATAAAATTGACGGTACTATTATAAACTCTAGGGTTATAGATAATAATCTATATCTAATAAGTAACTTTTCTCCAAAAGTTAATATTACATACCCTAAAGTCTATATTAAACCATCAGATAAATGTAAAGAGTATTTTGAAAGAGAGAGATATAATGATGATTATATTGAGGCTCAACCAACTACTGCAACAGATACTATTACTCAAAAAAATGAATATCCCATTTATGCTGAATGTTATAATATAATAGAAGAGTATAATACAGGCAAATACTACTACTATGATTATAATAACCCTACTGTAAAAATAGAACAGCTTACACCTAAAATTCAAAAAGATAGTTTAGCAAAAGAGGAGCTACTAAAACCATCAAGACTATATGCACCATCAAAAGAAAACCAAGAACCAATTATTAGTACAATTACCAATATATCTATATCTAATGGAGAATATAAAAGTAGTAACTCATTTGTAGGATATAGCTATACTCAATATGCCTCATCAAATGCACTCTATTTAATCTCTAATAATTATCCAATATATTATAACTTTAATAACTATAAAGAGCGTTCAGTTATATATAAATTTAATCTTAATAATTCTTTAGCATATAGAGGAAAGGGTGAAGTTTATGGCTATCCACTTAATCAATTCTCACTTAGTGAATATAAAAATATTTTAAGAATAGCTACAACAGAAGGTTTTTCATGGGGTGATAGTGGAACTAATAATAGTATATATACACTAAAAGATGAGAATGGAAAACTTAATATTCAAGGAGTTTTAAGTGGATTAGGAAAAGAAGGAGAGACTATTAAATCTGTTAAATTTATAGGTGATAAAGGATTTGTTGTGACATTTAAACAAACAGACCCACTCTATACTATAGATATAAGTAATCCACAACTACCACAAAAGGTAGGAGAGTTAGAGATTAATGGATACTCTTCCTATCTACACCCAGTAGGAGAAGATAAACTATTAGGTATTGGAAGAGATGCTGATAATGATGGAAATACTTTAGGACTTAAAATAGAACTTTTTGATATTAGTGATTTTTCAAACCCTACTCTATTAGATAGTATAAAATATAATAAAAATACAAATAGTGAACTAGAATATAACCATAAAGCTCTAGCATATAGAAATAGTGATAATCTTTTTGCATTTCCTTATCGTTTCTATGGAGACTATATTGATGAATATAAAACAAGTAACTACTTAGGAGTGTATCAAATTAAAGATAATAAAATTATCTCATATCAGCCAATTAGTGAACCTAATTCTAATGATTGGGGACAACATAGAGGAATTATTTTTGATATAAATAATAAGACATTTATTAGCCTTTTTGGAAATAGTGATAATACTATTACAGAAGAGTTAAACAAAACAGTAGTAAAATAAAGGAGAAAAAATGCGTTATCTATTTATAATAACAATACTATTATTTATAGGGTGTGGAAATAATAGCTCAACCAATAATGATAATAATATTACAAAGCCAAACTCACCAATTGTAAAAGATAGTAGTAAAATACCACCATCTATTCCTAATATTTAGAATAGATACTGTTTGGGGATTATATTAGTTAATAATCTATTTTTTAAAATAGTAAATAAACTCTATATTCCCAGATTTTCCCGTAAGTTTTGAAGTTGTACTATAACATAACCTCCACCCTAAGTTATTTGTAGCCTCTTCAAATCGTCTTTTTGCCTCTTCTATAGCATTTATATCAACTACTACACCTCTACTATCTCTTTTAACCCCTCGACCTACTTCAAATTGAGGTTTAAATAGTAAAATCATATCACTACAACTTAAACGGTTAATATCATTTAAAATATGTAATATAGATATAAAAGATACATCAGATGTAACTATATCAAATTTTATTTCACTTTGAAAATCTCTAATATCCATCTCCTCAAATATCTCTACTTTAGGATTATCTCTTAAAGAGTGGTGAAGTTGATTTGAACCTACATCAACAGCTGTTACACTTTTTACCCCTTTTTCAAGAAGTATCTGAACAAATCCACCTGTACTTGAACCAATATCTAAAGCTATTTTACCTTTTAAATCTATTGGATACTCATCTAAAAAAAGTTCTAACTTTTTAGATGCTCTACTTACATAAAATTTCTCACTATCAATATCTATATTAAAACTTTTATCACACTTAGTTGATGGTTTTGCTACTTTTCCATTAATATATACTTTTCCTCTTTTAATAGCATCAACTGCTCTATTTCTACTCTCAAAATAGCCCTCTTCTACTAGAAATTTATCTACTCTTTGCATTTATTGAATTTTCTCCCATTCACATTTAACTAAACTTCTACTTTTGCTATTAAACTCAACACCAACTAAATAAATATCTTTATATTTATCTATATATTTTTGATAATAACCTCTCTCTTTTATCTGTTTTAATGCTCCTGATTGGTCAATTTTAAATTCAAATATATAAACCTTTTCATCAATAAAAACACTTAAATCTATTCGCCCAGAATTAGTAACATCTTCTGCAATAATTTTATCAAACCCAGCACCTGCAAAATAGGCATAAATCACACTTGCATAGAACCCCTCATAGTTTTCTATATAGTTATTGGTAAAATTATTATAGGCTATTGAGGCAAAGAGAGATTTTAGAGTTATTTCTAATTGATTTAAATTAGACTCTTCTAATATATCGATTAAATTATTTTGGATTTCACCTTTTTGAGTAAGGTTCTTAATAAAATAGTCAAGTAGATAATCATTAAAACTTATTTTTGTTTCTAAATTTGGATAAGTCAAAATATAATCCACTCTTCTTCGATTTTCTATAACTTGACTAATAGTTAAATATCCACTCTGAAACATAATAGTTTCAAGATTTAATTTATCTATATCAAAAGAGTTTAATAGAGACTCTTTTAATTTTATGTTTTCAAATTTAGCTAAATTAAAATTCCCTTTTTGAAAGAGTTTTATTAAAAAACTTGGTGTTCCTGTATTAAACCAATAGTTTTTAAATTTAAAGTCATTTCTAATAAATAGCAAAATATCAAAAGGATTATAGACTCTATCGCTTAAAAAGTTATATCCATTATACCATTTTTGTAATTCTTCTAAATCTACGCCCTTTAAATATGGTAAAAATAGACTCTCTATATCTTTTTGAGTATATCCACACACTGTTCCAAACTTTGGAGTAAGTGAAATATCTTCTAAATTATTTAATCCACTAAAAATACTAGCCTTACTAAATTTACTAACTCCTGTTAAAAAAGCAAATTTAATATATCTCTCATTCTCTTTAATTTGAGTATATAATCTTTTAATTACTTCTCTACTCTCTTTTGCTATCTCTATTTGGTCTAAATTATCTATAATAGGCTTATCATACTCATCTATTAAAACTACTACCTCTTTACCATACTTTTTATAAGTTTTTCTAATTAAATCTGCAAAACAGATAGCATAATCATCTACACTTTTACATTTTATATCTAAATATTCTTGATTTAGTTCTAATATATCAAAAATACCTCTTTTTAGTTCATTTATATCTCTATTTCCACCAAAACTTAATTTAATAACAGGATATTTATTTTCCCAATCCCATTTATTATAGATATATAACCCATTAAATAGTTTTTTATTCCCCTCAAATATCTCTTGTAAAGTATCTAAAAATAGAGATTTTCCAAATCTTCTAGGTCTTGATAAAAATACAAATTTATAATTTTCTATAAGATTATAGGCATCTTTAGTTTTATCTACATATATATAACTATTATCTTTTCTTATTTTACTAAATGTACTTATGCCTATTGGTAGTTTTTTCATTTTTTCCCTTTTATATTATAAAATCCTCTCTCAACACCAATCAAAGCCAAAACCCCATTATACATATCTAAAACAGCCTCAACTTCTGTAACTCCTAAACGGCGACGATTACTAATATCGTAAACTCCTCCCTCGCTTTGGCTATGTTCTCCGTGAACTCCTCTAATTTGTAGATGATATTTATCGGTAATCTCTTTAAATTTTTTCATATCTTTTGATAGGTTTGGTAATGCTATATGGACACTAGCTCTCATTGCTGTTCCTAGATTGGTAGGGCATGATGTAATATAGCCTAAATGGTTACTATATGAAAATTTTAAACTCTTTTCCATAGATTTAATAGCTTTAACTAATCTTGAAAATATCTCTTTTATATCTCCACCTTTTTGCATAGATATTATTCTTAATTGGTCTTCTTCATTTACCCATACTAAAAAGGTTTTATCTTTATTATGATAAATTCCTCTTCCATCTGGAAAATCACAATTAAGTCCAGCTGACTCTAAAAAACGGTCTCCCTCTTTAAATAGAAAATGCTCTTTTATAAGTCTGTTTTGTGTCTCTTTACTCATTCCTAAAAGTGGATAGTAATCTCCTTTTAAATCTTTATCTAAATTTTTAAGAGCTTTTACTACATCTCTTTCTACCTCTTTTCTCTGCTCTTTTGATATAATAGTTCCAAGTGGCATATTATCTATATTTCTACCAACTCTAATTCTAGTAGATAATATAAACTCACCCTTTGGGTCTGGATTTGATATATTTAAATCATCTATATTTAGATTACTTTTATGGCTATCTTCTCTATTAAAACCGTGATACTCTTTTATAATTGGGTCAAAAAGTGGAGCAAAAAGAGAATATGACTCTTTATCTCCTGCATATACTCCAATTCCACTATCTATATTTTCAACTCCTGATTTTATAGCCTGTTCTAAGGTAAAAGAGTTTGCTGTTTTTTTATCTTTTAGAAGTTCAAAAACCTCTTTGGTTAAATATTTACATAGTAGCGATCTACAATCTTTTGGAAAATTTGGATAGTTCATTGAATATTGCTGTAACTATTTTTCAACAGTTACACTCTCCTCTCTTTTTTATTTTATCTTATTAAATTGGATATATTTTAATATAATTAAATAAATAAAACAAGTTTTTAGTATAATTATCATAATAAATCAAAAATTTAAAAATATTAAATACAAAAATATAGTTACTTTTAAGAAAAGGATACCTAGAATATGAGTCTATCTCAAGAAAAATCAACTTTTACAAGCTATAAACAACTATATATTTTATAATTAAAGGTACAAAATGAATAATTCCACCACTCTATTAATTTTTATGGGTGCAGATAATAATTTAGACTCTAATGCTATGGAAAACTTAAATTCTATAAGAAAAGCATCACTCTATAGTAATATGGACATAATAGTTCAAATTGACCGTTGGAGATTTGTAGATAAAAAAGAGAGTTTTCGTTACCATTTTAAAAATGGAAAAGAGAATATAGTTGAGCTAGGAGAGTTAAATAGTGGTGACCCAAATATATTAAAAGCTTTTATTGAAGAGTCTGCTAAACAATATCCATCAGATAGAGTTATTGTTATTATTTGGAGTCATGGTACAGGTATTGATGATAGAGATTTATATAATGAAAACCCAACAAGAGAGAGACTTTTTGTTAAAAATCAAGAGATAGAAGAGATAGCAGTCTCTTTTGATGATACATCAAAAGATTTTATTGATAATATTGAACTAAAAAAAGCTCTTGAGACTAATGTTAATATTGATATTTTAGGATTTGATGCTTGTTTAATGGGTATGTTTGAAATAGCATATCAACTTAGAGAAAATATAGATATTATGGTAGCATCACAATATATTGAACCACCTAGTGGATGGAACTATGAGGATATTTTAGAAAATATTAAATTAGAAGATAAATCCACAACTATGGCAGATAAAATTGTAAAATATTATATAGATAAATATGAACAGAGTATGAGTGAAGTTACACAATCTGCTCTTAATACAAAAAATATAGAAACTATAGCAAAATTAATAGATAAATTTATATTATCTAATGAAACTTCAGGGTGGAATATGCAAGATGCTAATGGAGTATCGATATATTTTCCAACTAGAAAAAGTCCATTTAAAGAGACTTTTGAGCTGTATGAAAAGCTAGATTTTTCAATTAATTACCCTAATTGGGTAGAGTTAATTCGTTGGTATTATAAAAATATATAATGAGAAAATTTAAACAGATAGCACTTATTGCACCAACAGCTTCAGGAAAAACAGATTTAGCTATAGAGTATGCAAAAAAAAATAACGCTAATATTTTATCTTTAGACTCTTTAGCTATATATAAAGAGATGGATATAGTATCAGCTAAACCTACTCTTAAAGAGAGAGATGGAATTAAACATTTTGGTATTGATGAGATATATCCAGATAAACACTTTGATGTTACAACTTTTATTAAACTATATAAAAAAGCAAAAGAGGAGAGCATAAAGGAGGGAAAATTACTTATAATAGTAGGAGGAACTAGTTTTTATTTAAAGAGTTTAATAGATGGTATTAGTCCTATGCCTAAAATTTCAAAATCAACTTATCAAAAAACTACTAATTTATGTAGTAATTTAAAAAAGGCTTATAATTTTCTCTATTTAAAAGATAAAGAGTATATGCAAAATATAAAACCAACGGATTATTATAGAGTAGAGAAGATGTTAAATCTATTTTTTGAAACAGGTTTAATTCCTACAAAGTATTTTAAATTAAATCCTCCTAAACCTACTATTACAGAACCTCTTAATATATATGAGATAGCAATAGAGAGAGATATTTTAAGAGAGAGAATTAAAAAAAGAACCCAAAAGATGTTAGAAGAGGGATTAATAGATGAGATTACTTATCTTGAAAAAAAATATACAAAAGCTCCAAACTCAATGAAAGCTATAGGTGTAAAAGAGGTTTTAGACTATTTTGATGGGATATATAGTAAAATTGAATTAGAAGAAAAAATAGTTATAAATACAGCAAGACTTGCCAAAAGACAGAGAACTTTTAATAGTTCTCAATTTCCAAATAGAATTTCTATGGGTTTAGAGGAGTTAAAGAAGAAATTACTCTTTAAAAATAATAATATCATAGCTACTTGTTGTTACAACTGACTTGTGCGTGGGTACTGAACCATTACGGTTTACCTTTTGCAACTCCTCTCTTAAAGTCTCTATCTCTTTTATCATCTCGTCCATCTGTTTTTTTAGTTTTAAGATAACATCAACCCCTGCTAAATTAATGCCCATTTTTCTAGTTAGTTGTAGTACTAATTTTATCTTATCTATATCTCTTTGAGAGTATAGTCTCATTCTTCCTTGTGTTCGAGAGGGTTCTATTAGACCCTCTTTTTCATATTGCCTTAGTGTTTGAGGATGAATATCTAATATAGAGGCAACAACAGATATAAGATATACAGGTTCATCATAACTATGCATTATTTCACTCCATCTGGTAATTTTTCTTTAAGTATTTTTACTAAATCTTCATCTAAATCTTCAACTTTTGGCAGAACAATATTTGCAATAAGATAAAGATTTCCAGTAATAGCAGTTTTTCTATTTGGTACACCTGCACCTTTTACCCTAAACTTTTGTCCATTTTTTGTATTTTGTGGAACTTTTAGTGTAATTGACTCATGAATTAGCGTTTCAATTTTTACCTTACCACCAAAAAGAGCTGTTTTTAGAGGTATATCAATATTTAGATATAAATCGTCACCTTTTCTGACATATCTATCAGAGTCTGCAACCTCTACTTTTATAAGTAAGTCTCCTCTATGACCGCCTACAGTATTTCCTTTACCTCTAACTCTTAAAGTCTCACCACTTTTAATTCCTGCTGGAATTTTAATATCAAAGCTCTCATTATTAATAGATATATTATGTTTTCCACCTTTAATAGATACATAAAATGGAACGGTAATTGATGTTCTTTGGTCTGGTTCTTGTGATGCACCACCTCCACCAAATCCAGAACTTCCTCCAAAACCACCAAATCCTCCTGATGAACCAAAACCACTACCAAATGATGAACTACCTCCTCCAAATGAAGAGCCACCTCCTCCAAAAATACTTTTTAATATATCATCTAAATCAACATTAGAACCACCCTGTTGTCGTGCAAAATCATGGAAATTTTGACCACCAAACATCTGGTCACCGTATAAATCATACTCATCTTTTTTCTTTTTATCAGAAAGTACTTCATACGCTGCATTAATCTCTTTAAACTTATCAATAGCCTCTTTATCTTTATTTACATCAGGGTGATATTTTCGTGCTAATTTACGATAAGCCTTTTTAATTTCATCTGCACTTGCCTTTTCACTAATACCTAGAGTTTCATATAAACTTTTTGCCATGTCTATTTCCCTATACAATTTTATAAATTTTAATTTAATAAGATTATATCAAAAACTCTTAGTCTCTGTCAATCAAGGTTAGCTATTTTTTACCTATTTTTCCCTCATTAACATAGTAACTACAATAATAGGAGGTAAAAGTAAGGAAAATAGATAAGAGGTTATATCTAATTGATGATTATTATTTAAATAGAAAAAACCTAAAATTAGTAATCCATAAGCGCCCAATCTATAAAAAGAGAGTGCTGGTTTACTATCTTTTGTAACTTGCCAAATAGAGCGACGATTTTTTTTAAGTTTCTCCTTCTCCTCTTTTACAATATCTTCCATGCTCTTTTTATCTTTAGAGTTATCTTCACTATATAAATCATAAGGGTCTTCAATCTTTTCTATAGTATCACGATTATCTTCAGCTACTACAATACCAGCATCAACTCTTGATTTTACCATATTTCTATATGATATAATAGAGGCAAACATAACTAAAGATGAGCTTATAAAACCTATTTGAGAGTTTATAAACCAATCTCTATTTCCACTTAAAAGCGAAAAAATAATAATCCCAATATCAACTATTAAAAGTGCATTAATAATCTTTTTCATTAATACTTTTCGTCCTCATCACTACTATCATACTTTTTATGTCTATAACGGGGGTCATTAGCTAACTCATCTAAAGATGCTTTTTGAGCCTTATAGGCTTTATAAACATTTAAAATAGCTCCACTTACTCCCCAAAATACCCCAAGCCACAATAACCACGGATACCCAAATAGATTTTTCATAAAAATCCCAAGTCCTACACCTATTAAAATAGCTACTACTATTGATATGCCTAAACTTAATCCATCAGCTGCGACTACTATCTTTTTAAATTTTGGCTCTTCATTTTTTTTGCTCATAAAATTCCTTTTTTAAAATTATAACAAATTATCAACCAACCACCCTTTTTATAACCTCTGAACAGATAGTTAATCCAAAAGCTCCTGTAACTGCTACACATGAACCTCTATCTTTGCATTTATCCTCTTCAGGTGAAAATATAACTGTAAAATTTTTATTAAATCTAGCCTTTTTTAGCTCATTTCGTATTTTTCTAGCTAAAGCATCACCCTCTGTTTTCCAAATAGAGGCTACTTTTATTTTAGATGTATCATACCTTTTAGCTGAACCTGTGGACATAATAAGCTTTTTATAGACTCTTTTTGCCAACTCTATTTTAACTCTAGTAGTATCTGCACTATCAATAACTATATCGAAAGGCTCAAAATCAAAACTTTTAACCCACTCCATATCCATTTTTTGATTAATAGTTTTTATATTTGGATATAACTCTTTTAATCTTTTAGTCTTTAGTTCACCTATAGCTTCACTTCCTATCTGTCTATTTTGATTTGTCTCATCAAATCTATCATAATCTAATATAGTTATATTAGTAACCCCAGAACGATACAAACAATCTAAAGCATAAGAGCCAACCCCTCCAACTCCTAAAATAAGTATTTTTGTTTTTTGAAGTTTTTTAAAATTCTCCTCTCCAAATAGTATTTTACATCTCTGAAATCTCATATCCACTCCCTTAAACTCTCTATATCACTATAAGAGGTCATATCTAAATGGATTGGAGTAATTGATACAAAATTTCGACTAACTGCTTGGAAATCTGTTATCTCTCCCTTACTCTCTTGCCACTCTAAATTTGGTAAACCAATCCAATAGTACTCCACACCTCTTGGATTATAGTGAACCTCTGCATTATTGGCATAAATTCTATTTCCAGCTCTTGTTACTTTAAATCCTCTACACTCATCTTTTGATATTGGAGGAATATTTATATTTAAAAACTTTCTTTTAGGAAGTGGAAACTCACTATAAAATATTTTTTTAACTATCTTTTGAATAGTATCTTTTGCTAACTCGTAACCAATCTTATCTATATTTTTACAATGCTTTTTACAAACTTGTGAAATAGCAATAGCAGGAACATCTTGAAGTACAGCCTCCATACAAGCAGATGCAGTTCCAGAGTATGTTATATCTTCCCCCATATTCTCCCCCTTATTAATTCCAGATATAACAATATCAGGTTTATAGTGAGAGTTATATAGTTTATGAAGTGCCAAAAAGATACAATCAGTTGGAGTCCCATCATCAAGTTTAAAAAATCTATCCTCTATCTCTACAAATCTAAGAGGTTTAGTTAAAGTTAAAGAGTGTCCACAAGCTGATTTCTCTAGTGTTGGAGCAACTACTGTTACTTCACCTAATGGTTTTAGGGCTTCTATTAGGGCTTTTAAGCCTAATGAGTCGAAGCCGTCATCGTTTGTTATTAATATTTTTTTCAATTTTTATGTCCTTTTATATAATTAGAGAGTCACCAAAACTAGCACAAAATAAACAATGTTCTAGCTGTAACTATAAATAATTATTTAAATTACTTATAGTCAGGCAACCCTGTAATAGTCTTCAAGAATGAATTTTATAGATTCTTTTTTGAAATCTTTAGTTTTATATTCTGAGAAACTATTAATATTTAAAAATTTATGCCGTAGAACATCTAGGAGC
>JAMOOP010000043.1 GCA_027065385.1 Campylobacteraceae bacterium | reverse complement strand
TTTTTGCTAAGAAATCGTTTATTCTTGATAAAATTGTTTTAAATTTTATTGAGCGACATTTGGTTGTGTTACTTTATATTTTAGAAAAAAAGAACTTTTCTTTATCTAAAATTAAAGATACTTCATCAGAGATGAAGTATAATAACAACTTATGCTACAATAGTTTAGCTAACACTTTAACCTCAAATTCTTATATGTCAAATTATCTAAATGGTAATTTTCTAAAAAATAGTTAGGATTTTTAGGTGAGGTGAAACTTGGGATATGGAAAAATCATAAATAGGGCTAAAAATCCTGTTTTCTATGATTTTCCATTGAAAAAGATACTATCGCTAAATAGCGATACTCTATTTTGCTTTAATATATTTAATATAATTAAAATTAAATAGAACTACAAATAGATATAACATTAAAAATAGAACTAAAATACCTTTAGAGTATGTTAAAAAAGGTAAAGGTACATCTGTTAGAGGAATAATTTGTAGGACTGATGCCATATTTATAATAAAATATGAGAGCATATAGGCTATAAATACACTATTAATTCCATATATAAATTTAAATACTTCGTTCTCTTTAGTATATAGAGTCATAGATTTTTTAAATGATAGAGATAGTAACATAAGTGCAAATAGAAGACTTAAAACTCCAATATGTCCAAATATATTACTAAAAAATGCAAATATAAAGTCTGTATGTATTGCAGGGAGTGGTAGAAAGCTATTATTTATAAAATCTGATGAGAAGAGAGTACTATTTTTTATTAGGAAAAGTCCTCTTGCCACCTGTTCATATCTATATAAAAAATATTGAGTAGATGGTTCTATCTCTTGGGCAAAAGGGTTTGTCCACATGGCATACCTTACATTATCTTTTAACTCCAAATGGTAAAAGCCAACCATAAGAGCTACAATAAATAGTGCTGTAACTATTAAATATCTCTTTTTTATTATAAAATTATCTTTAAATAAAATAAATAAAATTCCTAAAGCTAAAGCAACCTGTAAAATAGAACCTTTATCTTTTACCATAAAAATAGTTCCTAAAAGAAGTATAAAAAATAGGGATAAAAAGCCCATATAAACCCACCTATTTCTACCAAAAGAGTGGTGAAATAACAAAGTTACAAGTAAAAATATAAATAGTTTAGTACTCTCTATAAATACCATTCCTTGTCCCTCTTTAATAAGACCAACAACAGAGAGTAAAAATATAGTTCCAAGTAGCACAATACTTGCATATATAAAGTGTTTATAGATATTATTATTTACATGCTCTTTTGAACTATCTATAAATAGATATTCTTTTCCATTTTTTAGGAAATTAGCAAATAGCATAAATATAGCAAATATAAAAAGTTGTTCTCCTAAAAATATACCCATAGATTTAGGAATAGAGGCTATATGTGTTGATGAGTATATATAATCTTTAAAGAAAAACATAAAAAATAGTAGAAGTATAAAATATATAATAGAGGCTACAATAGATGATTTAAAGACATCTCTAGTTTGATATAGAAAATATACAACTATACTAAATAGTAGTATCATTCCATAAACAACCATTTCGGTAAATAGACTTCCCTTTTCATAAACATTAAATTGATAAAAATACATAATAGTAAAGTTTATATAAGATGCTAAAAATAGAAATGCCAAAATAATAGTAAAATATAGTATAGGGTGAATAATAGCCCAATGGTTATCTCCACTTGCATAAGTTGTTAACTTCTTAACTATAAAAAACAGAATAGTAGCAAAAGATAAAAATATAAATGAGGTAACTGCCCATAACCAAATAAGATTACTTTTAGCTACACCTTTTTTATCTCCAATAACTATATCAGGGTAGGTTGTAGTAGTATATAAATAGAACATATTTACAGGAGAGAGTGGATTGAGGGAAACATTATCTAATATAATACTATTTTTTTCTCTATATATTTTATAGTTGGAGTATCCAATTCTAATAAAATCTCCATTTTTTACTCTTATTTTATTAATATATTTACTACTCTTTTTTGAAGTAAGTTCTAACTGCTCTTTAATACTATTTTCTGTAGGAGAGATATTTTGTAAAAGAGTACCATTTACAATAGCTTTTCTTTTATCTGTAAGTAACTCTAGTGTTCCTATATAATCACTATTTTTACTATCTAATTTTAGTAAAAGATGACTACTAACTGCTAATTTATTGGTTAAGTATGTATTTTTACCATCTTCATCTCCACTACCAATAGTTATTGATTTTTGATGTCCTATTGGAAATTTATAGTAATCTACAAAACTTACCTTTTTATTTAAAATTAAATCAAAATATATAAGAGATATAATAATCCATGCAAAAGCTACAAGAATGGCTATTAATATACCATAAGCACTTTTACTTGTATTGGTTCTCTTTTTAATATCTAAATACATCTTTGCGAAAAATAGTATAAATGCTACTAAAAATGCTAAAATAGCTGATGATATAATAAAATACAAATCTTCTCCAATCTCTTATTTAATACTATAAATTGATGTAACTTTAAAGCCACTAGGACTATTTTTTAGTGTCATTCTAACAGTACTTGTTCCTTGTGCTATTTTAGAGTCTCTTGATACAACTCTATAACTTATAGTTTTTCTAATATCACAATACTCAACTCCACCCTTTTTATATCTATATAAAATATCAAAAGATATAAGTCTAAACTCTCTATGAACCCATTTTCTATTGTATCTTACTTTATCTCTATATATCTCTCTATGAGTTATATTTCTTAATCTAAAATATCTATCTACACGATAGTTATAATAAGATAAAAGATTATCAACTGAACCTCTTTGAGATACATCTAAAAATCTTAATAAGAAGTTTTGAACACTACTTCTATTAAATACAGATTGATTAGCAGGAGTTCCTGCACCTCTACCAGCTTGTACCATTGTTCCTAATGATATATGGTGTGTTGGGGTAGGAGTTGGTCTAAAAGTTGGAGGAGGTGTAAAAAGAGGTGGAGTTATAATAGGTTTTGGAGTGGCTACTATCTCTATGCTATCATCTCCCTCATCTATTATCTCTTCATCATCATCTTCAACTAAACTTGAAGGTATGGGAGTTGGGGTCTCTTCTATTTCAGGTATCTCAAGTGGTTTAATCTCTTTTTTAATCTCATCTTCTTGTACCTCTTTATCTTCCTCTTTAGATATTGGTAAATGTTTTGGAGTATAAGTTGAAGATGAGACCTCATCTTTTTTCTCTATTTTTGCATCTTTTTTATCATCTTGTATTATTTTATAAGCATATCCACCTAACGCTATAAATACAACTGCTAAAAGCATAGCTATAGTTGTAAACCAAGACTTTGTACTGTCTTCTTCTTTCTCTTCTCTTTTTTTCTTCTTTTTTCTAGGAGGTCTATCTTCTTCTATTTTATGGGACTCTTTTTCATTATCTACATCTATTCTTATATCAAAAGGGGTATGTAAAACTTTTTCAATATCCTCTAAATCTTGAAATCTATCCTCTGCATCAATTTCTGTCATTTTTATAAGAATTGCTTTAAAATCACTACTAATATTTAAATTATCTATAGTAGCTTGAAATTCACTATCGTCAATAAGTCTATCTGTAATATTAGGTAGAGTCTCTTCATCTTCTGCTAAAACTCTACATATTGTCATACCAATAGAGTAAATATCACTAAACTTACCAATAACAGCTCTTTTATTTCCACTAAGTTCAGGTGGTGTATAGATAGGACTTTGAAATGCTGTTACAGTTGTTATCTGATTATCTACATAGGTTCTATTGGTTGTAAAATCTATAATCTTATATACACCATCTTTAGTTCTCATAATATTAGATGGTTTCATATCTCTATGTAAAATATTCAGTGCATGTATCTCTTTTATTCCATTTATTATCTGTAGAAGTAAATCTTTTGCCTCATCTTCTGTATATGGTGGAACTTTTTTTAGATACTTATCTAAATCAACACCATCAATAAACTCCATAACAGAGTAGAGAGTATTATTCTCTTCAAAATATCCATAAGCTTCAACTATATTTTTATTTCTAATTCTTCTTAATATATTAACTTCAGATATAATATCCTCTTTTATTTTCTTAAAAATTTGTTTAGCTTGGGCTTTGTTATATACCGTTTTTCCATCTCTATGTCTAAAAGAGAAATCTCTTGAAAACAGCTCTTTTATAACAAAATAGGCATCTAATCTATGTATATCTTTAACTAAATATACAATTCCAAAGCCACCTTGACCTAGGACTTTTGTTATCTCGTAATGCCCACCTATTTTATAACCTATAGCTAAATGTTCATTGCTTTGTGGTACCATTAATTACTCACCTCCTCTATATTTTATGAAGTAAAAAAATTTAAAATAAAAAAAGTTATAGATGAGATTATAACAACAAATATTAACATATTTCTTAAATAGGTTAATCTATTTGCTATAATATCACCTTTACTAATTTTTCTATTTGTTCTATATTTTATCTTTTTTTCTACTTTATGATTATCTATCTCTTCTTCATAATCTTCATATATATTATCTTTAATATCAACTTTAGATACTTTTGGAAAATATCTAATAACAGTTACATTATCAGTTGGGACACTACTATATATCTCATCTTTTAAATCATTAAAAGGTTTATTAAATGTCTCTTTAGTAATTTTTATCTTTTCCCAAAAACCATCACTACATAAAAGAAGTTTACTATTATCATAAAGAATAGATTGTTGAACAAAGATATTATCTTTTTTTAGATTTCGTTTTCCCAAAACAAAAGCTAAAATATTTTTTTTATAGGCACTTTTCTGCTCTTGTGTTATTTTATTTGACCTAAATAGCACCTCTACTACAGAGTGGTCTTGTGTAATCTGTCCAACTTTTAAACTACTATCTAACTCATATATTCTACTATCTCCAATATGTGCAATATATAAATTTATTTTATCTATAATTAAAGCTATACTAAGAGTAGTCCCCATCATAGAAATATCATGACTATTAGCATACTCTAATATCTTTTGATTTGATAGGAAAATTGTATCTTTTAAAAAATTTTGAATAGATTTACTATTTGAAGTATGAGAAGAGAGAGAATTTTTAATACTACTAATAGTAAAATCAATAGCTATTTTACTAGCAATCTCACCACTCTCACCACCACCAACACCGTCTGCTACGATTAAAGCTAAAGCGTTATCTAACTCTACAAAACCTAAATAGTCTTGATTGGTAAGACGAGTCAGACCTAAAGTTGAAAAAAGCTCTACTCTATAATTACTATTTTCAATACTCTCTTCTATAATATCTCTTGGGTCAAAATCAAAGATAGATAGAAGTATTTTAGGGTCACTCTCTCTTTTTTCTCTCTCTTCTTGTAAAACCATATTTAGAAACTGATAAACTCTTGGCTCTTTTACCTCTCTATCATCTAAACTAAAATTATATTTTTTAAAGGTTAAAGAGTTATACATATACAGCCCTAAAATATAGACTATAGTCTGATTATTAAAAGAGTTATATATCTCATCTATAATTTTATCTTTATAAGAGAGTTTAACTATTTTTCTAGCTACATTAATTTTATTATCAAAATTTATATCTTTAAATTTGGTAGTCGGAGTACCATTTTCAATCCAACTCTTTAGGTATTTTTTTATATCTTCTATTATATTCACTATTCCACTCAATATTATAATATATTAATTGTGAAATTATACTATTTGCTTACTATGTTGTGGCTTCTTTAATAATGGAAATTTATAATGAAGTATATAAATGAGAATTTCATTTAGCCCCAATAGCCTTTTTATTCTCTTTTTTTGGTAATGAATTCTGTTTATCTACTAAACAGCTTTTCTTTTTAATATCTTGTTCAATATTTTTTAAAATGCCTTTTCCTATTCCTGATATATTTAATAAATCACTCTTATTTTCAAGTTTATGCTCTTTTCTGTATATCAAAATATTATTTAATCTTTTTTCACCAATACCTTTTATACAACCCAAAACTTTTTTATCTGCTGTTTGAACTTGTGATATTGGCATAGCTAAGAGAGATATAGAACTTAATAATACAGTAAAAGATAGTTTAGTAATCATTTTTTTAATCCTTTCTTATAATTTTCTATTAAAAATATAATTTCATCTAAAATTTTATCCACATCTATCTTTCTTTGAGCTTTATCTAGTAGGTCTAAAATATTTTCATTATTAAAGTCTTCAAAATCCAATTTTTTATTTGGATATTTCCAATATTTATCTTGCCAATTAATATTTATGGTATCTAAAGCATCTAACTGTTTTTTTTCTATATTATCCTCTTCTTTAAAGTAAAATCCATAATAGATATTATCTTTTATCTCAATAAAAAAATATAGATTTATATCAACTTTATATTCAAAACCATAATCTTTTCTGTTCTTTTTCTTAGTATAATATTTACGAACACTGCTATATATACTACTATCACCATATATACTATAAAAATTGAATTGATATTTATTTTGTAATTTTTCTAAAAGAGTATTCCAAAATATAAGTTGCGTTTCTATTTTCGCCTCGATAATTGCATCTTCTATATTTAAAATAGTTTTTAGATTATCTTTTTCTAAAAGTAATTCTTTAACTTCCATTATAAATCCTCTATTATCTATTTGATATGTTATTTTATTAATAAGATTTAGATATTGAATAAGTGTCTCCCTTAGCGTAGGTTTTTGTGCCACTTTTTCAATAGATTTTACTATCCATTTCTTAATATCTTTATAGTAAGATAAACAGATAATATCGTTTATAGACTCATTTGGTTCTTCTCCATTAAGTGTTAAATATATAGTTGAAATATTTTTATAACCTATACCTTTTATAATATCTATATATCTACTAAGCTGATTTGAGTGGTCTTTTGTATCTATCTTATTTTCTATTATAATTGCTCTATTTTTAGATAAAATCAGTATATCTATATTATATTTTTCTCTATATACCTTAAAAGTTTCCATATTATTGATAGATACTATTTTTTCCAAAAAAAGTTTTAAAAAAATATCACCTTGATTATGTGAACCTTTAGGATTTAGAAGCTCATAGATAAATTTGGAGTGTAAATTAACCTCATCTCTTTCATCTCTTAAAATAGAAAATATATTAAATTTATCTACATTAATCTCATTTATCTTTTTGTACTTATAATTTATAAGTTCTATCTGTTTTATTAAAAAGTAAAAAGAATTCACAATATTTTACGCTAAAAACTCTCTAATCTCATCAAAATATCTCTCAATTCCACTAAAACTATGGTTTCCCCCATTTTCCACTATCTTTTTTGCATTTGGTAACTTTTTTAAAGCATCTTTATAATCTAAGACCTCATCACCTTATCACCTTTTTGCAATAAAAGAAATATATTTTTTTCATTTGGTTTATCTACTATATATCTTTTTAACATCTCTAAATGTGACTCTCTCCACTCAAAAGAACTTTCATCATAATAATTAATAGAATACCCTTTCTGTTTTATATGTCTTTTAAGTGTTTTTTCTGATTTAACTGCAGGATTTATTAAAACAGCTTTTAGATTATATCTATTTGATAGATATATTGAGTAGAAACCTCCTAAAGATGAACCTATTAACGATACATTAGTATAAGAGTCTATTAACTCCTCTAATGTAGAGATTGCTAGTTCTGGAACATAAGATAGTGATGGGGCTATAAAAGGGATATTTTTCTCTTTAAAATATCTTCTAAATAACTCTGCCTTGCCACCTTTTCCTGAACTTCCAAAACCGTGAATAAAAATTATCATTTATTAGTCCTATTTTAAATTTTATCTGCTCTAGTTATATATCTTTTTCTAATATTAAAATATAAATTAGAAAAGTAACTAACTAAAACAACACTAATGCCTGTAGCAATAACGACATTATAGTCAAAAGTTGTCTCAATAGATAGTACAACAGCAGTAAGAGGTAGTTTCATAATAACACCCATAAATACAGAAGCTCCAACGGCCGCAAAATAGAAAGGTTCTAATGTTGGAAAATAGTTAAATTGTATTATCAACTCACCAAACCCATAACCTATTAATGCACCTATACTCATAAGAGGTAAAAATATCCCTCCTACTGCATTTGCATATAAAGTTATTAGTAGCTCATAAAAAGTGATAAAAAATCCACTAATAATCCCCGTTAATAGTGAAGCTATAATCAATTTTCCAAGCATACTAGTACCCTATTTTTTATTTAATTATAACAAATATAAAATTATAAGAATACCTTTAGGTTATTATTTTTTTTAATTAGTTATTGATTGTGTATTATCTGATTTTAATTAGTTATTGATTGTGTATTATCTGATATAGAGAAGTAAAAGTTATGAAAATATAATTTGCTAATACTTTGCTAACACTTTAACTATATAATTACATATCATCTTTATTATTTAATACTTCACAACATCTCCTCCCCCTCCACATTACAATAACTTGCTTAAAATAATAAAGATGAAATTAACACCTTAGCATAGAGGTATAATTAACTTAAAAACTAAATGGCATAATAAGTAGCCTTAGGGTGGTGAACTACAAGTGCTGATGTACTCTGTTCTGGGTGAATTTGAAAAGTCTCACTTAAAACTATACCAAATTCTTCAGGTTTTAACATATCAAATAGTTCACGACTCTGCTCTAAATCAGGACATGCAGGATAACCAAACGAGTATCTAGCTCCGTGATAACGGTTCATTCTCACATCTCTTAGTGTATGTCCTTCGTCCTCTCTTGCTATATTTAAATCTAATCTAATCTGTTTATGTGCTACCTCTGCTAAAGCCTCTGCCAACTCAACTGAAAAGCCATGAACCATATTATACTCTAAATACTCTCCTGCATTATATAGCTCTTTTTCATAGGCTGAAAATTTTTCTCCTGCACTAACACAGGTTAAGGCTATAACATCGTGTCTATTATGTCTGAAGAAGTCACTTAATGCACGATGAGGTTTTCTTGTTTGTCTTGGAAAGCTAAATTTAACTTTGACTCTATCTTTTACCTCATCAAATCTCTCTCTACTAGCATTACTATCTACATTCCACCCCTCACTCTCATCAAAAAGAAGTAACTCTTGGTCGTTGCTTCTGCATGGATAGTAGCCGTAGATAATAGTTGGTTTAAATAACTCTTTTTCTATAAACTCTTTTTTTAGTCTCTCATAGGTTGGATAGACTTTTGTATCTAAGAGTTTTTGATACTCCTCTTTACTCATTCCTTTGCTCTTATATCCCCAATGCATTTTAATAACGGTTCTCTTATTTACCCAACTAAAAACCATATCTAAATCTAAGTCATCTTTTTGCATAACTCGTCTTCCCCAAAATGGAGGAGTTGGAATATCTACACTTTCAGGCATTTTTATCTCTTCAAATGGGGGAATGATAACCTTTTTCTTTACTACTTTCTCCCTCTCTTTCATATCTCCTGCAAGTCTTGTATCAAGTCCAACCGATGGGTCTTCGTTATATTTCTCTATTCTACTCATTGCAATAACTCCATCAAAAGCATCTCTACAGTAAAATATAGCTCCCTTATATATAGGACGACAGAAATCATCTACAAAACTTCTAGTTAAAGCTGCCCCACCTAAAAGTACAGGAATTGTAATTCCCATCTCTGCCATAACCTCTAAGTTATCTCTCATAACGGCTGTTGATTTTACTAAAAGTCCACTCATGCCTATAGCTTGAATATTACTCTCTTTCATAACATCAAGATACTCTTGTAAATCGGTTTTTATCCCTACATTTATAACTTTAAATCCATTATTGGATAAAATTATATCAACTAGATTTTTACCAACATCATGAACATCACCTTTGACAGTTCCTATTACTAAAGTTGTATCTGTCTCTTTCTCCTGCTTTGTTAGGTATGGATTTAAATAATCAACTGTAGCTTTCATAGTTTCAGCAGATTGAAGCACAAATGGAAGTTGCATCTGTCCACTACCAAATAGCTCTCCTACCACTTTCATAGCATCTATTAAAATCTCATTTACTATAGTATCAGGATTTATCTCACTCCTTGCCTTTTCAACTAAAGGTATCATTCTCTCTTTATCACCATCAAGCAAGAGTTTAGCAATTTTCTCTTTAGTACTTAATGCCTCATACTCCTCATCTGTTTGGTCATCTTCTACACTCTTATCTGAAAAGTGTTCAATAAATTTAAATAGAGATTGGTCATTAGGATTAAAAAGTAGCTTTTCACATATATCAATATCCTCTTTATCCATTTTAGATAGAGGCACAATATGTTTAACATTAATAATAACACTTGTCATTCCTGCCTCTAAGCAGTGGTGAAGAAATACAGAGTTTAAGAACTTTCTAGCATTCATACTTAAACCAAATGAGATATTAGATAACCCTAAAGTTGAACCAACTTCAGGGTGTCTTTTATGAAGCTCTCTAATAGCTTCTACTGTCTGAATTCCAGCATCTCTATACTCTTCATCACCAGAACCTACTGTAAATGTTAACATATCAAAAATAAGGTCTCTAGGATTTATCTTATGGCGATTGACTGCTAAATCATAAATTCTTTCAGCAATTCGTAACTTATCTTCGGTTGTTTTTGCCATTCCTTTCTCATCAATAGTCAAACATACCAAAGCAGTACCGTACTTTTTAGCCAATTTACATATAGCATCAAGCTTCTCTTCACCATCTTCAAGGTTAACAGAGTTTATAATAGGTTTTCCACCAATACATTTTAAACCCTCCTCCATAGTGTTTACTCTAGTAGCATCAGGCATAAGAGGAAGAGGAATTTTTTGATTATACATCTCCATAACAGCTCTCATATCTCTAGCACCATCTCTACCTGCAAACTCCACATTTACATCTAAACAGTGTGCACCATCTCTTACTTGTGCTTGTCCTACAGTTAGTGTTCCCTCATAATCACTAGCTAAAATAAGCTCTCTAAAGGCTTTTGAACCTGTGGCATTACTTCTTTCACCAATAAGCAAAGGGGCTGGTTTTTGAAATAACTCTGTTGTATTAAATAGTGAAGCAATAGATGGTTCTATTTTACCTTTTGGAGTCTTTGGTTTAATATCTTTAACTGCTTTTTGTAGAGCGTAAATATGTTGAGGAGTTGTTCCACAACAACCACCTAAAAAACTAACTCCATCAAATTTAGTAAACTCTAACTGTTTATTGGTAAACTCATCTGGTCCCATTGGATAATAGGTGTAGCCCCCTCTATTTTGAGGTAATCCTGCATTGGCATGTACTGAAATTGGTATTGAGCATAGTTCAGATAGAGTTTTTAGATGTTTTTTAACTTGGTCAGGCCCTGTTCCACAGTTAAAGCCTAAAGATAAAATATTAAATGGCTCTAAAATAGTTACAATAGTCGTAGCATCTGTTCCAATTAACATACTTCCACTAAGTTCAATAGTAACCGAAACCATAATAGGTATATCAGTGCCTCTCTCTCTATTTGCCTCTTCACAAGCGTGAATTGCTGATTTTATCTGTAGTGGGTCTTGACAAGTCTCTAGTAAAAAAACATCACACCCACCATCAATTAATCCTAAAGCTGTAGTTGTATATCCTTGAAACATCTCATCATAGTGAATGTGTCCTAATGATGGAAGTTTAGTTCCCGGTCCTATTGAACCTAATACAAATCTAGGTTTAGTTGGGGTTGAGTATCTGTTACAAATCTCTTTTACAATTTCTGCTCCTTTTTTCGATAGCTCATATGCTCTATCTCCCATTCCATACTCATCTAAAACCCAAGGCATAGTTCCAAAGGTATTAGTTTTAATTAAATCAGCCCCTGCTTTAGCATAACCGTTATGAACCTCTTGCATAAGGTGGGGAGCTGTTGCATTTAAAAGCTCATTACACCCCTCTTGCTCCTCTCCACTCTCATCAAGCCAAGCCTCTTTTGGAATATCTAAATTTTGTATCTGTGTACCTGTTGCACCATCAATTACTAATATTCTACTCTCTAATATCTTTTTTATCTTATCTCTATTATTCAATATTTTCAGTATCCTTTCTTATCAAAAAATTATAAATTTTTTTAGTTAAACTACTATTTTTTTCTTAAAATAAAACTTCTATAAATCGAATTGTAACAAAATTTGCTATAATCAATATAAGTTCTTATTCTATCAAAAAATATTATAATACATATAAAAAGGATACTCTATGCCAAGAAGTTTAAAACCACAAATAAAAGAGAATGGTGTAACTGGAAGTATGATAATTATTACTATAGTTTCATTTCTATTGGTTATGCTTTTAACTCTTCCTAATATATATTTAGATAATAATATATATTATGAGAGCAGAGAGATAGCACACTATGAGTCTATTGCTCAAACTCTTAGAGAAGAGCAAAAAATTATACAACATAAGCTTGAAAATGTTAAATATCAAGAGAATGTTTTAAACCAAGAGTAGAGGATAGTTAATGATTAAAAAGTTTTTAGAGTTTTCTATTGATAGACCAGCACTAAACCATATATTTATGCTCTTTATGATAATAATGTCTATATTTGCCTATAAAAATATTCCTAAAGAGATTTTTCCACCATCTCAACTTGACCAAATATCTATTAGTGGTGGATATGTGGGTGCTAGTGGTGATGTATTGGATAAAATGGTAGTTAAAACTCTTGAAGATGAGCTTCAATCTCTATCTGAAATTGATACTATAGATACAACTATCCAAAATGGTCTTTTTATGATTAGAGCTGATATAAAAAGAGGAAATGACCCACAACTTGTTTTAAGTGATGTAAAAGATATTATCTCAAATACTAGAAAAGATTTACCATCAGATATGGACGAACCTATTGCAAAGGTGGCTATTCAAGAGTATCCTCTTGTAATGGTGGCTATCTCTGGAGATGTATCTAAAAAGAAACTTGTTGATGTTGCAGATAATTTAAAGAGTAGATTAGCCTTAATTGATGATTTAAGTGGTATTGATATTCGTGGAAAATCGGATGAAGAGATACTTATAACACTAGACCAAAAAAAGATAGATGCTTATGGATTATCTAAAAGTGCTATATATAAGGCTATTAGTAATATATCATCTATTTTTCCTGTAGGAACAGTAAAAGAGCAGGGAAACCACCTATATATATCTACAATTAATGGTGAAAAGAGTAAGGAGAAATTAGAAGATACTATAATTGGCATTAATGGTAAACGATTTTATTTAAAGGATATAGCCTCTGTATATATTGGTTTAGCTACACCTAAACAGTTATCACATTTTAATGGAAAACCAAACCTATCTTTAGATATAAAAAAGACAAAAGAGGGTAATGCAATAGCTTTAGTAAAAGAGGTTAAAGAGGTACTAAAAGAGTATAGTGAAAATTATAAAGGTGAAATAGTTTTTGAAAGCTATACTGACACCTCTGTTTGGATTAAAAATCGTCTAAATTTAGTATCTTCAAATATACTCTTTGGTCTAATATTGGTTATGTTTTCTCTATTTTTAACTTTAAACTTTCGTATAGCACTTGTTGTAGGACTTGGTATCCCTACATCATTTATGGTTACACTTGTATTTGCTGATATGATAGGATATAGTCTAAATATGTTAACACTTCTTGGTGCATTAATAGCTTTAGGAATGTTAGTAGATGAAGCTATTGTTGTGGCTGAAAATATATATAGACATATAGAAATGGGTAAAAGTCCAAGAGAAGCCTCTATTGATGGTGCTATTGAAATGTTCCCTGCTGTTTTAGCCTCTACACTTACTACTGTATTTGCTTTTTTACCACTTCTAATTATGAGTGGAAAGATGGGAATGTTTATGAAAGTATTACCAGTTATGATTTCTATTTTACTAATTAGTTCTCTATTTGAAGCTTTTTATTTTCTGCCACTTCATGCAAAAGAGTTTTTCTCAATAGGAAAAATCCATAGACTTCAAGAGGGGGAAAACTCATTTTGGGGTATAATGTATGGTCTATATAGAAAGATTTTAGCTACATTATTAAAAGTAAAGTGGGTATCTCTATTTACATTAGTAGGACTTATTATATTTGGAACAATTAGTATGATAAAAATTACTAAATTTCAACTATTTCCAGAGTTTGATGTGCAACAGATATATATTAATGGAAAAGTTAATATTAATAATAAATTAGAAGAGACAGAAAAGTTTGTAACCAAAGTAGAAAAAGAGCTACTAGATAATATAGATAAAGAGACTGTTGACTCAATTACATCTGTAATTGGATTTAGAATGAATTCTGATATGAGTATAGAGAGTGGTGAGAACCTATTTCAGATATTTGTAAATCTTCATGAAAAAGCACCAGAGAACTTTTTTGATAAATATATAAATCCAATATTCTCATTAGAGTATGATGGTAGCGATATGATACGACATATTAAAGCACAAGAACTTGTAACTAATATTCAAAAAAATATCTTAAATAGGGTAGGGGAGCTTACAATTAATAATCAAAAGATATTTGAAGAGTTTAATATTTTTGCTCAACAGACAGGAATTGTAGGTCATGATATAGAGATAGGAGTATCTGCTAATAATCAAAAAGAGATGTTAAAAGCCATATCTTTATTGGAAAATAATCTATCTACTATAGATGGAGTACACGATATATCCAATAATGCTAATGAGGGAGAGAGAGAGTTAAAACTTAGAGTTAATGAGTATGGACAATCTTTAGGACTTAGTGAGGGATATATAATATCATCTCTTAGAGGCTCTTTTTTTAAAGGTGAATATGCAAAAGCATTTAGTAGTGATGGATTAGTAAGAATTAAAGTAGAAGACAGATATAAAGATACTAAGGGAAGTATTAATAACTTTAGATTAACCACACCTAATGGAGAGGTTGTATCTTTAAAAGATGTATGTGATTTTTACTATCAAAAGAGCTTTGTTCGCATATTTAAAGAAGATGGAGATAAATTATACTCTGTTTTTGCAAGAGTTGATAGTAAAAAAATAGTAGCCTCAGAGGTTATGAAAAAAATAAAACCACTATTAGAGAAATTAAAAAAGAGTGGTATAAAAATTCTTATAAAAGGTGAAGAACAAGAGAATAGTAAAATGAAAAGAGAGATGAGTCAAGCAGGAATTATTGCAATTTTCTTAATTTTTATTACTTTAGTATGGATGTTTAATTCAGCCATTGACCCACTAATTATTATTTCAATTATACCTCTTTCTATATTTGGAGTTTTGGTTGGTTCAAAATTAATGGGAATAAATCTTACAATGCCAGGTGTTATGGGGATTATAGGATTAGCAGGAGTTGTTGTAAATGATGGTTTAATTATGCTAAGTTTTATAAAAGGGTCTAAAAACTATAAAGAGTTAGTAGAGTTAGCAACTCAAAGGCTTAGACCAATTCTATTAACATCAATTACAACTGTAATTGGATTATCATCACTTATGTTTTTTGCATCAGGTCAAGCTCTAATACTACAACCAATGGCAATTAGTTTAGGTTTTGGTGTAGCTTGGGCTACTATCTTAAATTTATATTTTGTACCTTTAATGTATGCTGTTATTTATAGAGTAAAAGATGTAAAAAGTTCTTAAAAGATTATATTTTAAATAACCAAAATTTGGTTATTTAAATTTTACTTCAAAAAGAGCTTCTTTTTCTTTAATAGAACCAATTTTTTTATTTTCAATAGTTATACTCTTTTGGCTATTTACTAAAATAGGTGTAATAGTATCTTTTCCTTTTTCTTTTAAATAGTCTAAATCAACTTCTATAATAGCATCTCCTGCTTTAATTTTCTCTCCCTCTTCTATTAATCTTTTAAATCCCTCTCCTTTTAATTCCACAGTATCTAATCCAATATGAACCATAACCTCTATATCTTTTGCAGTAATTAAAAAGGCATGATTTGTTGGGAATATTTTTGATAAGTTTCCATCTATTGGTGATAAAATAGTTCCATTTAGTGGAATAATTGCTACTCCATCACCTGCTAATTTTTGTGAAAATACTTCATCTTTAACATCTTCTAACTCTACAATATCACCACTAGATATAGCTTTTAATTCTACTGGCTTACTTTTAAAAAATCCAAACATACTCTAAATCTCCTCTTTCTGTAATTCTATCCAAAGACTCATTTTCTCTATTTGCTCTTTTGTTCTAGCACTACTTGTTCCACCCTCTGAATTTCTTGCATTCATTGAGGCTCTATTATCTAGTAACTCTATAACACTCTCTCCTATTCTACTATCAACACTTTGTAAGTCTTCTAAAGATAATTCAGATATATCTAAACCTTTATTTTCTGCTAAATTTACAACACCTCCTGTTATATGATAAGCATCTCTAAAAGCAATTCCTATCTCTTTTACTAAATAGTCTGCTAAATCTGTAGCACTAAGGTGTCCTATCATACAAGCCTTTTCCATATTTTGCCTATTTACTTTCATTTGCGATACCATCTCTTCCAAAACTTCTAATGATAATAGAGCTGTTTTAATTGAGTCAAAAACTCCCTCTTTATCCTCTTGCATATCTTTATTATATGCTAATGGAAGTCCTTTCATAACAGTTAATAGTGCAATTAAATTTCCATTTGCTCTACCTGTTTTTGCACGAAGTAGCTCTGGAATATCTGGGTTTTTCTTTTGTGGCATAATAGAAGAACCTGTAGCATGTCTATCACTTAGAGTTATAAATTTAAACTCACTAGAAGACCATAAAATAATCTCTTCACTAAATCTACTAATGTGCATTAGCATTGTTGATATATTAAATAGAACTTCTAAAGCAAAATCTCTATCGCTTACAGTATCTAAACAGTTTAAAGTTGGTTCTTTAAATCCAAGTTTAGATGAAGTTATCTCTCTATTAATAGGGTGTGGTGTTCCTGCTAATGCTGCACAACCTATTGGAGATAGATTGTTTCTATGGAAAGAGCTTATAAATCTCTCATAATCCCTTTTAAACATACTAGCATAAGCCATTAAATGATACCCAAAATTAATAGGTTGAGCATGTTGAAGATGTGTCATACCTGGTAAAAGAGTAGAGGTATTATCTTTTGCTAGATTAATAAGAGTCTCTATATTTTTAAGTAGTAATTTAGCAATCTTTTTTGTATTTTTTTGAACATATAGTCTAAAATCTAATGCAACTTGGTCATTTCTACTTCTTGCAGTATGAAGTCTTTTACCTGCATCTCCAATCTTCTCTGTAAGTCTCCCCTCAATAGCCATGTGAATATCCTCATCATCTCCATTAAGCTTAAACTCTCCACTCTCTATCTCTTCTAATATTTCATTTAAACCTCTATTTATCTCTTTATAATCCTCTTTAGAGATAATACCTTGTTCTGATAACATAAAAGCGTGAGCTATAGAACCCTCTATATCTTCTTTATAGAGTATTTTATCAAATGGAAGAGAGTTATTTAACTCTTGAAGTAGTTTTGAACTTTTTTCTGTAATTCTTGCTGATGCAATTTTCTTTGACACTATAAAATCCTAATATTATAATTGTTAAATGGTATTGTATCGTATTTTAGAATAAGTAGAAATAGAATCAGCTTTTATTTTAACCTTAATGGTTAGTGGTGGAATAAAATATAAAATAAAAGCTAATGAATAAGAGCCTTTCAAAAATTTAAAAGGAGGAGAATGTTATGACTCTTATGGGGGAATTATATCAAGAATAAGTGTCCAAAATGTGTGAAAATGTTAGATTTATAGTTCTTTTTTTAAAATTGGCTCACTATCTTCTATTAATAAATTTGGTTCAATAAATGGTGCTAACTCTGAAATAAAGTTTAAAGCACTCATAATAGGAGAAGCGTAAAAGAATTTAACCTTATTATTATATTCCCATAATCTACTAAAATATTGATAGACTCTATATGGTCTATCTCCTATATTATCTCCATCTCTATCAAACCCCTTATATCTATCCCAATAGTTTCTTTTTATAATATTTGAACTATTTATTTTACTTGGTAAATCTTTAACTACATCATCTATATTTCCAAATATTCGATTGTCTATTATAATATTATCTTTTATACTTTGATGAAAATGTAATGCCTCTTTATTATATGAGATTTCATTTCCTATAATCTCTCTTTTTATACCTTTACCCTTTTCTCCACCCTCTATATATAAACCTTTAGCATTAAATTTAACAATATTTCTCTTAAATTTAAAATTAGATACACCTTTAATAACAACACCTATTCCAGCACTTCCTTTTGAGCTTAATATCTTATTCTTTACTATTTTAGTGTTTTTTGCACCCATAATCATAATAGATACCGAGTTATATTGATAGAAGTTATTTTCTAAAATATTAGAATGGCTCAAACTTAAATGTGTAGCAAATCTACTATTTAAAAATCTATTCTCTTTAAAAATATTATTGTGTGAGTAGTTTAGTGTTATATCTTTTACATCTTTGATAATATTTTTAAAAAAAAGGTTATTGGAGGAGTAGTATAGTTTTAGACCATTTCCTCTAAACTCTATATTTTTGCCATTTGAGGTAATCTTATTATTTGTAATATTAGAGTCACTTACCATACTCATATCTATGCCATAGAGTGTATTTTTTATGGTGCATCTATCTATTAGACATCTTTTAGAGTTTTTTATTTTTATAGCTGAATCTATATCATAAAATTTATCCCCACTATTACTAATAATAAGATTTTTTAAAATAACATCTGAACTATTTATCTTAATAACTGTTCCATTACCATTACCTTTAATCTCTACGCCTTTCTCAATTCCTAAAATAGTTAGAGGTTTATTTATAGTAATATCTCCTTTATATACTCCACTATATAATTTTATTGTATCATAAGCAGATGCCTTATCTATAGCATTTTGTAAAGAATTAGCCAATACTATCTGCATAAATAAAAACAGTACAAAAATAAATCTCATTATTTTAAAAGCTTAATATTGATTTTACCATAACCCCAAGCACCTATAGATAAAACTATATATAATATTAAAATAAATATTAGTTGTTGTAAATTAAATATATATTCATAATATAAAATTAATATAGTTCCTAATAGTAGCCCTATTATGGATATTATAGTAATAATATTTGATGAGTCTGTTTTAACTCTTATTTTAAAATTGGCAATCGCCATTAATAGAGATACCAACAAAAATGTAATACTTCCAAACTCTAAAATTAAACGAAGTCCACCAATTCCAATAAGTAGTGAAGCTATTGTAGCCATAGCTATAATAGCCATTTTAGGAATGCTACCTTTTCGTTTAGATATAATAGATGGTAAATACCCATCATCTGCAATTCTAGCCATTTGCCTAGATGAACCAAATAAAGTCCCATTAATAGCACTACTTGTAGCTAATATTGCTCCAAAAACTACTAAATTACTACCAAAATTTCCCATAATATCGTTAGCTCCTGAAGCTAGTGCATACTCTTTATTTCTTATTAAATCTTCGGCAGGAATTGCTAATACTGCACTTAATGCAATAATAAAATAGATTAATGCCACTAAAAATATAGCCGAATATATAGCTTTTGGTATATTAATATTAGGCTTTTCCATCTCATTAACTGCATTTATAACTAATTGAAATCCCTCATAAGCTACAAATGTAACTGAAGATACAATTAATATACTCATAATCGGTGTTGTATGAAAATCTTTAATAATCATGGAACTAAAGGTATTTATATCAGTTTTAGCAAAAAATATAAGAGCTAAAGAGATAATAAGTAAAATAACTAATTTTATATATACCATTATATCCTCTATTTTACCCATACCTTTAACACTCCAAATATTTATAAAAGTAAATAACCAAATAATTCCAATAGCTACTATTTTTCGTATTAATTCACTATCACCAAATGCAAAACCACTAATTCCATAAGATGAAAAGGTATAAGCATATAGAGCTAAGGTACTAATATATCCAAAGATAGTGTACCACCCTATAAATGAGGCTGCCATATGTGAATTGGGATAAGTTCTTTTAAAAAAGGCATAAGTTGCACCCTCATCTTTATAATAGAGTCCTAACTTAACATAAGAGTAAGCTGCAAACCATGCCACAACACCACCTAAAGCAATAGCAAATGGAGCTAATGCTCCAATCATAGATACAGAAATACCTAAAATGGTAAAAATTCCACCACCTACCATTCCACCAATAGCTATTGCTAATATCTCCTTAAAGCCTAAATTTTTAGCCATTAATAATTTTTATATTTCCCATTATTTATATCTTGCTCAATTTCGGCTACAGCCTCTTTAATAATATCAAGTAAAATCTTAGATGCTTTTTCATCATCAGCTTCTGGAACATCCCAATCTGTAAATTTCATATTTGCTTTAAATAGAAATTTAACTTCTTTTTTTATATTCTCTTTTCTACTCTCTAACTCTTTTTCTACCATATCCATAATCTATCTCCTTTTATGCAAGACCTAATTCTACTAAAATAGGTTCTATATCTTTTGAAATCTCTGTTAACTTTTCAAATAAAATTCCAAAAGCTTTATCTTCAGCTGACCACTCTTCAATAATCTTAAAACTTGAACTCTTTTGTTCTTCGGTTAATTTATCTGAACTGCTAATTGTATCTTTTATTGTATCTAATTTTTTTTTCATGATTTTTTCCTTTTTCTATAATATAATCTAATTATACTCTTTTTTTACTATTTTAAAAGCAAATTTTTAGAGCATAAATTTGCCGATTGATGTAATCTACTCTTTAAAAGTAGTGATTTTAACTCTTTAGTAAAGCTCATATATCCATTATATTCATCTCCAAATATCAAAATTAAAGCTTTTTTCTCTTTTTTATTAAGTTTTCCATCAAAAACTGCTGAAATTCCAGATAGAGTTCTTAAAAGATGTCTCTCCTCTTTAGAGGAATTTTTCAGATATTCTAAAAACTTATCCAAATCATCATAATCTTTAGCTTCATTAATATTTAAGTGGTTACTTAATCTAATAAGCAAAATTATATTATTTGGGTGATAATTCTTAGCTAAAACTATCATAGTAGAGACTGCTCGAATTGTTCCTTCTACTGTATGAGGAGAGTATTTATCTAAAACCTTATCAGTTAAAATCTCATCAATAATATATTTAGATAGATGATACCCAAATAGACGCAATCGAGTATCTTTTATTACTCTATACATAACAATAGCGTCCCAAAAAGCTGTAACAGGAACAGAGACCCAAACAAAACCAAACCTTAAAGTCTCTCTAGCAAACAGTTTAGCTAAAAGAATTCTAGCAATAGCACTTGTTAGAACTATTTTTGCTTTATAGAGTAAACTACTAAATAGTACCCATTTTTTAGAGACATGTTTTTCTAAATCAAGCCCTAAATATTGAATAGTCAAATCATCTAATTCTAAAGCAGAACGAACCATTATCTTTTTTATATCATATTCAGGAGGCAAATTATCTTTATTTGTCTCATCATAACCAATAAGCTCTGTTAATGTATAACTACTTCTCATTCCTAGCCAATATAATATGGAAATCTCTATAATTAGTAAAATTATAGTAATTGCTCCTAAAATTAAATAGTAATAAAATGGAGTATAGCTATTTTTATAATATATCTCAAATAGAACAGTTGGAATTGTGGTTAATGCACCAACTAAAAAAGCAATAATTACTGTATAGGTTGATATATTACTAGATACTACTTGTAAGATTTTATCAGATGGAATATTTTTAATTTTTATCTCATCTTTATATTTTACCTTTTTAGATATATAGTTAAAATATCTACTACCTAAATTTTCTAAAATAGTATCTGTTTTTTTCTTTTTTATTTTTGGGTTTGATGTCATAATATTATATTATTTCTTTTGCTCCAGCTCTTTTTTATTAGAATTTGAATTCTACTCTTTTTTTCTTTATCTCAATTAATATTTATTGATACCTGCTGTATCAAATCGGACTATTTTACTCCTATTTAAAAGAAATTTCTATTTTATATTCAATTTTACTTATTTTTATGATAAACTTACTTTTATAATTTCAACAAATAAAAGGAAATAACATAATGACAAAAGAGATATTCAATCCAAACAGAGAGCTATTCCCAAACTCACCAATTCCTAATATGGAGAGTTACTATGCTTTAGTAGATGAGTTTGAAAGGGATTATGAGGGAACTTGGGCAAAATTTGCTAATAAAAAGATAGATTGGTTTAAACCTTATAATAAAATCTTAGATGACTCTAATGCTCCATTTTATAAATGGTTTAGTGGAGGAGAGTTAAATGTAGCACATCAGTGTGTAGATAGACATCTCTCTACTAAAAAAAATAAAGCTGCTATTATTTTTGAGGGAGATAATGGAGACCAAAGAATTTTAACATATAGAGAGTTAGCTTATGAAGTAAATAAAACTGCTAATATGTTTAAAAATAATTTTGGTGTAAAAAAGGGTGATAGAGTAGTTATCTATATGCCAATGATACCTGAGTCTGCTGTTATTATGTTAGCTTGTGCAAAAATAGGAGCTATTCACTCTATTGTATTTGGTGGATTTTCTGCTGAAGCTTTAAGAGATAGAATTATTGATGCCAATGCAAAACTTGTTGTAACTTCTGATGGAGCTTTTAGAAAAGGTAAACCTTATATGTTAAAATCTGTAGTTGATAAAGCTTTAGAAGAGGGGTGTGAATGTGTTGAAAAGGTGTGTATAGTTGAGAGAAATGGAGAAGATATTAATTGGGTAGAGGGTAGAGATTATGCCTATAATGAGCTAATTAAATTTCAATCTTCTAAATGTGAGCCTGAACCAATGGAGGCAGAAGAGCCACTATTTTTATTATATACAAGTGGAAGTACAGGAAAACCAAAAGGTGTTCAACACTCAACGGCTGGATATATTTTATGGGCTCAAATGACTATGGAGTGGGTATTTGATATTAAAGATAATGATACATATTGGTGTACGGCAGATATTGGTTGGATTACAGGACACACATATATAGTATATGGACCTTTAGCGTGTGGAGCTACAACTGTAATGTTTGAGGGAGTTCCAACTTTTCCAGATGCAGGAAGATGTTGGAAAATGGTTGAAGAGTATCAAATAAATCAATTTTATACAGCTCCAACTGCTATAAGACTACTTCATAAAATGGGTGCAGATGAACCTAGTAAATATGATTTAAGCTCACTTAGAGTTTTAGGAACTGTTGGAGAGCCTATTGACCCACCTGCATGGAAATGGTACTACGAAGAGGTTGGAGGAAGTAGATGCTCTATAGTTGACACCTATTGGCAAACAGAAACAGGAGGACACATGATTTCACCAATTCCAAGTGCTACACCAATTAAACCTGCTTGTGCTACTTTCCCACTACCTGGTATTAAAGCTGAAATTATAGAAGAGGACGGAACACCAACACCAGTTGGAGAAAAAGGATTTATGTGTATTACTAAACCTTGGCCTAGTATGATAAGAACTATATGGAATGACCCTGATAGATTTGTTAAATCATATTTTGGAGATTGTAAAAAAGATGGAAAAGCTGTTTACTTTACAGGTGATGGTGCAATGATAGATAAAGATGGATATATTACTATTACAGGAAGAACAGATGATGTTATAAATGTAAGTGGTCATAGAATGGGAACAGCAGAGGTTGAAGCATCTATTAAAAAACACCCAAATGTAGCATCAGTTGCAGTTGTTGGAAAACCTCATGAGATAAAAGGTGAAGGAATTTTTGCCTATATTGTATTAAAATCTACTCCAGTATCTCAAAAAGATGAGGTTGCTGATGATTTAGAGACAATAAAAGAGATAAATGCAATTATTAAAAATGATATTGGAGCTATAGCATTATGTGATGATATGGCATTTGTTCCAGACCTACCAAAAACTAGAAGTGGTAAAATTATGAGAAGAATTCTAAGAAGTATAGTAAAAGGTGAAGCAATTACACAAGATATATCTACACTTGAAGACCCAAGTATTGTATCTACTATTGAGGGGATTGTTAGGGGGGCTTAATTTAATAATATTTTATAAACCTGAATTTATTTAATTTGGGTTTGTGGACTATGTAAAAGTTTATAAAATTAATAATTATTTTTCTATTAAATTTTTTGGTTTTTCTTGTTTGTATTCATATTCTGAGATAATAGTTTTATTACTAATAACAAGTTCTAAAATTTCTGCAAATATTTCATGACTTCTTTTCATAGTTAATTCATGAGCATTTGCAAAAACCTCAAATTCTTTTCTATTTCTATTTTCATTTGATTTATGTATATATGCATTTTCTATAAAATCTTTTACAGCTTTATTAAGTCTTGAAATGAGAATATTTTTATATGTTTTATGTTCTGTATTCCAATTATTATAATCAAACTTCTCTTGATTAACAATTCCATCTATATATCGTTTAATAATCTTGTCACTTTTTTTTGTTTTTGAAAAAAAACTAAACATTTCCATTCCCCTTTATATCTTTTAAATTAAGTAAAAAGGGGTTGGTGTGTGGAGGTGGTCGGCTAAATTACTGTGAGAGTTAACAGAGAGTTACCCCATTTTCTTAATGGTACAATCAATCTGTTATCCTTTTAAAGAGTGATGCACTGTTTTCTATCTATTGTCAAAGTTATTATTCACTTAACCTCTTAATATTAGCCCCCAAAGCCAAAAGCTTACCCTCTAAATTATCATATCCTCTATCAAGATGGTATATTCTTCTAACATTTGTTACACCTTCTGCTACAAGTCCTGCTAAAACAAGTGCTGAACTAGCTCTTAAATCGGTTGCCATTACATTAGCTCCATATAGTTTGGCTACTGGTTTAACAGATGCTATACTACCTTTTAACCAAATATCAGCTCCTAATCTATTAAGCTCACTTACATGCATAAAACGGTTTTCAAATAGTCTCTCTTCTATTAAACTATCACCAATAGCCATTGTAGCTACTGCCATAAATTGAGCTTGCATATCAGTTGGAAACCCTGGGTACTCTGTTGTTGTAATATTAATAGGTCTTAATCTATCTGTTGGATATATAGTTATCTCATTATCTTTAATATCAAAATTACACCCCATAGCGTCTAATTTATCTATAGATGATTGAATATGTGTAGCATTTGCTTTTTTTAGAGTAATAGATGAGTTTGTAATTGCTCCTGCACAGAGATATGTACCTGCCTCTATTCTATCAGGTATTATCTCTATATCTTTAAATTCTAAAGGTTTTTGACTTGTTCCTTTAATAGTAATTGTGCTTGTTCCAATACCACTAATCTCTACACCTGCATCTCTTATAATCTCACAAAGTTGCACAACTTCAGGCTCTTTAGCTGAATTTATAATTGTTGTTACACCATGTGCTAAAGCTCCTGCCATAATAATATTTTCAGTTCCACCAACTGTAATTTTATCAAATACTATTTTAGCACCCTTTAATCCATTTGGAGCTTCTGCTCTTACATATCCACCTTTTATCTCTATCTTTGCACCCATAGCTTCAAGTGCTTTAAGGTGTAAATCTATTGGTCTTTGACCTATTGCACAACCACCTGGCAGACTCACTTCACACTCTCCAAACCGTGCTAAAAGAGGTCCTAAAACTAAAATAGAGGCTCTCATTTGAGAAACTATCTCATATACAGCTTTGGTTGAGTTCATATTTTTATTATCTATTATAGCTTCGGTTTTATTATGTTTAACCTCTCCACCAAGCATAGTAAGTAGTTTTAAAAGAGTTCTTATATCAACAACATTTGGAAGGTTTGTAAGTTTGACAGGTTTGTCAGATAAAATTGTAGATGCAATTACAGGAAGAGCTGAATTTTTTGCACCAGAGATTGTGATAGCACCTTTTAGTTTGCTACCACCTATTATTTGTAAATAATCCATTATATATAGTATCCAATTAACTTTTATTTTTGTAATTCTACCTAAAAAAAATTAATGGTACTTTTTATTATTCGTTATCAACTCTATCTGTAGCATAAACACCTGTTATGGTTTTCCATATAATAGAAGCATTAAGACCTATCCAAATAATTAATGCAACAGACAATGTTCCTGCCCACCCCATCTGTTTTAGATTATTAAATTCAATTAAATTATAAGAGTTAAGACCCCAAAGGAATGTACCAATAATTATTAAAATAAAAACTATTCCAATCCACCCAATACTTTGGAAAATAGATTTTAAAGCAAGTATCCAAAGACCAAACATTATAATAATAGCAAATGGTGTAAATCCTGATAGTATATCTTGTTGAGAGATATAGTGAATAAAGTGATGTCCTGTAGGGTTCCATGTTCCTAAAGCTAAACCTATTGACATAAGCATGGTTACCCACCATCTAAGAGATGTCTCTTGTTTACCTTTTTTAGTTGTTTTCGTTTTTGTTAAAATATCTGGTAGCATATTATTCCTTTTTTATAAAATATAATTTAATTTACTGTTTAAACTCTTTTTCTGCACTATTTGCAACCATTACACCTGTCATAGATAGATTATCACCTATTAAATACTTTTCATCTCTAAGCTCTTCTAATACCTTTTTAGCTTCATTCATATCAAACATACCAGTATTTACCAGACTCTCCATAGTTGTTTGCATACTTTCACCATTTTCTCTTTTAGCTACTGCTAAAAGAAAAACTTTTTTAAAAATATCTAGCTCTTTCATAGATTAATGCAACTCTTCATTAAGCTTAACTTCTCTAGTACTTCTTCTAGCTATAATCTCGCCAGTTGTTGAGTTTTGTCTATAATGAATACCATTTAATCCTTGAAGCTCTTGCCCTTGAAATATCTCTTTATCAGCTAGATTTGCATTAGGATTTGCATCTTTTATTTTAGCTAACTCACTATTTGCAATTTTAACTTTTGTTCCTGCTAAAATGGTAACTCCAGCATCAACAATACACCCATCACCTAAAGGAAGACCAGTTACAGAGTTTGCACCAAGAAGTGTATTTTCTCCAATAGAGATAGGGTTTCCATCTGTTCCACTTAAGACTCCTAAAATACTAGCTCCTCCACCAACATCACTACCACTTCCAACAATAGCAGAGCTTGAAATTCTACCCTCAACCATAACAGAACCCAAAGTTCCTGCATTAAAGTTAATATAACTAGCACCAGGCATTACAGTAGTACCACCAGCTAAACTAGCACCCATTCTAACTTTACCACTATCTAAAATTCTTGTATTATCAGCAGGAATTACATGTTGTAGGTATCTTGGGAACTTATCAACACTATCAATAGTTGGGAATGTTCCATTTAGTTTCATCTCTATTTCATTTTCTCTTAGATAATCAAGCTCATAAGGGGTATTTCCAACCCATGCCACATTTGTTAAAATTCCAAATGCACCATTAAGATTTAAACTTCTAAGAGGAGCTTTTTGAAGAGATAGAGCATATAGTTTAAGGTAAACAGCTTCTACACTTTTTGGTGCATCTTCTTCAAATAGAAATACAATTCTAAAGTTTTTAGCTACATCTTTCATTGCTGATAGAGCTTTTATTACTTGAACATTTTTATGATTCTCTCCTATAGCTTCACCTAAATATGGAGCAAAAGAGTCCATTGCACTATTTAAAAAGTTATCATTAATTGTAGCTACAAATTCACTTTGAGTAAAATCAATCTCAAATCTTGCATCTTGAAGAGCTTTTATAAAAACAGCACCTGAACCGTAATTCTCTTTCCAATTAATAAGTGGAAAGTTTGCTTGAAGAACTTTATCTGCATTTTTTTGCCCTCTATCAACCCTTGCTATACCAAATGCTATAGGCTCTCTATATTCATCTTGTGCTGTTACTTCTGCTACTAATGCTTTAAAATCTTCTGTTGTATTTATTGCCATATATATCACCTTTTTTATTTAATTTATAGTTTTGGGATTATAGCTATTTATTTTTAATTATTCATTATTATAAGTTTATGATTATATAAGGTAATTCTAAAATAAACTATAGAGTTAAAAACTCTACAGCTTACTATCAAGCTTAAAAAACCTAACACTAAGTGGAGTTAAATCTAGCTCTATCATATTCTCTTTTTTTCCAATTACAAAATGAGTTGTATTAAAAACTCTTTTTCTATTTGTATCAACTCCTGCAAATTTTGTACTATCTGAATTGAAAATAAGTCTATATTTCCCCTCTTTTGTTACAGGAGTAAAGTAGTCTCTATATGTAGCACCTGAAAAGTTACAAACTATAACTATTCTCTCCTCTCTATAAACTCTTTCAAATACAATAATATTTCTACTTGCATCATCTGCATTACACCACTCAAAATTATCCTCTTTATCATATTGAAGTGGTTTTTGCTCCTTATATAATCTATTTAACTCTTGTATCATTTTCTGAATACCCTTATGGGCTGGATACTCTAAAACTTCCCAATCTAAACTACCCTCATAGTGCCACTCATTAAATTGTGCTATCTCATTACCCATGAATAGTAACTTTTTACCCATAAAAGAGTACATAAAACTATATAAACTTCTTAAATTAGCAAATTGCCAATCATAAAGCCCACTCATCTTATTTATCATACTACCTTTCATGTGTACCACCTCATCATGACTTAATGGCAATATAAAATTCTCATTAAAAGCATAAGAGAACATAAAGTTTAATTTATCATTATGGTGATATTGTCTATTAATGGGGTCTAGTTTAAAATATGAGATTGTATCATTCATCCAACCCATATTCCACTTATAATCAAATCCTAATCCCTCTTTTTTATCGGTTACGCCTAAGAATGTGGTGGACTCTTCTGCTATCATTAAAACATTTTTATCTTTTTTATGAATGGTTCTATTTAATTTTTTTAAAAAATCTATAGCTCCAAGATTTAAATTATCTCCATACTCATTTGGACTCCACTCACCATCTTCTCTTACATAATCTAAATATAACATAGAAGCCACACCATCAACACGAATTCCATCTATATTATACTCCTCAACCCACCATAAAGCACTACTAATTAAAAAAGACTTAACATAATCATTATCATAGTTAAAAATATTACTTTTCCATTGTGGGTGGTAACCTTTTTGATGATTAGGGTGTTCATAAAGAGCTGTTCCATCAAAAGCAATCAATCCATGACCATCTGTAGCAAAATGAGAGGGAACCCAATCTAAAATTACACCAATATTATGTTTATGGCATATATCTATAAAATATTTAAACTCATCAGGTGTTCCATACCGTGAAGTTGGTGCAAAATATCCTGTATCTTGATAACCCCAAGAGCCATCATAAGGGTGTTCCATAACAGGAAGTAGCTCAATGTGTGTAAAACCCATTTTTTTTACATATTTAACTAAACTTTTACCAAAATCTTTATATGTTAAATATTCACCATTTTTTCGTCTCCATGAGCCTAAATGAACCTCATATATAGATATAGCCTCATCTCTTTTAGGCTTATCATACTTGAACTTATACTCACTATTAAAGATAATAGATGCCGAATTTGGTTTAACCTCTGCATACCTAGCATAAGGGTCTGCTTTTAGAAACTCTCTACCATCTTTAGTCTCAATAAAATATTTATAGGAGTCTTCAATTTTAGCGTTTTTAACTTTTCCACTCCAAATACCTGTCTTATTTTTTTTAAGTCTATTTTTGCTTTTATTATAGTTATTAAAATCACCAATAACAGATACTGACTTAGCATTAGGTGCATACACTTTAAAAGTAACACCATTCTCTTTAATAAAACAACCTAATTTATTATATAGTCTATAGTTTATCACTCTCTAACTCCTTTTTATACACTGCTACCTTATATAACTTTTCATATTTTTTAGCTGAAATATCCCAATCAAATCTATCTTTCATACCATTTTTTATTAATATATTAAAACCATCTCTATTATTATAGTATGTATCAACTGCCCATTTTACAGTTCCAACTAGAGCATCTTTTGAGGCATCATAAAATTTAAATCCATTAGGACTTTTAGTATATTTATCAAAATTTCTAATAGTATCATCTAATCCACCAACAGCCCTAACTATTGGTAAAGTTCCATAAGCTAAAGAGTATATCTGATTTAATCCACAAGGTTCAAATAGACTAGGCATTAAAAAGATATCTGAACCAGCCTCTATTTTATGTGCTAACTCTTCACTATAACCTATAAACGATGCAATTTTAGTTGGGTATCTTTTTGCTATGTCGCTAAAAAATCCCTCTGCCCACTTTTCACCACTTCCTAATATTACTATTTGAATATCAAGTTCCAATAGTTCCCAAATAGATTGAGATATAAGCTCAATTCCCTTTTGAGTTGCAAATCTTCCTACAAATCCGATTATTGGTATATTGGGATTTGTGGGTAGATTAAAGAGTTTTTGTAAATCTTTTTTGCATATTAGTTTATCTTCTATAGTCTCTAAACTATAGTTTTTAACTATATATTTATCCTCTTTTGGACTCCACTCTCTATAATCTACTCCATTTAAAATACCAAAAAGTAACTCTCTACCCCTTAAATAACTATCTAATCCCCAACCAAATTGAGCTGTTTTAATCTCTTTGGCATAAGTTGGACTTACTGTATTTATTACATCACTTTGAGTTATTCCAGATTTTAAGAGATTAACCATTCCAAACTCTTCTAAGTTATCAGATGTAAAACTCTCCCAACCAACCTCTGCTATATCTATTATTTTAGTTGTAAATTTTCCTTGATGTTGCATATTGTGTATAGTTAAAACTGTAGAGCTATTTTTAAAATATTTGTTATATTGATATTTTGCTTTTAGTAGAAGTGGCATAATAGCTGTATGCCAATCGTTAGCATGAATAATCTCTACTATAAAATCTATTTTTTTAGCAAGTTCAAATGATGCTTTACTTAAAAATATAAATCTCTCATCATTATCTCCATAAGCTAAACCTTTGCTATCTGTATATAGATTTGCTCTACCAAAGTAAAGTTCATAATCTATAAAATATATCTCAACACCACCCATATTACCAATAAAAACTTCACACCAAAATTCACCTAAACTACCCATAGGAACAGCCATTTCACCTAAAGATTTTAACTCTTTTTTATCTATGCTGTAGTATCTAGGCATTACAACTTTTATATTATGTCCCAATTTTTTTAAAGCTTTAGGAAGAGCAGATGAGACATCTGCTAAACCACCACTCTTAGCATATCCTGCCACTTCACTTGCTACAAATAGTATATTCAATTCTTTCCTTTTTAAATTTTATTTAAGATATTTTAGCCAAATAAGGCTAAATAATTAAGATACCTTAACTAATTTTTCTTCTATATAAACACCAAGTCTTTTAGCCTCTTCTATTATCATTTGAGATACTCTCATATTAGACTCGATAATTACATCAGATAGTTTAGATTTAATAGCAAGTTGTAGTGGGTGGTTTCCTCTGTATTTTTGTGCTAAACAGTATAAATCTTCTATAACTTTACTATCTGGCATAAGATTAATAGATAATATGATTGGAGGAAGAGTCGGCTCTGGTGTATGTTTTACCTCTTTTTTTATCTTAACTTTCTCTTTTTTTGCATCTTTTAAAGACTCAATTTTAAGTATATTCATTCTAGTAAAATCACCATCTTTACTAATTCTAACTTTAAAAGCAATAGGTTTAGATAAATCGAAATCCTCTTCTAACTCTTCTAATCTATTTTCAAATAGCATAAGTTCAATATTTCCATGTAAATCCATAATATTGGCTATTCCAAACTTATTACCTTTTTTAGAGATTTTTTCCACAATTCCTTCTATTTTACCAACAATAAGAGCTTGTGAACCATCTGCTAAATCCTCTATCTCTGAACTTAGAGTATAATTTATATTATCTAACTGTTCTCTATATTTATCTAGTGGGTGACCTGATACATAAAATCCTAAAGACTCTTTCTCTATTGCCAAAAGTTCTAATAAATCATACTCTTCTATATGTTTAATATCAACTCTAACAGTTGTCATCTCTTCACTATCTCCAAAAAGAGAACCAACAGCCTGTTTTCTAGCTAACATTGCTTTTGAAGCCATTTCTACAATATACTCTATTTGGGTAATTATGGCTTTTCTTGTATATCCAAACTCATCAAATGCCCCTGCCTTTGCTAAAGTTTCTATTACTCTTTTATTAACTTTACTAGCATCAATTCGTGATATAAAATCACTCATATCCTTAAACTCACCACTCTCATTACGAGTCTCTATAATAGAGTTAATTGCCACATCTCCAGCACCTTTTAAAGCACCCATACCAAAAAATACAATATTTTTCCCATTAATATTATCAGCTTGAAAAACTAAATCTGAACGGTTAATATTTGGTGGTCTAAGCTCAATTCCAAGCCTTTTTAGCTCATCTACATACTTTACAACCTTATCTGTATTATTTTTCTCTAGTGTTAAGATAGCAGACATAAATTCGGTTGGGTAGTAGTATTTTAAAAATGAGGTATAAAATGTAATCATAGCGTAAGCTGCAGAATGGGATTTATTAAAACCATACCCTGCAAATTTTACAATTAAATCAAATAACTCTTCTGCTTTATCTTTATTAAACCCTTTTTTACTAGCACCTTCAGCAAATTCACCCTTTAATCTATCCATCTCCTCTTTAATCTTTTTTCCCATAGCACGACGAACTAAATCAGCCCCACCAAGACTAAATCCACCAATAGTTTGAACTATCTGCATAACTTGCTCTTGATATACAATAACCCCATAGGTTGGTTTTAAAATTGGTTCAAGTTCGGGAAACATATATGTAATCTCTGCTCTTCCATGTTTTCGCTCAACAAAATCATCAAGCATTCCTGACTCCATAGGACCAGGTCTATATAAAGCTAACATAGCAATAATATCTTCAAATCCACTAGGCTTTAACTTTTTGGCTAAATCTTGCATACCTGCTGATTCTATCTGAAATAGTCCTAGTGTATCCCCTGTTGAGATATAATCATAAACCCCTCTATCATTAATATCTTCATGAATAAAATCTATCCTCTTACCTGTTCTTTTCTCTACAAGTTTATTAGCTTCCTCAATGACAGTTAGAGTCTTTAAACCCAAAAAGTCAAATTTGATGAGGTCAACATCTTCTACATACTTACCATTATATTGAGTAGCTAAAGTATCTTGTCCTGTTGGTTTAAAAATAGGTGTCTTTTTCCAAAGCTCTTCATTAGATATTACAACTCCCGCTGCATGTGTTCCTGCATTTCTATTTAATCCCTCTAGTGCTAAAGCATAATTCCAAACTCTTTTAGCTTGAGGATTACTATCTATTAAAGCCTTTATCTTTGGCTCTTTTTCAAAAGATTTCTTTAAATTAATACCCAACTCATCAGGAATAAGTTTTGCCATAGCATCAGCTTGAGAGTATGGCATATCTAATACCCTTGCTACATCTCTTATAACCCCTTTAGCTTGAAGCTTACCAAAAGTTATAATTTGAGCCACATTATATCTTCCATATTTGTCAATAACATAATCTAATATCTCTTGCCGTCTTGCTTGACAAAAATCCATATCAATATCGGGCATAGATACCCTTTCAGGATTTAGAAATCTCTCAAAAAGTAATCCATAGGGTAGTGGGTCTATATCTGTGATTTTAAGAGAATAGGCTACTAAACTACCTGCAGCGGACCCACGCCCTGGCCCTACAGGAATACCCATCTGTTTAGCTTGGTCAACAAACTCCCAAACAATAAGCATATAACCAGGGAATTTCATAGAGTTTATAATATCCATCTCAACTTGAAGTCTATCTCTATACTCTTGATGTTTCTCTTTTGGAACTATTTTTAATCTCTCCTCTAAACCCTTTTTTGACTCATGAATAAATAGGGCTTTATCGTTTTCTAAAGAGTACTCTTTATTAGGAAAAGGTAATATAATTCCTGCCTTTTTAGCTCTCTCTATTGTAAATTTAAAGTTTGGTGGGGTTGGGTTTCCTAGTTTTATCTCCAAATTACACTTATTGGCTATCTCTTGTGTATTACTAATAGCTTCTGGAATATCTGCAAATAGTCTTGCCATCTCTTGGGGAGATTTAATATAAAACTCATGCACCGAGTGTCTCATTCTATTTGGGTCATCATATAGTTTATTCATAGCTATACACATAAAAGCTTCATGTGCATCTGCATCTTTTTTTAGAGTGTAGTGTGTATCATTTGTAGCTATTATTTTAATTCCTGTCTCTTGTGAGAGTTGGATAATCTGTTTATCTATATTGTATTGATGGTCAATTCCATGACGCATAATCTCCATATAGAAATCATCTCCAAACACTTCTTTATAACGCAAAGCTACCCTTTTTGCCTCTTCATACCCCTTTGCTCCATTTTTAATATTTTTTTCACTTAAATTCAAATGCCAATTTATTTCACCTTGCAGACAAGCACTAGAGCAGATAAGTCCCTCTGAATGGTTTTTAAGTAATTCCCAATTTATTCTAGGATAATAATAAAATCCATAAATATATGCTTGTGAAGATAGAAACATAAGATTTTTATAGCCTATATCATTTTTTGCATATAGACACAAGTGAAATCTCTGTCTTGTACTCTTATCACCAATATCAGCCTCATTATGAATATAAGCCTCCATTCCAATAATAGGTTTAATACCTGCTTTTTTCATAGTATTATAAAAAGTAATTGTTCCAAACATATTACCATGGTCTGTCATGGCTACAGAGTCCATACCTAACTCTTTAATTTTAGATGCTAAAACATCAATCTTATTTGCCCCATCAAGCATAGAGTATTCAGTGTGAAGATGTAGATGGGTATATTTGACATTGGACATATATTGCCTTTTAAAATTTTTTAATTCTTATATATTTTATTAAATATATCAAACTTATTGTTAAAAAAAGCATAATTTTTCTATATGTTGTTTTATATTTATTCTCTTATATTTAAATTTGTTTTTATATATTTAACATTAGATAAAAATAATAACTAAAAATATACTTTTATTTATTTTTAAGTTATATATTATATCTTATACTCTATAATTAAATTAGTTATTTAATAAAACAAAATTTTTAAAAGGATATATTATGAAAATGGGACATAAAAATAATTTATTAAAAATTGCAATTGAGTATGGGTGTCAAACAGCAAAAGATTTAGCAAGATTTCTAAGAGAGTATAACCCCGAAATAGTATTCAATGACAGAGCAAAAGAGTTAGTATATATATCAGCTTTCAAATAATAGGGACTACAATAGATTGTCCCTATCTTTCTTATTTTTATAATCAATTTACCTCTAATATTTTTTATTAATTAAATTTATAATTCTATAATTCCCACCAAAGATATATATTTATTATATAAAAAGTTTAATTTAATTGTAGATAAATCATACAACAGATAGAATAGACAAAAATTTTAATAAATAAATTCAAGGGAAAGGTTTATTTGATAATGTTTATAAAATATATACTAAAAATAGCTTTTTTTCTGCATCGTTCTAAACGATATAAAGATACAAAAAAGCTTTTTTATAATTTTTTACAAAATCCAGATTTTATATATAAGAGATATTTTGACTCTTTTATGATTTTTCTTATTTTAATATCTGTAGTTATTTTAGTTTATGAGGTAAAAAATCCTGTTCCTATTTGGGTTGATGATTTTGATGTATATGCAGTTACTGCTATTTTTTCTTTAGAGTATATTCTTAGATTTTGGGTTTATAATGATTTACATACAGAGATTGTAAAAGAGTATGAAGAGGCTAAATTTCTAAAGAAATCTTTTAAACCTTGGCTTCCTTTTAAAAGAACTATAAAAGGTAAATTAGCATATATGTTATCACCTTCAGCTATTGTTGATCTATTGGCAATTCTTCCTGCATATAGACCATTAAGAGTTTTGCGTATATTTGTACTATTTCGTGTATTTAAATTACTTAGATATACAAAAAGTATTCATCAGTTTGTTGAGGTTTTAGCTACTAAACGATTTGAACTTATGACTCTTCTTTTTTTACTTGTATTTATTGTAAGTACAGCAGGAATTGCTATATATGTATTTGAAGAGAGAACAAATCCAAATATAAACTCTCTATTTGATGCTATGTATTGGGCATTAATTACTATATCATCTGTTGGTTATGGAGATATTTCACCAATTACTTCAGCAGGGCGAGTTGTATCTATGATAATTATTATTAGTGGTATAGCTATGATTTCATTTGTAACTTCTATTATTGTTTCTGCATTTTCTGAAAAACTAAGTGAGTTAAAAGAGAACCGTATAGTGGAGAGAATTAATAAAAATAAAGATTTTATAATAATATGCGGTTATGGACAGATGACACGAATGTTTTTAAAAAATAACTCTCTGCTCTCTTATGAGTATGTTATTATAGAAGAAGATACAAAAAGAGTAGAGATAGGAATTAAAGAGGGATATAATATTATTAATGAAGATGCAAGTCGGCATGATGTTATTGCAAAATTTAATATTGATTACTCTAATATTACACTTTTAGCACTAACTGGAAGTGATGTAAATAATATATATATAACACTAAATGCTAAAGCTTTATCTAAAAATATTAAAGTTATAGCAAGGGCAAGTGATGAAAAGATGGAGAAGAAATTTAAATTAGCAGGGGTTGACCATGTGGTTTTACCTAGTATGGTGGCAAATAGAATGTTACTTTTTGCTATTACTCAACCTGCTATGTATCGTGCTATATACTCTATGTTAACAGGGCAAAATCTATCTCAACTTGATGAAATATCAACAATTACTCATTATAAATTGGTTGGTAAAAAGATTGAGGAGATTGATTTTAAAAGACATAAACTACTTTTTATTGGTTTTCAATGTGGACGAAAAGAGGAGTTTGTATTTAATCCTCCTAAAAAAATAGATATTAGAGTAGGAGATATTCTTTTAGTTATGGGACATAAAGTGAGTATTGAGTATTTTAAACAGCAGTATGGAGAGATTTTTTATGGCTAATAGACAAGCATTTTTATTTGGATATAGTAAACGGAGTACTTTTATAACTAAAGAGTTACGAAAAAATGGTTTTGATATTATAATTATAGTATCCGATACTCAATCTTTTGAAAAAGCAAAAGAGCATGGATATTTAGATGTTATAAAAATAGATATGACAGATGATAATGCTTTAGAAAATTTACAAGTTACGGAAGATGACTATTTAGTTTGTGTTATGGAGGACAGCCATTTTAATGTATTTTTAACGCTATCTTTAAGGTCTCTCTTTCCAATAAGTAAAATTATTGCACTATCAGACTCTTTTCATGTAACCCAAAAATTAAAAATGGCAGGGGCATCAAAAGTTATAGACCTCTATCAAGTAAGTGCAAATAGAATATATAATATTTTAAATAAACCAATAGCCACAAAATTAATAGGAAATCTACTCTCTCCAGAAGAGAACCTCTCTATACGAGAGATAGATATTCCAGAAGACTCTCTTTTAGATAATATTATGGTTGATGATTTTGATTTTTCACAACATGGTGTTATTTTAGTTGGTATGATAGATAGAAGACTTAGTAATCAATTTTTATTTGTAACAAGTGGATTAGAACATCGCCTAGATAGAGGCGATATGATGGTATGTATTGGATATAATGATGATTTAGATAGATTTGAAAAATATGTAAAGACTACATACTAAAGTCTATTTTTAAACTCCTTATATCCAAACTCTTTAACTACCTCTATTTTACCATTTTTTCTTTTTATAGCAATAGAGGGTAGGGCAATTCCATTAAAAGTAGTAGCTTTTACCATAGTGTAGTGCATTTGGTCTTCAAATATAATTTTATCTCCTATATTTAAAGGTTTATTAAAACTATAATCTCCCATAATATCACCTGCTAAACATGTATTCCCACCTAATCTATAGGTATATTTTTCCTCCCCTGCCTTTCCACCTCCTCTTACGCTAGGGCGATATGGCATAATTACGGTATCTAACATGTGTGCCTCTGTTGATGTGTCAAGAATTGCTATATCTATCTCATTATGCACAATATCCAATATAGAGGATACCAAAACCCCTGTCTCCCAACCAACAGCTTCACCCAACTCTAAATAGACATCTAAATGTGGATATTTATCTTTAAATCTATTTAAAATATCTATAAGTTTTTCAATATTATAACCCTTTTTTGTAATATGGTGTCCACCTCCAAAATTTACCCATTTTAAGTTTTTAAAATACTCTCCAAACTTATCTTCAAAGATCTCTAAAACCTTCTCTAAAGCTATAGAGTCTTGTTCACAAAGTGCATGAAAGTGTAAACCATTAAGATTTTCTACTATAGAGTTATCAAAATTTTTTAGAGTTGTTCCAAGTCTTGAGTATAATCCACAAGGATTATATATCTCAACAGGAGCTTCTGAATATTCTGGATTTACTCTAAGCCCTATTGAGATATTAGGATTAATCTCTTTTACTAAAGAGTAAAATCTTTTAAACTGATTTGGTGAGTTAAATACTATATGGTCTGAGATTTTAGCAATATCTTCTATATCTTCATCTTTAAAAGCAGGAGAGTATGTATGTGTCTCTTTTTTAAACTCCTCATGAGATAAAATAGCCTCATGCAATCCACTAGCACAACACCCATTAAGATATTTAGATACTAAATCAAAACTTTGCCATAAAGCGTAACCCTTTAGTGCTAATAGTATTTTAATCCCTGTTCTTTCTTTTACAGAGGATAGTATTTTTAAATTTCTCTCTAATAGCTCCTCTTCTAATAACCAATATGGTGTTTTCATATAATTTTATTCTCCTAATAATAATCTCAAATTATAGCCTATATCACCTAATTTCAAAGTCAATAGAAGAGGTGGTATGATAATATTCTATTAAAAAATATATAGGCACAAAAATGTTTAACTTCTTACAAAAAATAGGTAAAGCTCTAATGACTCCAATAGCAGTTCTTCCAATAGCTGCTATTCTACTTCGGCTTGGATTTGGTGATATATTTACAGGTGATATAGCAAATATTATGAAAGTATCAGGAGAGGCTATATTTTCAAACCTTGATTTACTCTTTGCTATTGGAATAGCTTATGGACTAGCTAAAAATAGTGATGGGGCTGCAGCACTATCTGCTGGAGTTGGACTTTTAATATCTAAAGCTGTATATCTGCAAATAGATAAAGATTTAAATATGGGTGTTTTTATTGGTATAATTATAGGAGTATTAGCAGGAACACTATATAACCGTTTCCATAATATTAAACTACCTGAATTTTTAGGTTTTTTTGCAGGAAAAAGATTTGTTCCTATTATTACTTCTATATCAGCTATTATTATAGGAATAGTAGCAGGTTACTTTTGGCACTATGCTCAAAGTGGAATAGATGCCTTTTCACACTATATTATATCTTTAAATGAGATAGGAACTTTTATCTATGGGGTATTAAATAGACTGCTTATTCCTCTAGGTCTTCACCATATATTAAACTCTGTTTTTTGGTTTCAGTTAGGAGACTATAGCTATGTTAAAGATGGGGTTACAGTTGTAGCAAATGGAGATTTAAACCGTTTTTTTGCAGGAGATGAGAGTGCAGGGGCTTATATGTCAGGCTTTTATATTGTAATGATGTTTGGACTTCCAGCAATGGCACTATCTATCTATCTTACAACCCCTAAAGAGGCAAGAAAAAGAGTAGGAGCTATTTTAGGAGGTGTAGCTTTTACCTCTTTTTTAACAGGAATTACAGAGCCTTTAGAGTTTCTATTTATGTTTGAAGCACCCTTGCTCTATTTAATCCATGCAATATTAACAGGGGTCGCTTTGGCTACAGCTCAATTTATGGATATTCATCACGGTTTTGGTTTTTCAGCAGGACTATTTGATTATATTATTAACTATAAATTGGCAAAAAATCCAATATTAATTTTACCTATTGGAGCAGTTTTTGGAGTTATCTATTTTATTATCTCTTACTATACAATTAAACTATTTAAACTAAATATTTTTGGAGCTGATGAGGTAGAAAATCAAGAGTCTAAAGTATCAAATGAAACCTTAGCTTTTATAGAAGCATTAGGAGGAGAGGATAATATTATCTCAACAGATGCTTGTATTACAAGGCTTAGAATGGAGGTAAAATCATCTAAAGATTTAAAAGATGAAAAGTTTTTAAAACTTGGAGCTAAAGGTGTAATTAGACCAAGTGATACCACCATTCAGATAGTTTTAGGAACTAGAGCTGAAAAGGTGGCTGAGGCTATAAAGAGTTTAACTTAGCACTTATTCCCACAATAGTCTATACTATAAAGCCCCATTAAGGCATTAGATATTTTATATTTGTGTGATGTAATATAGTCTATTGTAATAAATTCTATAGCTGAATTTTTATAAACAACAACTTCTCCTTTACAATCTTTTTCTAAAATTCTTTGAATTGAGTGTTTAATAAAATTACTAGCCATTAATCTATCAAAAACAGTTGGATTCCCTCCTCTTTGAATATGTCCTAGAACAGTTACTCGTGTATCCATTCCAACCTCATTTCTTAAAAAGTTATAAATCTCTTTCGTTTTATTGGTTCCCTCCGCTACTACTGCTAAAACATATCTTTTTCCATTGGCAACATCTTTTTTTATCTGTTTCTCTTTAAAGTCTAAATCATAAGGCATTTCAGGTATTACACATATCTCTGCACCTGAAGTTATGGCAGAAATCAGAGCTAAATATCCAGACTCTCGTCCCATAGTCTCAATAACAAATGCTCTTTTAAATGATGATGCTGTATCTCGTATTGAGTCTATTGCACTTCTAATTATATTTAAGGCTGTATCAACCCCTAAACAGTACTCTGTTCCATAAATATCATTATCAATAGTAGCAGGAATTCCAATAAATTTTACTCCAAAATCTTTATAAAAAGTATTCATAGCCCTAAATGAACCATCTCCACCTAGAACTATAATTTTATCTATACCTAACTCGTTTAAATTATTAAAAGCCTGTTCTCTATATTTATACTCAAAAAATCGTTTAGAACGAGAACTACCAATAATAGTACCACCTAAATGGATAATTCCTTGAACATCATTTAAGGTAACTTTTTTAATATTATTATCAATTAAACCTTTTAATCCATCATATATTAAGTATGGCTCTAAATTGTGTAAAATTACATGCTCTACAAAATATTTAATAGCAGGGTTCATACCTGCACAATCTCCACCAGAAGTCATAATTGCTATAGCAGCCATATATTTAATTTCCTATTAATTTTTTAGTGGAGATTATAACATCTATTATCTACTTTTTCTTAGGAATATTTACAGTTAAAACACCATTTTTATAACTCGTTGTCATTTTATCACTATTGGCATCACTAGGCAGACTCATAGCTCTATAGAAATTTCCTACAAATCTCTCTTGTTTTATAATTTTATTATCTTTTTTATCCTCTTTACTCTTTTCAGTTTTTGCCTCTATTGATAAGATATTATCTTTTACATTAACTTTAATAGCTTTCTCTTCTACACCAGGTAAATCAGCTTTTACTTCATAATAATCACCTTTATCTATAACATCTGTTTTGACCGATACTGAAAATCCACTATCCAAATTAATTGGAATTTTTGGAATTGTTATATTATTAAAAAACTCTTTATGAAAGTTCTCAAAAATCTTATTCATATCTGCTTGAAGTTTTTGAAAATCTTTAAACATAGGGTCATTAGCAAATGGATTTTTTGTAATATTACTATCAGCATTAAGTGTCACTATTGGCAAAGATGCCAAAAGTGCCGTTGTTATAATTTTTTTAAACATACTATCTCCTTTATTTAATAGAAATACTTTTTGCTTTTCTTTTTTCCTCTTTTTCCAAAGAGATATATAATCTTCCATTCTCTAAATTAGCAGAGATTTTATCTCTATCTATATCTTTTGGAAGAATAAAGCTTCTTGAGATTAGTCCAAAGTTACTTTCACATAGATAGTAATCCTCTTTTTTAATCTCATTTTTAGTTTTTCTTACAGCATTAACTGTTAAATAGTCATCTTCAATTTTTAGTTCAATATCCTCTTTTTTTACACCTGGTAAATCTATCTCAATATCATAAGTATCACTGCTATGTTTTGCAAAGTTTGCTAAAGGTAGATGTCTTGCTACATTATCAAATGTCTCTTTAACTACCTCTACACCTTGTTCTACTTTCTCTTCAACATTTTCTAGTAACTCTTTTGTTTTCTCTTTAATACTGCTCATAATCTCCTCCTTATTTAATTTCAATTTTTCTGCTACTTGTATCTATAGTTAGTTTTGGAATAATTATCTCTACAATACCATTTTCACTTTCAGCATGAATATGTTCAACATCTACTTTTTCAGGTAAAGTAAAGCTTCTTGAAAACACTCCATATCTACTTTCTACTTTATGATAATCTTCCTCTTTTACTTCATCTCTTAAAGTTCTCTCACCTGAAATAGTAAGAACATTACCATCTACTTTAACATCAACTTCCTCTTTTTTAATACCAGGTAATTCAACCTCTATATGATAAGCATTTTTACCCTCTCTAGTATTAACTTTAGGAATAAAATCAACTATATTTGAGCTTGTTTCTGCTCTTCTCTCAACTGAATTAATTATTTGATTTACTAAATCAAAACTTCTTCTAATATCATTAAATGGTTCATATCTTTTTACTAACATAATTTATCCTTTTTTTTTAAACTACTTTAGTCTTATTGACTAAATATATTGGAATTATATAAAATATTAGAAGAAAAAAATGCTACTAAAGTAGCATTTTGTAAGATTTTTTAATTTAAAAGTAGATTTTTTGTCTGATTAATAAGTCTATTTACATCTTTTATAAATATATTTTTACGACTTGTCTCTATAGTATTATTTTTTTCCAACTCTTTTAAATGTCTCTCTACAACATGCCGAACTGTTCCTAAAAGTTTCGCTATCTCTGTTTTAGATAGATTTTGGAGAAGTTGAAAGTAGTGTTTATCATTTGGATTTATATTTTGTAGTAGTAGTTTAGAGAGTCGTTCTGAAGTTGAAAATAGTGATAGGTCACTAGCTAACTCTTCTGTATGACGCATTTGCGAAGCAATATAAGGAAAAAAGTGTCTATTAAACTGCTCATTTGTTCTAAGCCACTCACGCACCTTTTCTATTGGTAATTCTAGTAATTCTATAGACTCTAATACCTCATATAAAACCTCATGAGGTTTCCCATCTAATAGAGTTATAGTATCAAACATATCACCTTGACGATATATAAAAAGAGTCTGTTCTCTATCATTATTAAAATTGATTTGGTAGCTTTTGATTTTACCTTTTAATACAATATAGAAAAAAGAGGATAATTCATTTCCATTAAAAGGTATATCTTTTTTTTTAAAAGAGACTATTTTACCATATTTAATAAACTCTTGTTCAAACCCTTGGTCTAATTTATTGAATATTTCAATACCGTAATGTTTCATAATGACCTTTTTTATGGTAAGTATAACACATTATTTTAAAAAAAATAGGTTTAATATTGTTAAAAGAAAAAATAGATAAGCTTTATGGTACCACAGGTCGGATTCGAACCGACACGCCCTAAGGCAGAAGATTTTGAGTCTACCAAGTCTACCAGTTCCATCACTGTGGCACATTCCAATAAAAATTGGAATGAAATTATACAATTATGAAACTTAAATAGTTGTTAAACTACGCTACTGCATCTTTTAAAGATTTACCAACTTTAAATTTAACAGCATTTCTCTCTGGAATTTTTACAGTTTTTCCAGTTAAAGGAACTCTAGCCTCCCTTGCAGCTCTTTTTACAGTAGAAAATGAACCAAAACCAATAAAACTTACAGTCTTGCCATTTTTTAGTGCATCAGTAATTGTATCTAGTATCGCATTCAGTGCCTCATTAGCATCTTTCTTTGATAAACCTGCTCTCTCTGCTACAGCATCAATAAACTCAGCTTTTTTCATTAATAGTTCCTTTTAAAAATATATACTCTCAATTCTACAATTATTTTTTTAAAAAAACAAGTATTTGTATTAAAAAAAGGGTAAACCACTAAAAATAGGCATTTAAAATATAAAAAAATCTCACCTAAGCCAAAAATTAGTTATAATTTTGCAAAAATATTAATTTTTATTATTTTAGGAGTATTTATGTATATATATATTATTGTAGCTTTGATATTCTTTGTCTATGGGGCATTTTCAACTATCTTTCACTCTACCGATATGGTGGGAAATATAGGCAGAAGCTACGGAGAGGCAAATTTAAATCTATTTGGTTATTTGGCCTATATTGATTTATTAATTATTCTCTATCCACTATATAAACTATATCATAATAGAGACTTATCACAAAAGGTAGATTTCTATGTTGGGTGGATAATATTTTTTATATCTCTAATTCTTTTAGAGTCTTTAGTTTTAGAGTTTCGTGCAATAGGTAGTGTAGGAATTACTCTAAAACTATTTCTTCTACCATATATAGGGAAAGCTGGATTATGGCTTCTTTGGCTCTTAACCTTTATGGTATCGCTTGTACTTATATTAGATGATATTCCTGATTTATCTTCTGCTAGAAGATACGCTTTTTTAGCAAAAGAGTTTATAGTAAAAAAGGTTAAAGAGTTTATATCTAAATTTGAAAATCCATTTTTTGATAAGCAAAGTACAGAAGTTATGACTACTATGGTATTAAAAAATAAGTTTACTCATACAAATGAAGAGGAAAAGCCAAAGAGCAATAGTCATATTATAGCTCATGAGAGATTAAAAAAGATTACACATAAAAAGAGTGTTCCTAAAAAAAAGATACCAAAAAAGAAGATAGATACTCCAATAGTAAAAGCAGAAAAAACAAAGTCAAAAGCAAAAGTTAATTTAGTAGAAGAGTTAGAAGAAAATAGAGAACTGCTTAATCAAATGGAAAAAGGGAAGATTGATAAACCTCAAAACTTTAATTTACCTAAATTAGATTTTCTAAAAAAGCCACCTAAGAGTTCTAGGAAAATAAATGAAGCAGAGATAGATAGAAAGATATATGGACTATTAGATAAGTTAAAACAGTTTAAAATAGAGGGAGATGTTTATAGAACATATAGTGGTCCACTTGTTACAACTTTTGAGTTTAGACCAGCACCAAATGTAAAAGTATCTAAAATTATGGGTCTGCAAGATGATTTAGCTATGGCTTTAAGTGCAGAGACAATTAGAATACAAGCTCCAATACCAGGTAGAGATGTTGTAGGTATTGAGATACCAAATGATAGTTTTGATATAATCTATTTAAGAGATATATTAGAGAGTGATATTTTTACCTCTTCAAAATCTCCCCTTACGATAGCATTAGGAAAAGATATAGTAGGAAACCCTTTTGTAACAGACCTAAAAAAACTACCTCACCTATTAATAGCAGGAACAACAGGTTCTGGAAAATCAGTTGGTATAAATGCTATGATACTATCTTTACTATATAGAAATGACCCAGATAACTTAAAACTTATGCTAATAGACCCTAAAATGCTAGAGTTTTCTATATATAATGATATTCCTCATCTACTAACACCAGTTATTACAGATGCCAATAAAGCAATAGTAGCTTTAGCTAATATGGTAGCAGAGATGGAGAGAAGATATAAACTAATGGCAGGAAATAAAACAAAAAATATAGAAGGGTATAATCAAAAGGTTAAAAATAGTTCAATAGAGACTATGCCATATATTGTAGTTATTATTGATGAGTTGGCAGACCTTATGATGACAGGGGGAAAAGATGTTGAGTACTCTATAGCAAGACTTGCCCAAATGGCAAGAGCTAGTGGAATACACCTAATAATAGCAACTCAAAGACCAAGTGTAGATGTTGTAACAGGACTTATTAAAGCCAATCTACCATCAAGACTTAGTTATAGAGTAGGACAGAGAATAGACTCAAAAGTTATTTTAGATGCACTTGGAGCTGACTCTTTATTAGGTAGAGGAGATGCACTATTTACCCCTCCAGCTACTAATGGTTTAGTAAGACTTCATGCCCCATGGAATAGTGAAGATGAGATTGAAAAGATAGTAGAGTTTTTAAAAGCACAAAGAGAGCCATTTTATGATGAAAAATATTTACTATCTGATGATACAAATAGCAGTGGAAGTGGTGGAGTTGTAGGTGAGCTTGATGAGCTATATAATCAAGCAAAAGAGGTAATTTTAACAGACCAAAAAACATCAATATCTTATTTGCAAAGAAAACTACAAATAGGTTATAATCGTTCAGCTAATATTATAGAGCAACTTCAGGAGATGGGAGTTTTATCTAGTCCAAATAGTAAGGGGCAGAGGGAGATTTTGTTGTAATGAAAATTATCAAGTTATTTAAAAGATAATTTTGATAAATCAGTCCAAGATGTGTTATCCTATACTATATAGGTTCTCTTGGGATTTTAATTTATATATGCATAAATTGAGATAAAAATATAATAGTAATTACAAAAGCAAATGGTAAAATATGGCTTTTAAATACTAAAGGTTGTATCTTTAGATATACTTGGTTAAATCCTCTTATTCCAAGCCAAATACCTAAAAATGCTTTTATTGATAGAAGTGTTTGGAATGTAGTTAATCCATCTTCACCTATCTCTCCAAATACTTGTGAGATAAGATATAATCCTGTTGCAACAGCAACTAAAAGGCTAGGTGGAACTACTTTTCTTACATACATCATAAATGACTCTCGTATTTTTGTATGTTCCTCTTCATTAAAACTTCTTTTAATTTTATTTAGAAAAAGATTGTCTGTAATTAAAAAACCTCCATAAATAAATACAGCAAAAAGATGTATAGTTTTGACTATAATAAATATCATAATAACCCCTTGTAAAATTTTATGTAATTATAGTCAAACGATATTAAAATTTTTTGTTATAAATCAATTCTATAATATCTTTTTAGTATGGAAATGTTAAAAATAATCCTATGTTATTAGCATTTTCAACTTTAGATGTATTGTATTGATTTCTATAATTTATAAAATTAGCTCTAAAACCCAAAGATGTTTTACCTTTTTTTGCAGGAAATATATACTCAACCATATATCCTAAAGAGTTTTTAAATTGATAGTTTACTCTAGCTTCATTATTATTGCTTTGGTGTGTAAAATTTGGATTTAAATTCGGGAGAGCATAAATATAATTTTTCTAAAAATGTAAGAAAAATTATAAAAAAAGGTTCATTTAGAAGTACAGTTGGTATGGCTGTTTCTAAATAAACCAATAAATAATAAAAGAAATTAATGATTAAATATCAATTCCGTCCCAAAACTCATCAAAATCAAGATTTGTCATAGCATTCTCATCTGCTAGATTTTTCTCTAACAACTCTTTTTGTACTTTTGCAAAATACTCCTCTAATGCTTGTTCAAGAACCCAACTTACATCTTTTTTAAGAAGTTGGGAGAATGTTGTTAGGTTATCAATAGTATCACTTTTAAGTGTAAAATTTATCTTATCTTCCATATTATTCTCCAAATATATAAATTAAATCAGGAAATAGTAAAATAATTATTAGAGCTAATATCTGTAATACAATAAAAGGAATAACCCCTCTATATATCTCCCCAGTCGTTACTAAATCACCAGAAGCCCCTTTTAGATAAAATAGTGCAAATCCAAAAGGAGGAGTTAGAAATGAGGCTTGAAGATTTAGAGCTATTAATATAGCAAACCAAATAGGGTCAATGCCAAATGCGTGAACTATTGGAACTAATATAGGCACAACTACAAAAGCTATCTCTATAAAATCTATAAAAAAACCTAAAATAAATATAACAAGCATAGCAAAAAGAATAAATCCCCATTTACTACCCATATCATGAGCAAAAAACTCTAATGCCATATCTTGTCCACCCAACTCATTAAATACAAGTGAAAAAGCAGTAGCTCCTATTAGTATCATAAATATCATAGCAGTAAGTTTTACAGTCTCAATAGATGAGTAACGAAGAAGCTCAAAAGAGAACTCTCTATTAATAGCTGTTAAGATTAAAGCTCCAACCACTCCAATAGATGCTGATTCTGTGGGACTTGCAACCCCTGCAAAGATAGAGCCTAAAACTGCTAATATTAAAATAAGTGGAGGAGTAATTACTTTTAAAGCATCTTTTAACATCTTGCTATACTCTTCATCACTTTCAATAGCAGGGGCTACTTTAGGGTTTAATCTTGCATATATAAGAATATAGATTATATATAAAATAATAAGCAAAATTCCAGGAACAACAGCAGATTTAAATAAATCTCCAACACTTAAGTGCATCTGGTCACCTAAAACAATTAAAACTATAGATGGAGGAATAATCTGCCCTAGTGTTCCACTAGCTACTATTGAACCTGTTGCTAATTCAGGTTTATAGTTGTTTTTAAGCATAAGAGGCAAGGCAATTAGACTCATCATAACAACACTAGCTCCAACAATTCCTGTACTAGCTGCGAGTATTGCCCCGACAATTACCACAGATATTGCTAACCCTCCACGAATTCCACCAAAAAGTTTACCCATTGAAATAAGTAAATCTTCAGCTATTTTGGACTTTTCTAAAATCAATCCCATTAAGATAAATAGTGGTATAGCCATAAGTGTAACATTGCCCATAATTCCATAAACACGATATGGCAACATCTCTAAAACCTCTAAACCCAACTCTTCACTAATAAGTGCAAAAATAAGCCCAACCCCTGCAAATACAAAAGCTACTTGAAATCCACTCATAAGTAGAAATAGAGTCATTAAAAACATAAGCCAAAGAGGGTCAAGAAAAAAAGGCAGATGAAAAAACATTATAGCAAAAAGAGTAATAATTCCACCAATTAGAGTAAAGAGTAGTTTTTTATTTTTTATTTTGGAGTAAGATTTAATAATTTCAGATATAGCTTGAGTTACAAGTAGTATAAAGGCTAAAAATAGTACACCTTTAATAATAAATCTATATTTTAATCCACCTGGGTCACTAGATATTTCATTTTGTAAAAAGCTCTGAACTGTCATATCAAATGAGCCTTGTAAGAAAAATAGTGAAAATGGAATAAGTAAAAATATCATAGATATTATCTGTATAATAGCTTTTGTTTGAGATGAGTAGTTTACAAAAAATATATCTACTCTTACATGTTTATCATGCTTTAAAGCATAAGATAACCCTAGTAAAAATATAATATCAAATATATGCCACTCTACTTCCTGAAGAGCAATAGACCCTTCTGAAAATAGATAACGCATTATGGCATCATAACTCACTAATAGAGCTAAAAATAGTGTTAATATAGATGCTATAAAACCTATATTTTTAGTAATTGTGTCGATTGTTTTACTCATTTTTATAATTCTCTTCTAACTCTCTATATAACTCATTAGGTGTAATACTACTATTACTATTTAAAATATTTTGCATTACTACATTATCCTCTTTTCCATTCCAAATTTTAATATAAGTTCCATCTTTATATCCATGCTCTTGACGGAACTTATTTAATATATTTTTTCCAATATATAGATTATATAGTTCAGGTAACTTTAGATTTAATTTTGATGACATAGTTAAAAAAGAGATAACCAAAGCATTAATGTCATTTTTACAAAATGCTGTTTTAATTACATCTTCAACTAATTCCATCTGTTTATAAAGATCTAAAACTTTACTATTTTCATCTTGACTAAAGTTTTCAAATTCAGACATATTTGTAACCATAGATGCTATATTTTCTATAGTTCCTAAATGATTTATCTTATAAATACGCAAAGCTTCACTCATAACAAAATGCCAAATATCAACAATTTCTATTTTAATATTATCATAATCAGGATTTGCATCAATATTTTTCCAATGTTTCCAAGGGTAAGAGTCTATAAGTTCAGCACACTCTAAATATATACATCTTCTCCAATCAATTATTTTCCTATTTTTAGTAATACCATTTTCCCAATTTAAACCATTTGTAGCATCGTTTAACTCTTGTTGTAGTTTTAGCATTTGTAGAATTTTATTCATATTTTACCTTTTTTTTAATGCGTAATTGTATCTTATTCTATAATAAATCTTTTTGAAAAACCTAACTAATATATCCTGCTAAAAATCCACTAGAAAAAGCCCATTGTAGATTATATCCACCACAAGGACCATCAAGATTTAAGACTTCACCACAAAAATATAGTCCATCTACTTTTTTACTCATCATACTATTTGGATTGACCTCTTTAAGAGATACTCCACCACGAGTTATCATCGCCATTTTAAATCCATCATGACCAACTATAGTTAATGGTGTCCAAGCTAAAAGTTTAATAAGTTTATCTTTAACTCCTCCAGATAGTTTTCCAAATGTTATAGTATAAGAGGCATTAGCCAATTTACATAACTCTATAGATAGAGAAGTTGGTAAAAGTGTCTCTAGTATCTGTAATAGAGTTAAATTTGGATTTTTAGATAGTATCTTTTTTATATGAACTATTATCTCTTCTTCATTCATACCTTTTGTTAAGTTTACAAGTAGTGGGATTTCATTATATTTAGAGAGTAGTGGAGTTATTTCTCTTGAAAAATCTAAAACAACAGGTCCTCTAATACCATCTTTTGTAAATATAAGGTCACCAATAGCAGAGAGTTTTTTATATTTTTTTATATTCACTCTTAATTTGGCTTTTGCAATAGTATTAGCCCGGCAATTAGAAACCCATTTCTCTTTTGTTTTTAGTGGCATCATTGCAGGATTTAACTCTACTATTTTATGTCCTATTAATTTAGCAAACCTATATCCATCACCATCTGAACCAAGTGTTGGATAACCTAATCCACCTGTAGCTACAATTACAGCATCAGCTAATATTGTCTCTGTTTTAGTTTTTATTCCAATTACCTTTTTATCTCTTATCTCTAAAGCTTTAACTGTTGTAGATGTTTTAATTTTAACTCCTACTCTTTTCATCTCATTTTTTAAAGCATTAATAATAGTAACTGAACTATGTCCTACTGGAAAGACTCTAAATCCATCAAGAGAGTGAGTATCTACACCAATATTATAAAAAAAATTCTCTAAAGCCTTATTATCTAATCTATCTAAAGCAGGAGCCATAAACCTGCCTTCTCTTCCAAAAGAGTTCATAAACTCATCTTTAGATACTCTATTTGTAAGATTGCATCTTCCTCCACCTGTAGCTTTAAGTTTTGTTCCAATTTTAGGTAACTTCTCTAAAAGAGTAACATCATAACCATTTCTAGCAGAGCTTATAGAAGCCATTATTCCTGATGCACCTGCACCTATTACTATAACTTTTTTTTTCATATTTTATTACTGCTTTTTTAAATCAATCCTATCATAAATTAAGTAGAAGACTATTTAATAAAGGATAATATTTCTAAAAAAGATTAATTAAATATGAAAGTAACTAAAGAGTTTATAAAATTAGGAGTAGCAAGTAATACTCTAAATAAAGCACAGTGTCAAATTTTAGGATTGGAGTTTCCATTAACTGTAACTATTGATGAGGTAGAAGTAGATAAAGAGTTATCTTTAAAAGAGACCAATCTCTTTTTATTTTTAAGAGGGAAATTAGCACTAAAGGCTCAAGAACAGATAATAAAAAATTATGACCTTGTTGCCAATTTTCATAAAAAAAAGAGTAGTGAACCTAAAGAAGAAGAGATTAAAAAAGATAATGAAGTAATAATATATTGTGATGGAGCATGTAAAGGAAATCCAGGTGAAGCAGGTAGTGGACTTGCTATTTATGAAGACAATAATAAACCTATACTTCTTTATGGAGAGTATGAAAAGAGAGGCACAAATAATACAGCAGAGCTTAAAGCCTTATATAAAGCTCTTTTAATTGCATCTGAACATAAAAGAGCCTCTATCTATTCAGACTCTAAATATAGTATTGATTGTATTAGAAATTGGGCTTATAGTTGGAAAAAAAATGGTTGGAGTAGAAAAGGTGGAGAGATTAAAAATCTTGATATTATTAAACTGTCTCACTCTCTTTATGATAAAATTAAAGATAGAGTTTCAGTAGAGTATATAAAAGGTCATGCAGGTTTTGAAGGTAATGAATTGGCTGATAGAATGGCAGGGTTAGCCATTATAGAGAAAAATCATGAATATAAAGAGTATATTTTTAAAAATATTGATACTGTTCTAAAGATAAGATAATAAGAGCACGGTAATTCAAAATCAAATAAAAGTTAAGTATAATACGCAAAAAGAATTATGAAAACATTATTAGAAAGATTTAGAGAGTTACCAGACTATAGGAAATATAAGATAGCAAAATAAGTACCTATCCAAAATTAATTTCATAAGCTTTATCTGAACCATAAGAACAAAGAACTTTATCAATATATATTTCTAAAGAGTTGAGAGAAGAATAATCCTTAATTTCAATCCAATGATATTTTATAAATCTCCAAAGAATTTCAATTCTATTAAGTTCAGGAGAGTATGGAGGAAGAAAATAAAGAGTTAATCCTTTCTCTTCCCAATCTTTAATTTTATCTTTAAATTTATTGCTTCTATGAGTAGGAGCATTATCTAAAATAACTGTTGCTTTTTCATCTTTTGGTAAATCTTGAATAAACTTATCAAATGTTTCAATAACTATATCACTATTAATAGAAGAGTGTGTTTTATATGCTTTTAATGTGTTATCTAACCCTAAAAAACCTAAAACTTTGATAGAAGTTGAATGAGAACTTTCAATTTTAATAGTCTCTTTTTTAGGAGACCAACCATATGGAATATTCGGGGTTAAAGAGAAAGAACTTTCATCAAAAAAATATAGATTTTGATTTTTAGTTTTTAAAATATCTTTTTTTAATGTAGCTATATACTCTTTAGCTTTATCAAAAACTTCTTTATCACATTTATTAATACTTTTTCTTGCTCTTTTGTAAGAGTAACCTAACTTTTTTAAAAATCTCTTTAATGTATTCTTACTAACCTTAATTCCATTATCTATTAACTTACTACATACTGT
>JAMOOP010000042.1 GCA_027065385.1 Campylobacteraceae bacterium | reverse complement strand
ATACTATTGGATTAGAATTAATAGAATATCTTCAAGATACTTGCGATTGTTTTCTTTTGCAGACTGATTATGTTCCTTCTGAGAGCTGGTATGATGATAATACAGGTGTAATTGACTACAAAATAAACGATGATATTATAAGTGAGTTACCTATAGATATTACTGAATTTTTAGAAGATAAGGCTGATGCGTTAGATTGTGATATTTATGATTTAATTGAGATATTAGAAACAGTTGTTTATAATGTGAACGATTTAGGTATTACAGAAGGCTTAGGCTACGTTACTATAAATTTTATAATAACTGAAGATGGTGATAGATACTTTCTTCAGGATATAGTTCTTTAAAAACATGACTAGAGATAGTTTATATAAATTATTGCAGATTTTAGGTATTGTTGTTGCTAGAGATGATGGTGAGTGGCTTACAATATCCTGTCCTTTAGCTTATAAATTTCATTTATACCGTTCTGATGAGCACCCCTCTTGTGGTATTTCTTATGACAATACAAATTCTAAACGTTCTGTTGTGAATTGTTTTGCTTGTGGTTCTAGGGATTTGTTATCAGTATTAACTATTTTATTTTATGATAAAAAAATTGATTATGATATATTAAGATTTTATATAGAGCATGAACAAGGCAAGGCTGATGCTAGGGAATTAAATTATGTTGATATTTATGAAGAAACTGATGATACTAACCAAGCTATTCCAGTTTACCCACAAATTTTAGAATGTCTTTTGCCTGCTTATAAGTCTGTAGAAATTAAAAGATATTTTAAACAGAGAAGGATAAATTTGAATTTAACCTATAATGTTTATACGTGGAAGGGCGGAGTTGTTTTTCCTATCAGAGATGTAGATAATAAGATTTATAAGTTACATTACAGGAGTAGAAGTAAGAATAAAAAGAATAGATTTTTCTTTTTAGAGCCTAGACATTTTGGGTTATCAGGTAAGTGGGGCGCAAAGCATTTGTGGTATAACATAGAAAATATAGATTGGACTAAGCCTGTTTTTTTAGTAGAAGGTGAATTTGATGTTTTAAGGCTTATTACTTTAGGTATTCATAATGCAATAGCTTGTTGCGGGGGCATATCTAAAGAGCAAATACAATATCTCCAATCTTTTAGTCCTATCTGTCTATATTTAGGTTTTGATAGCGATTTAACTGGCAAAAAATATACTTCTAAAATAATAGAACATTTGAGAGATTTATCTACTCTTTACAGATTAAATTGGGGTGTTGTTGGTGTAAAGGACGCTGGAGATTTAAAAAGCAGACAAGATTTAGATAAAGTTCTAAAAAAAGCTAAAATTATCTCTTGACTTTTTTCCAGAAATAGTTATAATTATATTCAGTAATGAGCTGAATAATAGCTACCAGCTCATTTTAGATTTTTTGCACTCAAGTGCAGAAGCAAGGGGGTTAAAAAATGAAATTTAAAGTAGGGGATAAAGTAAGGGTAAGGCAGTGGAAGGCAATGAAAAGAGAATTTGGTGTAGATGGTTCTAATCGAATAGAAATACCTTGTTTTTATTTTGTTCCCGAGATGGCTAAATATTGTGGGAAGTCTGTAACTATAGATTCTGTAGTAATAGATGAAAGTTATACAACTTGTTATAAGATAGTAGAAGATAACGGGGTTTTTAGTTGGACAGATGATATGTTTGAGGATTATGTTTTTGAATATGGGGATAGGATAGAAGTTAGTAACGACGGTAATTGTTGGCAAGAAAGAATTTATGTTGGCTATATTGATGGGGATAACTCGCCTTATTTGTGTGTTATTGGCGGAGAAGAGCACTCATTTTATTCTGGCAAAAATTTTGATTCTTGTCAATGGAGCTATGCAAGGCCAATCCAGAAAAAACATACTATTATAATAGACGGAAAAGAAATAGAAATAAGTGAAGAAAGTTATAAGAAACTAAAAGAAAGTTTATTAAAGTAAAGGGGGCTGTATGGAATATACAAAATACTTAAAACCAATAGAGGAGTTAGATAACCTAAAAAATTCTAGTGATAATAAGTCAGATTATTTGAGTGATAATGAGAAGATTAGGAAGTATAGGTTTTTTGTAAAACCAGGGGAGTCGGCTAAAGTTGTTTTTTTAGATTCTTTTAGGTTTGCTATATGGGAACACCAATATAAGAAAGGCAATGATTTTCACAATTACGAAACTTGTCTTAAAGATATTGAGGGTGAATGCCCTTTTTGTGAATCGCAGAATAGACCTTATACAATTATAGTTTCTACTGTATTAAATAAATACGTGGATAAAGATGGAAACACTAAGTTCTTTAAGAAGTTAATTTGTGCTAAAGGAGATGCTTTAGATATACTAAAAAGGAGGCAAAATGAGCTGGGGGATTTAAGAGGCAAGGTATTTGAATTTTATAGGTCAGCTAAACCTAAAAGTAACGCAGTGGGCACTGATATTCAGTATCTAAAAGATATAGATTTAAACTCTTTAAAGCCTTATTGTCCTGAAGGAGTAAAGTTTGAAGAATGGCTTGAGCCTTTTAATTATGCTTTAATATTTAAACCAAAGTCTGTAGTTGAGCTAAAAAAGATTTTAGGTATGGATATTGGTGTTGGTGAGGAAGAAAGTAACGGAGCAAATATAGAGGATAACTTGGAAGATTTGATATAAATTATGCAAAAAATAAGACCTATTCTAAGTAATCTTTTGTGGATACCTAAATCTTGTACACCTGATATAGGTGCTCTAAAAAATAGGCTTATAGTAAAATCTCCTTATGAAGATGTAGAGCCTATTACTACTTATAAAGAGACTAAGAATTTTTTAGGGATACCCAGAAATTATGCCTTTGATTTTCTTTCTTTGGGGTATAAAGATGCTACTTTGTT
>JAMOOP010000041.1 GCA_027065385.1 Campylobacteraceae bacterium | reverse complement strand
TCTGTATATGTTGGATAGTTCTTTTTTATAGCCTCTAGCTCTTGTTTCTCTTCTTTTGTTAATACTTCTACTTTTCTCATTCTGTTATTTTATCATATTTTTATGAAATCAATTTTGGATAGGTACTGATAATGCTTTATAAATCATATCTGTTATCTCTTCTATATAGATATTTAGATTTTTTTCTAAAACTTTCTCACCATTTAGAAATGTCATTGCTCCAAGAATTCCACTAATTAATGAGAATGTTACATAAAAATTTCTTTTTTTAAATTCTTTATGTTTAATTCCATTATTAATGAGAATTTCAATTTCATCTATAAAATCTTTTGCTAAATAGAACCCACAATCTTCTTCATCACAAAAAAGTTCTCTATTTGAAAGATAAACCCTAAAAAAATAATCTATCATTTCAGGGTGTTTTTGAATAAAAATAAAATAAACTTTTACAAAATCTGCTATTTTTTCTTTTTCAGAAATCTCTTTTCTATTAATATAACTTAATTCAACAGCCAATTTTTTAGTAACATATTGAATAGAAGATTTTGCTAAGTCTTTCTTTGAAGGAAAATAATTATACATGCTTCCGACACTAATACCAATTTTTTTTGAAATATCAGCAATAGTAGTATTATAAAATCCTTGCTTTGAAAAAAGCCCTAATGCAGATAAAATAATAATATTCTTTTTTTTTTGTTTTTTTCTCATATATCTAATTAACTTTAATTTATTTTCAACTTATAAATAATATTTTATCTAAAGATTGATTAATAATTAATAATATAAAATGAATAGTCATTCAATAAATAATTAAATGAATGTATATTCATTCTTTTTAATATATATTTGAATAAAAATTAGATATAATTTTATAGAGAAACAATCTAGTTTTTAAAGTTCAATTTGCATAGGCATTAAAATCCATTTGTTTCTCAAATTATTATTCCATCTCTAAACTCATTAAATACATCTCTTCTCCATCAATAACTTTTATATTAAGACTATTACATTTAATACATTTATATATTAAATCATCTATTTCAAATTCAAAATTACACTCTTGGCATAGAAGTTTAAGCTTTTGACTATTAATAATAAACTCGGCATTTTCACATAGAGTTTTCTCTTTAAAAGTATCAAAAGCGACTTGTAATAGGTGATTTTCTATTCCACTCATTACCCCTATTTTACAAATAACTTTTGTTACTCTATTTGCTTGATTATCTTTTGCTATTTCTTCACATTGGTCTAATAGTGCTTGTACAATACTATATTCGTGCATATAAATACCCATTCATTTTTTTAATTATTATACAATTTTAATCTTTTGGGAGTTTTAATAGGGCATGTTTTATATACAAATTCTTTTCTTAAATTATGAAAAGATGATTCTTTATTCTAAAATTCAGAATAGATTATTTTTATAATAGTGCAGATAATAAAAAAGAGGCTATTTTGGGGTAGAATAATATTTAGAAAAATAAAGGAAATATTATGTTTAAAAACTGGTCAATAAAAAAGATATTAAAAGAGGTAGCAATTACTCTTTTAATGATATTTGTAGTTAGTTTTGGGTTAAACTATATTCGTAAACCTGATATATCAAATTCACTTCCAAATATAAAATTAGAAACAATTAATGGTAAAGTTGTAGAGTTTAAAGGTAAAATACCTTTATTACTTCACTTTTGGGCTACTTGGTGTCCTACATGTAAATTAGAAGCTCCTAATATTGAGTCTATTAAAAATAGTGGAGTAAGGGTTATAACTATTGCTGTAAACTCTGGAACTAATAATGCTTTAAAAAAGTTTATGATGGATAAAGGGTACTCTTATAGTGTTATTAATGATAATAATGGAGAGTTAGCTACAAAATTTAAAGTTAGTGCATATCCTACCACTTTTATTTATGATAGTAATGGAACTTTGCAGTTTGCAGAAGTAGGTTATAGTACAACTATTGGACTTAAGGCAAGATTAGCTTTAATAGAGTAAAACTTTTTTTAATACTCTTTTTAATTATATAATGTATAATTTGGTTATGAAAAGAATTATACTATTAATTATTATTACTATTGGGTTTATTAATGCTACTGAATATAGGTTGGTACATCTAAAAAAGGGTAGGAGGCTTAATGTTCGAGAAGCTCCTGTTATTAATTCAGCTACAACGGTTGGAACAATTCCAGCTTATGCTGAAGGGATTACTATTAGAGAGTGTAAATATGCTAGAGATGGTAAAGAGTGGTGTTATATATCTTATCCTATGGGAGCAGAACATCTTGATGGGTGGGTTCGTCGATATTTTTTAGCTCCTATGGGGAAAGATACTACCTCTTATATATATATTAAAAGCTTTCTAAAAAATTACTATAAGGCTGATGAAGAGAACTTTTTAGATAAACTTAAAGTCTTTTATCGATTTCCTATGCAACAATATTTTTATAAGAAAAATGTAAATCTTATACAACTTCGTACAAAAAAGGTAGCTTTTTATAAAAAATGGTCAATACGAAGATATAATCTTTTAAGTGTAAAGGTTTTAAAACGAAGAGAGAATTATATTGATGTACGAACAGTAGTTAGATGGAGACTTAAAAATAGAAATAATAGCGAGTCTGGTAAAGATATTCAAAAGGTTCGACTTGTTCATGAAGATAATAAATTTAAGGTTTTAGCTATTAAAAATCTTAGACATATTGTTGACCCTAAAGTACCAAAAGAGGAGATTTTAGATAGTAATATAACAATTGAAGATAATAATGTGAGTATAGGAAAGCAATTTTATATAAAAATTGGTAGTTTTTTCTCTAAACCAAATGAAAATTATCTTCTTCATATATCTGAAAATGGGTTTAATTATATTATTCAAGATGCTATACAAGATGGAGATATTATAAAAAGATTATATATAGGTCCATACTCATCAGAGAGTAGAGCTATAGAGGTACTAAAAGATATTAGAGTTAAAATTAATAAAAATGCTTATATTCAAAGTTTTTAAATATAATTTAAACTCGTTATAATACGAAAAATATTAAATGGAGAAAACGATGAATATTACTATGCTTTATAGTAAACTTCACAGAGCTACTGTAACAGAGGCAAATTTAGATTATGTAGGCTCAATTACTATTGACCAAAATCTTTTAGATGCTTCTAATATGAGAGTAGGTCAAAAAATAGATATAGTTAATATCAATAATGGTGAGAGGTTCTCAACATATATCATATCAGGTGAGGCAGGAAAAAAAGAGATTTGTTTAAATGGAGCAGCAGCTAGAAAAGTTCATATTGGTGATAAGATTATTATTATAGCTTATGCTAGTATGAGTGAAGATGAGGCTGATAAGTATGAACCAAAAATTGTTATCTTAAATGATGATAATAGTATTGCACAAGAGTTTAAAGGATTAAAGTAGTGTTTGAAGGTTTAGATATGAGTAAAATGGGGCAGATGATGGAACAACTCCAATCAAAAGCCAAAGAGATGGAAGAGCAGTCAAAATTAGTTAATTTAACAGCTAAAGCTGGTGGTGGAATGATTGAAGTTACTGCTAATGGAACAGGTGAAATTATTGATATTACTATTGATGATAGTATTTTAGATGATAAAGAGTCTTTACAAATTTTACTAATTTCTGCTATAAATGATGTAAATAAAATGGTTGAAGATAATAAAAAATCTCAAGCTATGGGAATGATGGGTGGACTTAATCCTTTTGGTATGAAATAGCTTTAAGTTTAAAACTTAATAAAAACTTAATTTAAAAAATTAAAAAATAAGTTAAGTTTAATCTCTGATTTTATATAATATGTCTTATAATATATTTTAAATAAAGGTACAATTATGAAAACAGATATTAAACTATTAGCCTTAGCCTTTTTATTTTTAACACTATCAGCAGATGCAAAAAGTACACCAATGAAAGCAAATATTAATGTAAATCCCTATATAAAATGTGATAAAAAAGTTAAATTAACACCAGTTAATTTAATAAAACCAGTATCTATGTCATCTGATGATGATATAGATTATAGAGAACTTTTCTCTCTATTAATTAGATTAAGCTTATAGAATAATGGTTAATATTATAATATAAATAACTGCTTATAAACCTCCATTTCATTACCTACTGTAACACTTTGTTACAAACTATTAACATACCATAAAAGCACTATAATTCCTCAATCTATTTAATAACTTTTCTGCTAATATAAGCCTAATATTCTTCTTATTTCTTAATATTTTGTAGAAATTCGTAACAAAGAATAATATCTTAAATAAAGGAGTTCTAATGACTCATGTGATTAACAATCACCCCTACTTAGGTATCTTCTTCTTATTCGTGGTGACAGTTGGTGCATTTAATGCTACACTATTTTTAGCACGATTAGTAAGTAGAAAAATGGCAAAGCTTGACACCGAGAAGTTAAAGCTAACAATCTATGAGTGTGGACCAGAGGTTACAAAACAACCCAACACCATTTCAACACAGTTCTATTTGATAGCACTTCTATTTATTCTTTTTGATGTAGAGATTATCTTTATGTTCCCATGGGCAATCGACTTTAAACTACTTGGTTGGTTTGGGTTTGCAGAGATGATTTTGTTTATTTTACTTTTAACAATTGGATTTATTTACGCATGGAAGAAAGGAGCACTTGAATGGCACAGCATCAAGTAAATTATGCCTCTGCAGGAGGTTTACCAGTAGCATTAACAACAGTTGACCATCTAATCAACTGGGGTCGTAGTAACTCTTTATGGCCTTTAACTTACGGACTCGCATGTTGTGCGATTGAGATGATGGCATCAGGAGATAGCCGTTATGACTTTGATAGATTTGGTACTATCTTTAGAGCAAGTCCTAGACAAGCTGATGTTATGATACTTGCTGGAACTTTATCTAAAAAACACTCTGAATTTGCTAGACGATTATATGACCAAATGACTGAACCTAAATGGGTTATATCTATGGGAAGTTGTGCAAATACAGGTGGTATGTTTAATACTTATGCAACAGTTCAAGGAGTTGATAGAATTATTCCAGTTGATATTTATCTACCAGGTTGTGCGCCAAGACCTGAGACACTTCAATATGCTCTTATGATGCTTCAGAAAAAAATTAGAAGAGAGTCGGCAGATATGAATAAAAATAAAAAACAAAATCTAAGGTTAATATAATGAGAAAATATGTACCAAAAGATAGTGTTCAGAAAAAAGCTTATTACACTGATAGATTTCATGTAGTTCCATCTGTTCCAACACAAGATGTATCAACAGATGAAGTTTTTGCAAAACAGTTAGAAATTTTAAGTAGTAAAGTTGAGGTTAAATCAGCATATATCCAAATAGGACAAATGAGAATTGAAATTAACCATCAAGATAACTTTAAAGCTATAGAGATACTTAAAAATGAGTGTGGCTATGAGATGTTAACTGAAATGAGTGCAGTTGACTATTTAGCAAAAGATAATAGTTTTGAAGTATTTTATCAACTTTTAAATCTTAAAGAGAGAAAAAGAGTTAGAGTTGTTTGCAGACTAGAGCAAGGGTTAGCTGTTGAGTCTATAGTTCCTCTATATAAAGCTGCAAACTTTGCTGAAAGAGAGATGTTTGATATGTTTGGAATTGTATCAAATAATCACCCATTTATGAAAAGAATTTTAATGCCTGATGATTGGGAAGGTCACCCACTTTTAAAAACTTATCCTCTGCAAGGTGATGAGTTTGCATCATGGTATGAAGTTGATAAAATCTTTGGAAAAGATGCAAGAGAGGCTATTGGACCTGAAAATCGTGACCCATCAAGAATTGATAGATATGATACTAAACGATTTTCAAGAGTTGGTAGAGAAGTACCATTTGGTGCAGATATTAGTGATGGTGAGCCAGAGACTCCAATTGAGTATAGTGAGACATTATTAGTTAACTATAATGCGTCTCAAACACAATTAGAAGAAAGAAAGTAGAGGAGCAGGAGTATGCAACAACCAAATAAATTATCCCCATTTTTTGAAAATCTCAATTTTGAACGAGAAGACAATACAATGGTTATCAACTTCGGTCCACAACACCCATCAGCTCATGGTCAGTTAAGACTTATGTTAGAGTTAGATGGTGAACAGGTGGTAAAAGCCTATCCTGATATTGGGTATCTTCATCGTGGTATTGAGAAAATGGCTGAAAATATGACATATAATGAGTTTCTACCTACTACAGATAGATTAGATTATATTGCATCAACTTCAAATAATTACGCTTATGCACTAGCAGTTGAAAAACTTATAGGTCTTGAAGTTCCAAGACGAGCGCAAGTTATTAGAACTATTCTTTTAGAGGTAAATAGACTTCTATCTCACCTATTCTTTATTGCAACTCATGCACTAGATGTTGGAGCTATGAGTGTGTTTTTATATGCCTTTAGAGAGAGAGAGTTTGGAATGGACTTAATGGAGGACTATTGTGGTGCTAGACTTACACATAGTGCTGTTAGAATTGGTGGTGTTCCTTTAGATTTACCAGATGGTTGGATGATAGCTCTTAGAAAATGGTGTGATACAGTTGATTATGAGCTTGAACATACATATAACGCTCTTTTACAAGAGAATAGAATTTGGAAAATGCGTTTAGAAAATGTAGGTGTATTAACTCCAGAAGATGCTTTAAGTTGGGGTTGTACTGGACCTATGCTTAGAGGTAGTGGAATAGCTTATGATATTAGAAAAGAAGAGCCTTATGAGCTTTATGGTGAGTTAGATTTTGATATTCCAGTAGCTGATACAAATGATAGTTATGGAAGATATAGATTATATATGGCAGAGATGTTGGAGTCAACTAAAATTCTTAGACAACTTATGGTTATGTATGATGATACTAAGCCACAACTTATGGCACATGCACCTCAATATATATCAGCTCCAAAAGAGGAGATTATGACTCAAAACTATGCTCTTATGCAACACTTTGTACTTGTAACTCAAGGTATGAGACCACCAAAAGGTGAGGTTTATGTTCCAACAGAGTCGCCAAAAGGTGAGTTAGGTTTCTATATTAAATCTGAAGGTGAACCTTATGCTTATAGACTTAAGTGTAGAGCGCCATCATTTTTCCATACAGGGCTACTTCAAGAAATTTTAGTAGGAACATATATAGCAGATGTTGTTACAATTATTGGTTCAACCAATATCGTATTTGGGGAGGTAGATAGATGATAAGCGTAAAAAAAGTTGAAAAGTTTCAAGTTTTTAGCTTAGAAACCGTAATGGTCGAAACGAAGTGTAGCCATGGAGGAAAGATATGAGACGGTATGACTTAAGACATTTAAAAGATAATTTCTATAATAGAATGGGTGAACTTATTGAGTCTAATTTAAAAGTTGGAGAGGTTGGAATTTTTCTTTTTGAAGTAGGAAATTTTGACTCTATTCAAAAGAGTGCTGATTTTATTAGAGAGAGTGGACATGACCTTATGAATTCACTTAAATTTAATGAGGTTGATTGGACTATTGTTGTTAAAAAAGTAAGCAAAGAAGAGATAGAAAAAAGAAAAATAGAAGCTCAAAAAGCACTTAAATTAGCTGAAGAGAAAAGAATAGAAGCTGAACGAATTGCTAAAGAGAAAGCTGAAGCTAAAGCAAAAGCTGATGCAGAGAAAAAAGCAAAAGCAGAAGCAGAGGCTAAGGCTAAAGAAGAAGCTGAAAAGGCAGAGGCAGAAGCTAAAGCTAAAGAAGAATCTCCTATTAAAAAAGCTCCTGTAAAACAAGCACCTATTAAAAAACCAGTACAAAGAAAAAGAGCTACAACAGCTAAAAAAAAGGGTAAATAATGGCAAAACTACTTTTCTCTACTTGGCAAGGTGAACTTATTGATAATCGCGATAAGTCTCCTAATGAGTGGAGTGAGTCAGGATTTAAACTGCCAGAGACCTACCATGGAGAAAGAGACTCAAAAGCATTTATCGGTTGGGACGGTGTTGCCATCTTTGATGAAGATATAGATGCTGTTGAGTTAGCAAACCAATACGCGGCACAATACCAAGAGTATTCTGAGGCGTGTGGAAGGTGTGCACCTGGTAGATGGGGTGGTAAAATCTTATATGATTTACTCGACAAAATAGCTAGAGGTGAGGGAAGTCATGATGATATTGCACATTTAAAAGAGATTGGTCAAACAATGATGACTACCTCCAAGTGTGAAATTGGAAAGACTGTTCCTAAACCTATTTTAGATTTAATGGAATATTATAAAGAGCAGTTTAATACCTGTATTGATGCACAAATTCCATCAAAACATTATAATGGCGATACCTCATATATAGCTAAAGTTACAGCACCATGTACGGATATGTGTCCTGCTCATGTTGATATTCCTGCATATATAGAAGGTGTTAGAGATATGGTATTTACCGACTCTCTATCTGCTACAAGGCAAACTATGCCATTAGCTCACACTTGTGGTAGGGTTTGTCCTCACCCTTGTGAAGATGCTTGTAGAAGAACAAATCTTGATGAGCCTATATCTATTATGGAGCTTAAGAGACTTGGAGCTGATTATGAGACAGACCACGGTTTAGATTGGTTACACCCACAAGAGCCTAAACCTCTTAAAAATGATGGTAAAAAGGTAGCTGTAATTGGTGCAGGTCCTGCTGGTCTTACCGTAGCTTACTATTTAGCATTAGAGGGAATTAAAGTTGACATCTTTGAAGAGTTACCTGTAAATGGTGGTGAAGTAGCAGTTGGTGTTCCAGAGTATAGAATGCCAATAGGTAAATATCAAAAAGATATAGACTTAGTTTCAGAGATGGAAGCTGTAACTATCTATAATAATCATAGAGTTGATGCAGAAAGATTAAAAGAGATAGAAGCTGAATATGATGTAACTTTCTTAGGTTTTGGTACAAGACTCTCTAAAAAAGTTCGTGCTAAAAATGAAAACCCAAAAATGGGTGGTTATTGGGGTGCTATTGAGATGCTTGACAAAGTTAATCTTTGGGAAAAGTATAAAATAGGAAGTCCTGCAAGTAATGAGCTTAAAGATAAAGTTGTAGTTTGTGTTGGTGGTGGATTTACCTCTATGGATGTTGTAAGATGTTCTATTAGAGAGGGAGCTAAAAAGGTTATTATGCTCTATAGAAGAGATGAAAAAACTATTATTAGAAACACAACTTACGAAGAGTATCATGAGGCTGTAGAAGAGGGTGTTGAGTTTATTTTCCACTCATCAATTGAAGAGATTTTTGATAATGGTGAGAATATAGAAAAGCTTAAAATTAATAGATTTGAGTTAGTTCCAGACCCTAATGGTGGAAGAGCTCAATTAGTTAAAATTGAGGGTGCTGACTTTGAGATAGAGTGTGATTATTTAATTCCTGCTGTTTCTCAATCTGCTGATTTACAGATATTACCAGAAGAGTGGGATATAAAGCTTACATCTTGGGGAACAATTTTAACCAATGGTAAAGATTATATGACATCACGAGAGGGTGTTTTTGCAGGGGGAGATTGTGAATATGGCCCTATGACTATAGTTAATGCTGTAGGTCAAGCAAAAAGAGCATCATCTGTAATTAGTCGTTATCTATATAATGGTGGAAAATGTACTCTAACAGATAATGAGATTATGGAAGACCATTTATCTAAACTAAAAGTTTATAATAAAAATGAAAAAATCACAGGTTGGATGCCAGGTATTCCACGACAGATAAGTGAAAAACTTGGTGTTGATGAGAGAAAAAACAATAATAAAGAGGTAAATCTAGGATTTACTGGAGAAGAGGCGATAAGTGAAGCAGAGCGATGTATGCGATGTTATTACATATCGATGGTGGCTGTATAATGAGTAGTTTAAGAACAAATAAACATAGACCTATTACTCTAACTATAGATGGTAAAGAGTGTAAAGGTGTTTTTGGACAGACTATTTTAGAAATAGCTAGAGAGAATAATATTTATATTCCAACTATGTGTTATTTAACTAAAGTATTACCTATTGCATCTTGTAGAATGTGTGTTGTTGATGTTAAAGGTGTTGATGGATTTATTCTATCATGTCAAGAAAAGGCAACAGATGGTGCTGTAATTACTACTCAAAATAGTGAGCTTTATAAAGAGCGACAGAATATTATGAAACTCTATAATGTAAATCACCCATTAGAGTGTGGAGTTTGTGACCAGAGTGGAGAGTGTGAACTTCAAAATAAGACTATGGAGTTTGGTTTAGAGGGTCAAACCTTTACAACAAAAGAGCCATCAAGACCAGTTCAAAATTGGGGATATGTATCTTATGACCCATCTTTATGTATTATGTGTGAGAAGTGTGTTAGAGTCTCAACTGAAATTACAGGAGATGAGGCACTAAAGGTTAAATTTGGTGGATATAGCTCAACTATAGAGAATATAAAAGTAGATAAAAATTTTGCTACTCTTGGAGAGGCTGCGTCAGTTTGTCCAGTTGGTGCTTTAGTTGATACAAACTTTAAATATTCTGCAAATGCTTGGGAGCTTACAAAAATTCCATCATCTTGTCCCCATTGTGGTGGTGGTCATGATGTAACTTATGAAGTTAGACGAGGAAAAATCTATAGAGTTAGTAATGAAGCAGAGTTTAGTACTATGTGTAGTGCTAGTCGTTATGGATTTAATTTTGCCAATGAGAATATAACTAAAGATATAAAAGTTTTCCAAAAAGCTATTGAGGCATTTAATAGTGCTAAAACTATAATCTTCTCTAATGAAATTTCAAATGAAGAGGCTCTAATTTTACAAAAACTAAAAGAGTTAAAAGGTTATAAGCTTATATCTTATGAAGCAAGAGCTTATCAGAAATTTATAAGTGCTTATAGTCAAGTTACAGGTAAAAGCCTTTATGGTGGAGATTTAAAAACTCTTGAGAGTTCACGGGCTATTATAGTAGTTGGTGGTAGAGTTAATGATGATGCACCTTTAGTTAAATATAGTATTAATAAAGCTAGTAAACACCATAGAGCAAGAGTCTGCTATATGCACCCAATAGAAGATAGCAATATTGCTAATATTGTAACTCAATTTATAAAATATGATGCACTAAGTGAAGAGGGAGTTATTGCCCTTTTAGTTGATACTCTTTTAAAAGATATAGAAGTTCCTTCTAATATTAGAGCTATTTTAGATGACCTTGATATAGGAAATCTATCAGCAGAGACTAATATTGGTGAAGAGGAGTTAGATGCACTTAGAAAATCACTAATTAAAAAAGTTGGTTACTCTTTAGTTGTTGGAGCTGATTTATACTCTCACCCAAGAGCTGAAAATATAGCTAAAATGGTAGCACTTTTAGAGAAGTATGCAGGGTTTAATGTAATAGTTACTCCTCCTGCTGGAAATGGTATGGGTATATCTCTTATTTGTGACCTTGATGACAAAGTTGAAGGTAGCACTATAGGATATAATGTAAAAGGTGACTTTACTCTATCTGCTTTTGGTGGTGGAGATTTGGATATGCCTTCACTTATTCAACAAGAGGGAACTTTAACATCAATAGATAAAAGAGTAGTTCCTATTAATGTAGCTTTAGATTATGGTGGATATGTATTAAATGATATTGCTAACGCTTTAGGATTAGATGCTGAATATACTATAGATTATACTAAATCTTTACCAACTAATAGAGGTTTTAAAGATATAGATTTTGATTTACTTCCAAATAGTTTTGATATAAGTGGAAATGAGAATAGAGGTTATCTTTTAGATAGTATAGATATTAATTTAGATATTTCTATAGAAGAGCCTATAGAGGTTGAGGGGATTGATGGAGCAGTAATTTATAACTGTAATCCACAAGAACACTTTTCACCTTTTACTGCAAAATCTAAAATTTTATCTAATAAAGCAAATCTTTTAGGTTCACAACAGTTTGCTGTAGCATCTAAATTGAGTGATGGTAACACTGTTAAATTTACAATTGATAATATTGAGTTTACAAGAGTGTTTAAAATTGACACATCTTTAAAGGGAACAATAGCACTTAATCCTACTTATGATATGGGCTTAAGTACGGCTTTGTTATCCTCTTATAGATTTAATAGATTAGAAAAAGTAGGAAGCTAATATGAGCGAAATGGAAACAGCAAAAAATATGATTAGCATCAAGATAGATGGAGTTGAATACAAAGCAAAAGAGGGTGAATATATCCTTAATGCTGCTCGTGCCAATGACATTTTCATACCTGCTATCTGTTATTTAACCAGATGTTCTCCTACACTTGCATGTAGGATATGTCTAGTTGAAGCAGATGGTAAGCAGGTTTACTCTTGTAATGCTAAGGTTAAAGAGGGTATGGAGATTACAATTAATACTCCAAATATCTTAGAAGAGAGAAGAGCTATTATGGAGGTTTATGATGTAAACCACCCTCTTCAATGTGGCGTATGTGACCAAAGTGGTGAGTGTGAGTTACAAAACTATACACTTGAACTTGGAGTTGACTCACAAAGTTACTCAATTCCAGATACAAAAAGAGAGACAAAAAATTGGAGTAGTGTTTTACATTACGATGCAGGTTTATGTATTGTATGTGAAAGATGTACTACAGTTTGTAAAGATATGATAGGGGACGCGGCAATTAAGACCACTAAAAGAGGTGGTGCATCTTTAGATAAGGGTTTAAAAGGCTCTATGCCAAAAGATGCTTATGCTATGTGGAATAAGCTTCAAAAGTCTGTAATTGCCCCAAGTAATGGAACAGAGCATACTAACTGTTCTGATTGTGGTGAGTGTATTGCTGTTTGTCCAGTTGGTGCATTAGTAAGTAGAGATTTCCAATACACAACTAATGCTTGGGATTTAAAGAAAATACCAGCTACTTGTGCTCATTGTAGTAGTGGGTGTCAAATCTATTATGAGACAAAACCAACATCAATAGCTGATAGAACAGAAAAAATCTTCCGTGTAACTAATGAGTGGAACTATGTTTCTCTTTGTGGAGCAGGGCGATTTGGTTATGATTTTGAAAACAAGGTAGCTAAAAAAGATAAAGAGGCATTTAGTAAAGCTATTGAGGCATTTAATAAGGCTAAAGTTATTAATTTCTCATCAGTTATTACAAATGAAGAGGCTTTAATGCTTCAAACTCTAAAAGAGGAAAAAGGTATTAAACTTATTAACCGTGAGGCTAGAGCATTCCAAATCTTCTTAGATTTTTACTCAAAAGCATCAGGTAACTCTCTTTATACAACAGATTTTAAAGAGGTAATGGCTACTGATTTTGTAATGAGTTTAGGGACAAGTTTAAGAAACGATAATCCGAATGCTAGATACGCCTTTAATAATATTCAAAAGATGAATAAGGGTGCAGGTTTATATTTCCACCCAGTAGGAGATAAGTTAGTTCCTACATTTGGTAAAAGTATAGAGATGTTTACTCATAAAGTAGGATATGAAGAGGTAGCACTACTTTTAATTATTGACCTATTTGCAGACCACGATAAGTTACCAAACTCTGTTAAAGAGCAGTTAGATAGAGCTAAACTTTTAGAGATGTTAGGTAAAGATAGTGATAGTTTTGAGAAATCATTTACAAAAATGATGAAGAAAAAAGAGAGTTTCTCTCTAATCATTGGTGAAGATTTATATTTCCATGAGAAGGCTGAAAATATTGCTAAACTAATTGCAGTATTAGAAAACAGCTCTAGTGTAAAAGTAGCAATGATACCACCAAAAACTAACTCTTTAGGTGTAGCACTTATTTGTGACCTTGATAATGAAGCTAAAGGTTATACTATTGGATATAATGCTTCGGGTGACTTTAAACTCTCTGCATTAGGAGATGGTGATTTAGATATTCCTGCATTAAACCAACAAGAGGGAACTCTAACTAATATGCACAAAAGGGTAACTCCAACTAATCCAGCTTTAGAGTATCATGGATATGTTCTTAATGATATTATGAGAGAGGTAATATCTGCTCCAAAATATACTATAGATTGGACTCCACATCTTCCAACCAATAAAGGGTTTAAATCAGTTAATTTTGATGATTTACCAAATGGTTACAGAAATGATGGAACTGAAAATAGAGGTTATTTACTAGATACAACAACTAAAGAGGTTGGTGAGATTGAGGTTGCTAAGTTTGATGACTCTATCTCTATAGATGGAGAGATTGCTTATAGATGTAATCCACAACGACAATTTAGTGACTTTACTAATAAAGCTCATCAAATCTTTGAAGAGTTTGGACTATATGCAAGTTCTGCTAAAGCTGAAAAGTTAGGTAAAAAGGTTGTAGTTGAATTTGATAATGGCAATTTAGAGTTAAATGTCATAGTTGATGATAGAATGGAAGGTGATATAGTTGCTGTTCCAGACTTTAAAAGTGCTGAAAATATCTATGAACTCTTTGGAGCTAGTAGATACCAAAAAGTAATTATAAGGGAGGTATAAAATGGATGCAACGATATTACCTGAAGTGACTGCTGTTGGCGTTATTATTAAAGCTATTTTGATTTTAGCTGTAATATCAGCCATAGCAGGATTTGGTACTTATATTGAGAGAAAAGTGTTAGCATTTATGCAACGAAGGTTAGGTCCACAACATGTAGGTCCTTATGGATTGCTACAACTTGCAGCTGATGGTATTAAACTCTTTACAAAAGAGGATATTATCCCTCAACATGCAAATAGAATTATATTTATGATAGCTCCTGTTATTACAGCAGCTACAGCATTTATAGCACTTGGTGCTGTTCCTGTTTTTCCTGGCTTTACAATTCCACTTGTAGATGTATTTGTTCCTTCAATTGCATCTGATATTAATGTTGGAGTTCTATTTGTTTTAGGAATGATGGCAGCTGGTCTTTATGGACCACTTTTAGCTGGTATGGCACAATCTAATAAATGGGGTATTATAGGGTCAGCTAGAACTGCTATTCAGTTTTTAAGTTATGAAGTAGTTACAGGGCTTTCTCTTTTAGCTCCTATTATGTTAGTTGGTTCTTTATCATTTGTTGATTTTAATAATTATCAAACAGATGGGTATTGGTTAGTTGTATATCAACCAGTAGCATTTGTACTATTTCTAATAGCAGGTTATGCAGAGACAAACAGAACACCATTTGATTTACTTGAACATGAAGCAGAGATAGTTTCAGGTTATGTAACTGAATATAGTGGTATGAGATGGGGTATGTTCTTTATTGGTGAGTATGCTAATATGATTACTATTGGTGTTATCGCTTCTGTTGTATTCCTTGGTGGATATAATGATTGTGGAATAATCCCAGGGTGGTTAATGATACTTGGTAAAATTGCATTCTCATTCTTCTTTATGTTATGGGTAAGAGCTGCATGGCCTCATGTTAGACCAGACCAACTTATGTGGTTATGTTGGAAAGTATTAATGCCACTAGCTGTTATAAATGTTGTTATCACAGGTATTGTGATGATGGTAGGATAAGGAGTAGTAATGGGTTTAGAAAAATTTAAAAACAGAAATGTTGGAACACAAAATTATGTGAAATTAGACTTAACACCACCACCAAAGAGTGGTTGGTGTGCATTTAAGCAGGTTCTATCCAGAACTTTTAAAGGTGAACTGTTTGTAGGTCTTTGGGTAACTTTAAGAGAGATGATAAATGCTCTCTTTTTAGGAAAAATGCACACAACTCAATATCCACTTCAAAAGTTGCCTATATCTCCAAGATATAGAGCAATTCATGATATGTTAAGACTTTTAGAGAGTGGTCACTATAGATGTATTGGGTGTGGATTATGTGAGAAGATTTGTATTGCTAATTGTATTACTATGGATACAAGATATGATGAAAATCAGAGAAAAGAGGTTAGTGAATATACTATTAACTTTGGACGATGTATCTTCTGTGGATATTGTGCAGAGGTTTGTCCAGAGTTAGCTATTGTTCACGGTGGACGATATGAGACAGCTTCTGAACAGAGAGCAAGTTTCTCTCTATTTGAAGATATGTTAACACCAATTGATAAGCTTAATCTTCAACAAGAGTATCAAGGGTTTGGTGCTATTAGTCCTAATGCTGATGATAATATTAAAAAAACGCCATTAGCGTATTAAAAAGGAGAGAATATGTATGAAGTAATAGCCTTTTATATCTTTGCAATATCAACTACGGTACTGTTTATGATTACGGCAATGAGTAAAAATATTCTGTATGCTATGACAAGTTTAGCTGCAGGAATGGTAATGATTTCAGGTTTCTTCTTCCTTTTGGGGGCAGATTTTTTAGGTGTTGTTCAGCTAATTGTATATGTGGGTGCTGTAATGGCTCTATACGCATTTGCAATGATGTTTTTTGATGCAACAAAAGATATAAAAGAGAAACATAATAGTCCTGCTTTAGTATTTTTACTAGGTGGTCTTATGGCTCTTGTTTTTGTAGTAATGTTCTCTGCTCCAATTATTGGAGAGAATATTCAAGCATTATATCCTGTAGTTGAGGGTGTGGGTAATGCACAAGCTGTTGGTATTGTACTATTTACTAAATACCTAGTACCATTTGAAGTTGCAGCTATTATGTTACTTGTAGCAATGATAGCAGGTATTATTTTAGCAGGTAAGAAAATGGACTTCTCTTTAACAACTAATGAAGAGCTACCTTTAGTAGATAAAGAGTCTGAAGATGAGATTTTAAAGGAGAGCAGATGATAGGTATTAGTCACTATCTTATACTTTCAGGAATACTGTTTAGTATAGGATTTATGGGTGTGCTTAGGAGAAAAAATCTTCTAATGCTATTTTTTGCAACAGAGGTGATGTTAAATGCAGTAAATATCGCTTTTGCAGCAATTGGTAATTATTATGGTGATTTATCAGGTCAAATGTTTGCCTTTTTTGTCATCGCTGTTGCAGCTTCTGAAGTAGCTGTTGGTTTGGGTCTATTGATAGTTCTTTATAAGAAACATCACTCATTAGATTTAGATGTAATCTCATCAATGAAAGGATAATAGAATGGAAAGTTTAGTATATATAGCACTCTTTGCTCCTTTTGTTGGTTCACTGTTTGCTGGACTATTTTACGCAAGAAGTCCTAAAAATATTATAGTTGGAATTGTAAATCCTGCTCTTATTGGTCTTTCATGGTTAGCTTCAGTTGCTCTTGCATTTCATGTAGCAGAACATGGAGTTGTTCATGTTACTATGATGGAGTGGATTAGTGCAGGGTCTTTAACTATACCGTTTGGTTTTTTAGTTGATGAAGTAAGTGTTACTATGATGGTAGTTGTTACTACAGTATCAACTGTCGTTCATGTCTATTCAAATGGATATATGGACCATGATAAGAGTTTTAATAGATTTTTCTCTTATCTATCAGCGTTTGTTTTCTCTATGATGATTTTAGTTATGAGTGATAACTTTGCTGGTCTATTTATTGGTTGGGAAGGTGTTGGTGTATGTTCATGGTTACTAATTGGTTTTTGGTATCATAAAGCAGATGTAACACCAGATATTAACCCTGCTATTTCACCATCTTATGCAGCAAACGAAGCGTTTATTATGAACCGTATAGCTGACCTTGGTATGCTTATTGGTATTTTCCTAATCTATTGGAATGTAGGTTCTTTACAATATGATGTAGTATTTAAAGCACTTCCACATTTAACAGATGGGATTTTAGTAGCTATTGCTATTGGACTATTTATTGGTGCAATGGGTAAATCAGCACAATTTCCACTTCATACATGGCTAACTGATGCAATGGAAGGTCCTACACCAGTTTCTGCACTTATTCACGCAGCTACAATGGTAACAGCAGGGGTTTTCTTGGTAATTAGAGCAAATCCACTATTTAGTATGGAAGCAGTTGCAGGTGTTAGTTACTTTATTGCAGCCCTTGGTACATTTGTAGCATTCTACGCTGCATCTATGGCTTTAGTAAATAGAGACTTAAAAAGAATTATTGCTTACTCTACACTTTCACAGTTAGGGTATATGTTTGCAGCAGCTGGACTTGGTGCTTATTGGATTGCACTTTTCCATTTAGCAGCTCACGCATTCTTTAAAGCTTTACTATTCTTAGGTGCTGGTAATGTTATGCACGCAATGGACGATGAACTTGACCTATTTAAAATGGGTGGACTTAAAAAGGTTATGAGAGGAACTTATATCTATATGGGTATAGCTTCATTAGCACTAGCAGGTCTTCCACCACTAGCTGGATATTTTTCAAAAGATGCTATTATTGAAACAGCATTTAATGATGGAAGTTATATCTTATGGTTTATGTTAGTCTTTACAGCAGGTCTTACAGCATTCTATAGCTTTAGACAAGTATTCTTAACTTTTGAAGGTGAAGAGAGATATAAACCACTAGGTTTCCACCCTCATGAGATGTATAAATATGTATTAGTGGCACTTTCACCATTAGCTATATTAGCTATTGTTACAGGTTGGTTCCAAGGTAGTTTCCATGAGTTTATTATTAAACTTTTACCAGAGTATGAGATGAGTCATGAGACACACCATATTGCATGGATATTAGGACTATTGGTTTTAGTTGTAGCTGTTACAGGTATTATTATTGCTTATCTTAAATATGCTAGAAAAGGTGAAAAAGCATTTAAACAAGATAAAAAAATTGAGAGTGGTTTTTTATATAAACTTCTTATAAACCAATATTATGTTCCTCAGTTTTATGTAGAGTTTATTATTAAGCCTTACGGTGCTATTTCTGAGAAGTTCTGGGCTATAGATAAAGCAATAGTTGATGGAACAGTTGACTTAATTGCAAAAGTAATTTATAAAACAGGTGATAGTTCAAGAAGTATGCAAAATGGTAACCTCTCATCATATCTTAATTGGATGGGTGCAGGTGCATTATTGTTAGTGTTGGCTTCAGCTATTGCTGCGGTTATAGGTTAAGGAGAGGTTTATGGAACATATATTAAGTATATTAATATTTTTCCCACTATTAGCTGGGATATTAGGGTTTGTTGTTGATAAGGGGTCTGCTAGAGCGTATGGTATATCTGTAGCAGCAGTTGAGTTTTTACTTTCTCTTTGGTTATGGGTTAGTTTTGATATGAATAATGCAGATATGCAATTTAGTGAGTTTATACCACTTATCTCACAATTTGGTATCTCATATAATTTAGGAATTGATGGTATTTCACTATTTATCGTTCTTATGTCAACTATGATAACACTAATTGGTATTATCTCACTTGATGAAGAGAAGATAGATAATATGAAAAATATGATTGTATCTTTACTATTTTTAGAGATGACAATGGTAGGTGTTTTTGTATCTTTAGATGCTATTATGTTTTATCTATTCTGGGAACTTTCATTAGTGCCTATGCTCTATCTTATTGGAGCATGGGGAGGGCCTACAAGAGTTTACGCAGCAGTTAAATTCTTCTTATATACATTTGCAGGTTCTCTTATTATGTTAGTTGGTATGTTAGCTATTGCTTATCTTTACCATTTAGAGACAAGTGTTTGGACATTTAATCTTCTTGATTGGTATCAGTTAGATTTATCTGTAAATTTACAATATTGGTTGTTTTTGGCTCTATTTATTGGTTTTGCTTTCAAAGTACCAATGTTCCCATTTCATACATGGTTACCACATGCACACGGTCAAGCACCAACAATCGGTTCTGTAATATTAGCAGCTGTTTTACTTAAAATGGGAACTTATGGATTTGTAAGATTTTCACTCCCACTTTTCCCTGATGCGTCAGTAGAGATGATACCAATGGTTACTGTTCTATCAATTATTATGATAATCTATACAGCAATGGTAGCATTTGCACAAAAAGATATGAAGCAGGTTATTGCATACTCATCAGTATCACACATGGGTATTATTATGATTGGTGTATTTGCGATGAATGCAGAGGGTCTTACAGGTTCTATTTTCCAAATGTTATCTCACGGAATGGTATCAGGAGCTTTATTCTTGCTCGTTGGTATGATTTATGAGAGAAGAGGAACAAAACTTATGAGTGAGTTTGGAGGGTTAGCTACTGTTATGCCAGTATATGCTACTATATTTGGTGTAATGCTTATGGCTTCAGTTGGATTACCTCTTACTATTGGATTTGTTGGTGAGTTCTTAGTTTTATTAGGTTTCTATGAAGTTTCACCTATGGCTACAATTATAGCAGGAACATCAATTATTATTGGTGCTATCTATATGTTGTCACTTTTCAAAAACTCATTCTTTGGTCCTGTTACAAATGAGAAAAACAGAGGATTAAAAGATTTAAATGGTAGAGAGCTTACAGCACTATTACCATTAGTAGCTATTGTTGTTTGGTTAGGTGTATATCCTAAACCAGTATTAGACCCTATTGATAATAGTGTTCAGAAGCTACTAAAAGATATGGAATATAAAGCTCGAACAGTCGAAGCAAAAGAGACTATTATCTCAATTCAACGAGCTAAGGAGGAAAAATAATGTTAGAGCCAGTAAAAATTAGTTTAGAGGCACTTAATCTTGCAACCCTTATGCCGATGCTTATTGCTATTGCAGGTGGGCTTATTATTTTAACAATAGATTTAATAAAAGATAACTTACATAAATCTCTCTATGTAATGTTGACTATTCTTATTATTTTAATTGATTTAGGTGCAATTTTAGGTTTTAGTGGAAACGAAAAAGGTTTCTTTGATTTAATGCTAATAGATGGTCTAGCAGTTGTTACACAAGTTATTATTTTAATAGCTTCTGTACTATTTATTCCATTAGCACTAACTTCAAAAAGATTTCATGAGTACTCATATCCTGAGTTCTTTGCACTCTTTTTATTTATGTTAGCTGGATTACAATTCATGGTGAGTAGTAATAACCTAATTTTAATCTTTATAGGATTAGAGACATCATCACTAGCACTATATACACTTATTGCACTACATAACCGTGCAAACTCATTTGAGGCAGCTGTAAAGTACTTTACAATGGGTGCATTAGCAGCAGCTTTCTTTACTATGGGTTCTGCTATACTTTATGGTTTAAGTGGAAGTTTAGAGCTTAATCAAATAGCTGATGCTCTTCAACTTAGATTAGGTGATGCAGGTATTTTATCACTTACTATTGGTGGGGCTGGTTTCTTACTTGCTGCATTTGCATTTAAACTCTCTCTTTTTCCATTTCATACATGGGCGCCAGATGTTTATGAAGGAGCTTCTGCTCCACTAGCTGGATTTATGTCAATAGTTCCAAAGTTAGTAGCATTTGTTGTAGCTATGAGAATTTTTGAGATGTTTATAAAACTAAATGTTGAGTGGGTACAGATGGCTATTTTAGTTTTAGCTGTTATTACTATGACTTTAGCAAATATTATGGCACTTGTTCAAGAAGATGTTAAAAGAATGTTAGCATACTCTTCTATATCACATGCAGGTTTTGTAATGGCTGCTATTGCTATTGCTACTACTAAAGCAAACTCGGCAGTATTCTTATATTATGGTCTATTTATGTTTACTAATATTGGTGCATTTACTATGCTTTGGGTAAGTCGTCATAAACATAAAATTCACCATGCAAGATTTGACCACCCTTATGAGAAGTTTGCAGGAATGATACATATTATGCCAATGGCTGCTGTTGTTATGGCTCTATTTATGTTATCATTAGCAGGTGTTCCACCATTCTCTGTATTTTGGGGTAAAATCTATATTATGAGTTCAGCTGTTGATGTTGGTATGACATGGTTAGCTATTGTTATGGGTCTTAACTCTGCAATTTCAGCATACTATTACCTAAAATTAATAGTATATATGTTCTTAAAAGAGCCAACAACAGAGTTAAATACAGCAACTGTTTACTATAATGTATCTAAACCACTAATGACTATTCTTGGTTTAACAGTATTTGTAACTGTTGGTTCAATTTTCTTTGTTGACCCACTTTTAGAGTATATTACTCAAATGGTTCAAGTTAGTGGATATTAATATCTACTAATATTTATGGAGTACAAAGTACTCCATACTTCTTCTAATTTTAAAATAAATCCAATACAAAATATATAAAAAAGGAACTATTTATGCAGTTTAATAGACTAAATAGTGAAGAGATAAGAGTTATAGAAAACAAAGGTACGGAGATGCCATTTAGTGGGAAATTTAATAGTTTCTATAAAGATGGAATATATATTTGTAGAAAGTGCAACACTCCTCTTTTTAAATCAGATGATAAATTTGATTCAGGTTCAGGTTGGCCAAGTTTTGATGATGCGATTAGTGGTGCAGTAAAAGAGATACCAGATGCAGATGGAAGAAGAGTAGAGATAGTTTGTGCAAATTGTGGTGGACATTTAGGTCATGTTTTTAGAGGTGAACAGATGACACCAAAGAGTACAAGGCACTGCGTAAACTCAATCTCTCTTGATTTTAAGCCATTTAAAGAGAATACAAAGTACAAAAAAGCATACTTTGCAGGTGGTTGTTTTTGGGGTGTTGAGTATTGGTTTAGTAAACAAAAAGGCGTATTGTCTGCAAACTCTGGATATATGGGTGGAAGTTTAGAGAACCCAACATATCAAGATGTCTGTTATAGAGATACAGGACATATAGAGACTGTTGAGGTAACTTATGACCCTAATATAGTATCTTTTGAGGAATTAGCAAAACTATTTTTTGAAATACATAATCCAGAACAGATAAATGGACAAGGACCAGATATTGGTTCACAATATATATCAGCTATTTTCTATAATAATATTCAAGAGGAGAAGATAGTTATAAAACTTATTAAAGAGTTAGAAAGAAAAGGTATGATTATAGCTACTAGACTTATTAATGCCTCTAATTATAAATTTTATATAGCTGAAAGAGAACATCAAAACTACTATAAATTAAGAAACTCTAAGCCATATTGTCATAGTTATACTAAAAGGTTTTAGAAAGAATATATCCAAATTTTTGGATATATTTAAACTTAATTAATCTACAGACTCAATAACTTTAGGTGTATTTTCCTCACCAATTACTACTGCTTCTTCAATAACCTTATCTTTAAGTAATGACTCTGGTGGTGTAGGCATACTATCTTTAACTGTTTTTTTAGCTGTTTCTACTTTTTTTGTTGTCTCTTTTACAGATTTAGTTGCTTTATCTACTTTTGCTTCTACTTTATTTTTTGCTTTTGTTACCTTTTCTACATCGGGTTTTGCTTCACCAAAACCTAAACAACCTGAAAATATAAAAGCTGTAACTATAGAACCTAATAAAATCTTTCTTGTCATATAATTTCTCCTAATAATCTCTTTTACCTTTAAAAGGTAATAGATTATAATATAAAAATCATAATATATTACATAAAATCTATACTATTTCTTATTTTATAACTTTTCTTATTTTTCTAAACCAAACTAAAACCCCAAAACCAAATAGTAAAGGAAGAAATATTTGAACCCATGCCGATATTTTAATACTCTTATTTAAAATACTCTTGTGCATACTATTATCTATATTTATATCAGCCATATTGGCGATATGGTTCATAGCAGATATTGCTAAATCACCTTTTGGTATGCTTTGGTGACAAGAGAGACAAACCCCCTCTCTATCTAATTTATCTCTTATATCTTTTGGTAGAGGGTTACCTAATCTCCAATGGTTATCAACAGTTTGAACTTGTGTTCCATTCTCATCTATCATAACAGAGTAGTCATGTTTTAAGTTAGGAGTAGAAGGAATTTGCTCATCTACTATTTTAGGTAAAACTTTTTTATCTGCACTCATTAAATCTATAATGGTGTTTTGGCTAGGGTCTGAAAAGTATTTTCCACCATTAATCCCCATTCCTAAAGCCTTTTTAGATGTGTGACAACTCTCACAACTTCTTGATTTTTTGCTTATGGTATGAGGTTGAACTTGAGACATAGTTATGGCATTTTGCCCTTCCTCTCCTGCTCCTTCTACATTTGGAATTTTAAATATATGGTTTTGTAGAAGTGCTTTTCCATCTTTTCCAATAACTGTAATAGTTGTTTGACACCCAGGAATTGTAGGAGATACTCTCCCCTCTCCATTAATAGATAGTGTTGGATTTTCCCATCTAAGATAACTTCTAGTCTCTGTAACTTTTCCATCAACTAAAAAATCTTTTAAGTTATCTTCTCCTGTCATTCCATGAGAGTCATGATATTTAGAAGCTTTTAAATAGTCTGGGTTTTGATTAACTTTTGAGTAGTCAATCTTTACATGACAACCATAACATTGAGGAGCCCAAGTAGCATGACATGTATAGCACTCTAACTTAGAGTTATGAGCCTCTATCTTATCCATAGCTACCAATGCTTTTTTAGATAATTTCTCCTCCTCTTTTAACTTTTTAAGTGGAGTTAGCTCTATATCTTTACCTGATGATAGGTGCATAATAATTTTATTACCATGTTTTGTAGCTTTAGTAATTGGGTTTCCTCTAGCACTAAGTAAAAAACCATCTCCTATATCTTTTGGGATTGAACCTTTGTTTAGATAATCGGCTAAGTTTTTAGTTACTCCTCTTGGGCTTCCCTCTTTCTCTTCTCTACTAAACTCATCAGAGTACCCCAAAGGTAACTTCCAAGGGTACTTTCTGGTAGTTCCATGACAATCTTGACACTCAATCTCAACAGCACCTAAATTTGCCCCAACCATAAAACCATCTCCGTGCATATCGTTAGATGTGTGGCAATCTTGACAAAGCATACCCTTAGAGTAGTGAATATCTTCTGTTAAGTGTAAATACCTTTTTGTATGAAGTTTTGGTTGAGCATTCCCCTTATTATCAAATGTAGCTTTATACTCTGTCTCCATTAATCCTTGATAAGATACACCAATTCTTTTACCTCTATTATGGCAAGTGGTACATGTCTCAACGGGAATTCCTGAATATTTGACTCCATGAATATTAACTTTAGTTTTTCTTGAAGATTGAATTTGATGAGTTAAAAGGTGTCCTCTTTCACTTTTAGAAATAGAACTATCATTCCCCTCATAGAACCCCTCATTTGAGTATGGAATATGACAACTAGCACACCCCATTCCTCTATAGTCTCCTCTTCTTTTTCTCCCTTTTCCACCTGTATGACATCTAAGACACTCTTGTCTAAGGTATGTATATACAGCCAAAGATGGGTCTTTTTCCACCTCATCAGCTGTTGGAGCTTCTGGAATAGTTTGCATTTTTTTAGGAAAGGCTTGAGGCTCTTTTTTAGATAACTCTCTCATATACTCTCTATAAGTTTCAGTTCCTAATCTTTTATGAGTATTGTTTAGGTCATAGTTTGACATATAGTGGTTATATCCCTCTTTTCCACCAAATCCCCATAAAGCACCATGAATTTTACCAGCTTCGGTATTCATTAAAGAGTTCCATTGAGCCTTAACCTGCTCACTATGACACATACCACAAGTATTTATATTTATCCATTGGCTAGTAGGAGATGGATAGAAATCTTTTGGACCTTTATGGTCTAAAAAATACTTTAGAGTTCCACTATGAGATTTTGTCTTATTCTCTTCGTTTGGATTTCCCCCATGACAAACAATACAATCATTCCCTTTTGCTCCTGCTTTTTCTGAGATTTTTAAAATCTCTTGCATCATTTTAGATTTTTTATCTCTTATATGTTCAATGCCTTTATGGCACTTTAGACATGTATTTGAGAAAAGTGTAGTGGTAGTAATTATCAATAAGTATAACTTTTTCATATATTTCCTTTTTTCGTATATTAGCGATTTTTATTTAAAGTTATTTTAATTATTTTTTAATTTTTGATAATATTTATAATAAAATGTTATAATATATTTTTTAATTAAAAGGATGGATAATGGATAAACTGTACGATTTAATAGTTATTGGTGGAGGGCCTGGGGGTATTGGGGCTGTTGTTGAGGCTAAAGTTTTAGGATTAAAAAAGGTTTTATTAATTGAGAAAACAGATAACCACTCTCATACTATTAGAAAATTTTATAAAGATAAAAAGAGAGTTGATAAAGATTGGCAAGGACAGGCTGTAGAGTTAGAGGGAAATGTGGAGTTTGTAGATGGTACTAAAGAGAGTACTTTAGACTATTTTGATAAGCTATTAGATAATGAGAAAATTGATAGTAGATTTAATTGTGAAGTCTCTAAGGTTGAAAAGAGAGATAATATATTTTATATATACTCAAATTGTGGAGACTTTAAATCTAAAAGTGTTATTGTAGGTATTGGAAGAATGGGAAAACCAAATAAACCAAACTACAAAATACCACTATCAATTAGAGGGCAAGTAAACTATAATCTCGATAAGTGTAGTAATGGAGAAGATATTATTGTAGTTGGTGGTGGAGATAGTGCTGTTGAGTATGCTTGTGAGTTAAGTGAGAGTAATAGTGTTCTATTAAACTATAGAAAAGATACCCTAACTCGTCCAAATCCTACAAATCAGGCTATGATAAAAGAGTATGCATCGCATGGTAAAGTTAGACTGAAACTAGGTGTCGATATAAGTTCTGTTGAGGCACAGCACGGTAAAGTAAAGATAAACTTCTCTAATGGAGATACAGAACTATTTGATAGAGCAATTTATGCCATTGGTGGAACAACACCTAAAGATTTTTTAAAAGCTTGTGGAATAACACTTGATAGTAAAGGAGAACCTATATTTGATGAGAATTATGAGTCAGAGACTAAGGGGTTATATATTGCAGGAGATATAGCTTTTGCAAGTGGGGGAAGTATTGCTATTGCATTAAATCATGGATATAGAATTGTTAATCATATTTTAAAAAATCAGTAGAGGCGACTATTCGCCTCTAATCTGATAAGTAATATCACCTGCACCAAAAGCAGTAATTAATCCCTCATGATACTCTGTAATAATATTTCCATCTTTTATAACTTGAACTACACCATCTTTTCTAGTTATACTATCTGCAAGATGAAGTTTATATCTGCTAAAAGCACCTTTTAAATCTATGTCAATTTCTATCTCACCTGCACTCCAAATTGGTAAAATTACTAGCTCATCAACTCCCTCAAAACACTCAACAAAACCTACTAGATTATCTATGGTTCTACTATATTTATGTGGTTGCCAGATAACTTGTAGTCTATTAAAACCTCTTAAATCTTTATATGTTTTAAGTGAATTCATTGTAGCTTTTATCTCTGTTGGGTGGTGTCCGTAATCATCTATTACTACACTATTTTCATAGTTTTGAATAATATCAAACCGTTTTTTTATTCCTTTATAATTTAGTAGATTTTTTCTAATATCTTCTATATTTTCACCTATCTCTAAAGCACTTAAAATGGCTAAAGAGGCATCAACTGCTATATGATACCCAAAACCAAAAACTTTAAACTCTCCAAACTCTTTTAGTGAAAATTTTGTATTTGGTTTGCCATCTATTAAAACAAACTCTATATTAGATATATCTTTAGATGGATATAGTCTAATTGCATCTATATCTAAAGATGATAAAAACTCATCTTCTCCATTAATTACTCTAATCTTCGCTAAGTCTAAAAAATTTCTATAGGCATTATAAAACCTCTCTTCATCATAGTTATAATACTCCATGTGTTCAGGTTCAACATTAGTAACTATGGCTAAGTGAGGGTTTGAGTTTAAAAAACTCTCATCACTCTCATCTGCTTCAAATACTACTCTATTATTACTATAGTGTCTTACATTTGAACCAAACTCTTTACTAATAGCTCCAATTAAAGCGTTTGATTGTGGGATAATGGAACTTAGCATTGCTGAAGTTGTACTTTTCCCATGTGCGCCACCTACTGCATAAACCTCCTTTTCACCCAATATACTTTTAAGTGACTCTTTTCTTGAAAGAAGTTCAATTCCTAACTCTTTTGCCCTCTTATACTCTGGGTTATTTGGTCTAACTACTGCTGAATATATAACTCTATCAACGCCAATAACTGCATCTTGATGATGAGGTATTGTTATTTTTGCTCCAAAATTTAGAGCTAAATCATCTGTAATCTCTGTTTGCTTTATATCTGAACCACTTATCTCATGTCCATCATTTGCTAAAAACTTTGCTAGTGCAGAAAGCCCAATGCCTCCTATTCCTATAAAATGTATCTTCATATTCTCTCTCTATTCTAAAACTTCACTATTTACTACATCAGGCTCTTCTGTCTCCTCTTTAGGACACTTTGCCATGCTTACCACTATATCTTTTTTATCAACATTAACAACCTTCACACCTGATGTGTTTCTTCCTGCTCTTCTAATGGTTTGCATATCAACTCGTATCATTTTTCCAATACTTGTTAAACACATAAGGTCTTTATCTTCTTCTACAAATACAACTCCCACAGCATCACCCGTTTTAGCTGTAAGTTTCATACTAATTACACCTTTTCCTCCACGACTCTGTTCTCTATACTCACTAGCTACTGTTCTTTTTCCAATACCCTTTTCACTAAGCATTAAAAGTTCATCATTCTCATCTTCAATAGTAGTAGCTCCACAAACAAAATCTCCATCTATTTTAAATCTAATACCAGTCACACCTCTAGCAGCCCGTCCTATCTCTCTAATATCACTAACTTTAAATCTAATACATTGACCCTTTTTAGTAGTTATAAATAGCCATTTTGTATCAGGTCTTACAATTTTAGCAGTTACAAGTGAGTCATGGTCATCAAGATTAATAGCTCTTACACCATTTGTTCTAATATTAGAGTACTCTTTAAGATTTGTTCTTTTTACTACTCCATTATTGGTAAAAAATACTAAACTCTTATCTTCATGGAAATCTGTAGTTGGAATAATAGACATAATCTTCTCATCAGCTCTTAAATTAATAAGATTAACAACAGCTTTTCCCTTAGCAGTTCTACTTCCTTCTGGAATTTTATAAACTTTTAGCCAATATAGTTGCCCCATATCGGTTACAAACATTAAAGTATCATGTGTAGAAGAGATAAAAAACTGCTCAATAAAATCATCATCATGAGTAGTTACGGCAATTTTACCTTTTCCACCTCTTTTCTGTTTCTCATACTGTTTAACTGCAACTCTTTTAATATATCCTCTATGAGTAATAGTTACAACCATTGGTTCATTTGGAATTAAATCTTCAATATCTATATCATCATAATCATCTATAATTTCAGTAAGTCTTTTACTTTTAAAGTTATCACCTATCTCTTTAAGTTCATCTGCAATAATTCCATTTAAAATCTCTTCACTTTTAAGAATAGAACGAAGATAATCTATAAGTTCATATAACTCATATAACTCATTTTCTATTTTATCTTGCTCTAAACCTGTAAGTCGTCTTAATTTCATCTCTAAAATTGCACTAGCTTGTATTTCAGATAGTTCAAACTCTTGAATAAGTGAAAGTTTTGCTAACTCAACATCTTTACTCTCTTTTATTATACGAATTACTCTATCTATATTACTAACAGCTTTTTTAAGTCCTTCTAAAATATGCGCCCTTGCAGTAGCTTTATCAAGTTCAAATATAGTTCTTCTAATAATTACAGTCTTTCTATGTTTTAAAAAAAGCTCTAAAAGTTCACGAAGTTTAAATACCTTTGGCTCTTTATTTTCAATAGCCAACATAATAATTCCAAAAGTGACTTGAAGTTGTGTACTTTTATATAGATTATTTAAGATAATATCGCTCATAGCATCTTTTTTAAGCTCAATTACCACACGCATACCGTCACGGTCTGACTCATCTCGTATTTCAGATATTCCATCAATTAGTTTATCTTTTACAAGCCCAGCAATACTCTCAATAACCCTAGATTTATTAACTTGATAAGGAAGTTCATCTATAACAATTACTTCTCTATTTTTTTTCTCTTCAATATGAACTTTAGCCCTAACTTTAATTCGACCTCGACCTGTGCTATAGGCATCTAAAATACCTTTTTTACCAAAAATAATCCCACCTGTTGGAAAATCTGGCCCTTTTATAATATTAAATATCTCACTATCTTCACAATCAGGATTTTCAAGAATATGTAAAAGAGCTTCAATTAGTTCATCTAATCTATGAGGAGGAATATTAGTAGCCATACCAACAGCAATACCACTTGAACCATTTAAAAGTAGATTTGGAACCCTTGAAGGTAGTACATCAGGCTCTGTTAATGAGTCATCATAATTTGGTATAAAGTCAACTGTATCTTTTTCTATATCTTTTAATATCTCTTCAGAGACTCTTGTCATTCGAGCCTCGGTATATCTTGAAGCTGCCGCATTGTCACCATCAACAGAACCAAAGTTTCCTTGTCCATCAACAAGTGGTACTCTCATAGAAAAATCTTGAGCCATACGAACTAAAGCATCATAAACAGCATTATCACCATGAGGATGATATTTACCAATACAATTTGAAGAGATTACACCATTAACAAAAAACTCATGAACATCTTCAACTGTAAAGTCATAAGTTATCTCATCTGCTATCTCTTTTATCTCTTTTACTTTTAAAAATCTAACCTTATTATCAATAATATATTTTAATTGTTTATACAGTTTAGTATCTAAACGGCGTAATTTTTCTAAAATATTTAAATCTTCTATAGTATCAGAGTATATTCTAATATTATTTGAAAGCTCTTTTGCGTATCTTATTTTTGTACCATTTTTATATTTAATACCTAATCTAAATTTTTTTCCATTTTCATCTTTATACCAACCTGAACCTATATGTTTTTCTGAGAAAATATCAAATATCTTTTTGCCAAAAAATGGTAAATAAGAGGTTTGTGTTGGGTCATTATGCCATTTAAAGTTCTCTAACCTATCCTTTTTCTTTTTATTTAAAAGATGTAGTTTATCTTTAAAAAAATAAGCATTTGAACCAGTAAAAGTTAAATTATAACAATTATAATTTGTTTTTATCTCTCTATCTTTAGACTGGTGAGAACTTCCTTTTTTTCCTGCATGAACTATACTAGAGACTATTCCAAATCTATCAAAAATTAAAAGTGCTAATTTTTTTAGAAATTTATAAGATACAGAAGTTATTACAATCTCATTTTTACCATTATTTCTAATAAAACCATCACCATCAATAAAACCACTTAAAAAAGATAAGATAGATTTATTAGAAAAACTCATAATAGTATAATTTATGTCTATATTATAACTATATTTATTTGGTACATCAAATTTTTCTAAAAACTCTTTAGATTTTTCTTTATTTGAAATCTTTAATTTCTTAGTAGTTTTAGTATTTAAAATTTTATTTTTAACATCAAAAGTTTTTTTAATATATTTTAATACATTTTTTTCACTATTAGCAAAACAGACATAATTCAAATTTCTATCTCTATCAATATTACCATCAGACATAAAAAGTCCTAAAGCATAAACTTCATCTTCTAAAAAATTATCTTTTTTGTTCATAAGAGATGGTTGCATTATTAAGTAATCATCAGTTGTTAAATCTTTAGATGCTTTAAAGGAGTACATTAAATCAGGGTTTAAAACTTTAAATTTATGCCCTTTTGTTACTTTATTTATAAAAATATTAGAACTACTACTGACTTCTAATAATGGTTGTTCAGGTTGATAAAAAAGCTCTGTTACTTTTTTAAGTCCTTTTTGTGTGTAAACTTTGTCTCCAACCTCTATATCTTCTATTGGAATAAGTCCTCTTTTAGTTGAAATAAGTGAACCTGCTACTAAACAATCTCCTACAATCCTAGCAGATTTTTTATAAGGTGTCCTATAACCAATATTAAGGTCTTTCATCGAGTATAAAATTCTTCTATGTACTGGTTTTAATCCATCTCTAGCATCTGGCAACGCACGACCAACAATAACACTCATAGAGTAATCAAGATATGAACCTCTCATACTATCTTCTATTAGTACCTCTTTTATATCTTGATTTTCTTCAATCAAATCACTCATAAAATCCCTTTAGTTATATAGATATTTAAATTATAAAAAATTAAGATAGATTATATCTAATATGCTCTTAAAAGTTATTTTTTATTAGAATTGAGTCTGTTTCAAATCCAAATATTATCTATCAATCTAACCCCTCCAACTCTACTAGCTACTAAAATAATGCTATTTTTAATCTCTACACTCTCTATCTCTCTAAACTCCCTATCTACTAAAGCTATATACTCTATTTCAATCTCACTCATAACACCTCTCATCTCTTTTACTATAGTCTCTTTATCTAAAATATTTTGCATAATAAGTTTTGAGGCTCTTTTTAATGAACGAGATATACTTAAAGCTTTTACTCTCTCCTCTTTAGATAGATATACATTTCTACTACTAAGTGCCAATCCATCACTATCACGAACAATATCACAAGGTATAATCTTTACATTTAAAAAGTAGTCTCTTACCATCTGCTCTATTAGGGCTAACTGTTGGGCATCTTTTTTTCCAAAGTAGGCTTTAAACTCTTTTGGTCTATTAAAAGATATAATATTAAAAAGTTTCATAACAATCTGTAAAACACCATTAAAGTGTCCAGCTCTTCTACTCCCCTCTAAAATAAAACCTCTAATAGCTGGAGCTTCTACTCTCAATTCATCTCTATTATATATCATATCAATAGTTGGCATAAATAGAATATCAACCTTAGCTAGTTTACATATCTGTTTATCAGCTTCATCTTTTCTTGGATATTTATCTAAATCTTCACCCTCTAAAAATTGAGTTGGATTTACAAATATAGAGACAATAACAGTGTCACACTCAACTCTTGCTCTTTTTATAAGACTTAAATGCCCCTCATGTAAAGCTCCCATTGTTGGAACAAAACCAATACTCCCTTTTAAATTAGCTGTTGCTATTTTCAGCTCTTCTATAGAATTTACTACTATCATAATTTAACCTCTTTTACTTTTTTAACAATAAATTCAACAAAACTATTATCATCATTAAAACATTTTGCTACTATAAAATCGTTATATTTAATCTTTTTAGCTATCTCTCTACTCTCTATATCTAATTCAAATATAGTTTCAGAGTTATCAATAGTAAAGGCTAGAGGATATATTATGACTTTTCTATTTTTTGGATTTCTTAAAACATCTACTAAACTAGGCTCTAACCATGATGAGTTTCCAACTTTTGATTGATATACTAATTTCATATTTTTAAATTTAATGCCTCTCTCATGCAAATATATCTTTAGTGCTGAAACATTAGCCTCTACTTGCTTTTCATAAGGGTCACCAGCTTTTATTATACTTATTGGTAAACCATGAGCAGATAGTAATAAATCATACTCTTTTGTATCTTTATCTTCCATAGCCTCTATAATTTTTTTAGCTATCATCTCTATATATTCATAATTATCATAATATGGTTCTATAGTTGTTATTTTAGGATTATAATCTATCTCTTTACACCTAGCCTCTATATCTTCAATTGATGATAGTGTTGTGGTTGTTGAGTATTGTGGATACATCGGAAATAGAATTAACTCTTCTATTCCACTTTTCTTAAACTCCTTTAATGCAGATAAAGCAAAAGGTGGAACATAACGCATAGCGGGAGCTATTGGCATATCTAGTTTGGTTTTTAGTTTTTTTATAAGAGCATTTGTAGTCTCACTTAATGGAGATTTTCCACCTAAAAACTCTCTAAAATTCTCTTTTACTTCATTAAGGCGTTTGTTTACTATTATATTTCCTATAAATTTTCTTAAATATCTATTGGTAGGTAAAATATTTTTATCAGCAAACATATTTCGTAAAAACATCTCAACCTCATTAATATTATTTGCCCCACCCATATTTAGTAAAATTAGTGCTTTCTTCAAATTAAACCTCGATTTTTTGGTGTATTTTAACATTTTTATTTTACTATAAACAAAATTTGTATTATTTTATAAAAATCTAGTTACAAATTCTATTTGCAAAAATTTATTTTATATTACTTTAAGGATTGTAGCGTAAAATTTACAGTATATTAGCGATAAAAAATAGATGTGAGGGGATATATGAATTTAGATACATTTGCAAATGTAGCAGATATTGTTTCTATACCTATTGGTATAGTTGGTTTAATTCTAGTTCTACATCAACTCTATTTAACTAGATTAGAGAGTGAAAAAGAGCATCTTCGTATGAAAAATGAGATGACACTTAATGCCTACTCTACTGTAAGAAAAGATTTGCGTGAAATTACATCTAAAGTTAGAAATAGATTAGGTATTAATGATATGTTTGACCATGTTACAGATGAGCAGATAGATATGATTATGAATGATAAAAAGTTAAGGCATGATGTAGCAGAGATGTTAAGTTTACTAAATAAATTTGCTGTTGGAGTTAAACATGATATTTTTAATATTGATATAATTAATGAACTATCAGGAAAATATTTTATAAAAACCCATAAGCAGTTTGCACCATATATTAAAATTGTAAGAGAGAACTCCGATACTCTATATTATGAGTATGATGTTTTAGTAAATAAGTTAAAAATAATGCGTGGATACAATGCTATTTCACAGACTTCTAAAGAAGAAGATAGCACAATTTTATCAAAACTAAAAAAGTTATTTTTATCTAGTTCAACAAAAATGATTGAGACACTGACTATTGTTGGCATATTTGTAATGTTTTTAGCTATAGGTGGCGTATATTTAAATAATATTCATGCACTTCCAACCATTTTATTGAAACTCATTATTGGGCTTTTTATTGCTACTGTTGTATTGATTATTGTTCAATTATTTTATGCTTTTAAGAAATATTTGGAATTATATTATAATCAGAAGTAATTTATAAGAAATTGTTTCAATAAGTAAAAGTTTGTTATAAAATATGTAAAAGTATATAATATTAATTAATAAAAGAATTAAATATTATTATAATATAAAAAAGGCTTTTCTATGATAACGCCAACCCTATACAGCCTTTGGCTTCCAATTATACAGTTTCAAAAAATATCGGATAATTTAAAAGAAAAAGGTATTGTTTATAACTATAAAACAAATAATGATTGGCATTGGCTAAACTTTAAATATAGTAATAGTTTAGTTGTTATGGACTCTTTGGGGTATATTTATATTGAAACAATAAATAGTAATAAAAAATCTGCATTAGAATTTATAGAAGATATATTAAATAATGAGACAAAAGCTACTATTAAAGATACATTTTTAAATCCTAAAATTCAAAGCAGTAAGAACTCTTTATCTCTAGTGGATTTTATTGATAATGTTACTATTGAGGTCTCTTCTTATTTAAATCTTAAAATAGAGTATATATCGGCTTCTTTATTAATAGATAAGAAAAAAATATGTAGTGATAATAAGATAAAATTCTCTTTAGATAAAGACAATAAAACAACAGAAGATAGTAGTTTTTATAATATTTTAAATAGAAATTTTTGTCAACTTTTAAATAAAAGTATATATTTTACACATGGATTAGATTTTGAAGATGGAGAGGTATATGGGTGTTTATCTCTATTAAGTGAAGATAGATTAAAACCTCTACTAGAAAATATTAAAGAGTCAAATATATCTTTTAGAATAAATAATGAGTTAAAAGATAATCTACTTTTAGGTGTTTTAAGGAAAGCCATTCAAGATACTATTGAAGAGAAGAGTGTTTTACACTTTTTAAATATCACTAAAAATATCTATTTAAATGGTATTTTAGATAAAATAACTATTACAAATAATTCACTTAATAAGTTAAATTTATATTTATTAGCTACACCTAATAAAAATAATTTTTTAGAGAGTCATGATTTTGATGAGGAGGATATAGAGGTTTTTGTTCAAAATTTATTAGGAAGTATTCCTAAATTTCATAATATTGAATCAAAAATAAAAGAGACATATTATATAAAGATAGGAAATACAACAACAAGTACAAAAGTTGAAGAGAGTGAGACTATTATTAAAACTTTTTTCTATAGTAAATGGAAAGCATCTATTAAATATTTTATTGATACAGTAAATAATACAAAGGAGTCTTTAAATATATATCATCAAAATAAAAATCTAAAAGAGTTAGAAGATATTAGTTATAATGCAAACTATCAGGCTGATATAGAGGATATTAGAGATTTAAAAAATGGTGAAAATAGTATTTTTAATGATAAAACAAAGAACTATATAAATTTAATACTATTTGTATTTGCAATTATTACTTTAGTTGGAGAAGCACCACTATTTGAGATAAATAATAACTCAACAGTAATAAAAAATCTTATTCAACATGTAGTAAATATAGTTTTATATTTTTTAATAATAAGATATTTAATTTTCCCTCAAATAAAAACCAAATTAGAAAAACATCATATAGAGTTTAATATCTTTAAACCATTTTCAAAAGATAAAAAGAAGCATGGAATATATATTTTCGAAGACTCTGACTATGATAAACATGAACATCGTTCAAATAAATCTATATATACATTAAAAAATGGAAAAGATAAAAAAGTCACAGTTTCATATAATGATGTAGTATCAGCATACTCTTTAATGAAACAGTTAAAAGCAAAAAAAATAACTAAATCTATAGAAGATAAATTAAATAAATTTTCTATATTTCCAGAACTGCTACAAAAAACTCCTATAGATATAGATTATCTCTATCGTGAAAACTATAGAATTTCAAGAAACGATAAAGTTACTACAAAAATAATGTTTAGATATAAAATAACTAATATCTCTTTAAGTGATTTTATTAGATTACTTAACCAAGATGATTTTTTAAAATATTATATCTCATATATATCAAAAGAGAATATAAAAGATGATTTTTCAAAAGAGCGTTTAATAAATTCTTTAAAAATAGGAAATTGGAACTCTAAAGATGTAGAACTTAATTTATATATTGTATATTCCTTTATATTAAAACTTAACCAAATCAATAAAAATAGTTGTGACTACTCTGTTGTAAAAGACCAATTTAGAGTACACTATCATATTAATCAACTTCATTATACAACACAAGAACATTTAGAAGAGCAACAAGAGTCATTAGCCCAACTTATCTATATCTATTTTTTAGCTAGATTGAAGAAGTTTGCGTAAAATATATAAAATTAAAAAAGGAGTAAAATATGATAAAAGATATAATCAATACCCTAAAAAAAAGAAATCAAACCATAACATTTGCAGAGAGTTGCACAGGTGGAAGGGTGGCTTCTGCTTTTACAGCTATTTCTGGGGCTTCTGCTGTATTTAATGGTTCAGTCGTTACATACTCAAATAATATTAAATCTAATTGGATAGGTGTAAAGGAGGAGACTTTAATAAAATATGGTGCTGTAAGTTTAGAATGTGTTAGTGAGATGTTAGATGGCGTTATTAAGTTTGCTAATGCTAATGGAGCAATAGCTATTAGTGGTATAGCAGGACCAGATGGTGGAACTGAAGATAAACCTGTAGGTACTGTTTATATTGGGATTAAATATTTAAATAAAACTATAGTTAACAGATACTATTTTAATGGTAATAGAGAAGAGGTTCAAAAAGAGGCAACAAAGAGAGCAATTGAACTTTTTTTTAAAAATTTGTAAAATTTTTAAAAAACCCTTGACATATTAGATTTCATAGGCTATAATTCCGTCCACTTATTCATTAGGTAAGTCAAAATCGTGACCCGTTAGCTCAGTTGGTAGAGCAATTCCCTTTTAAGGAATGGGCCCTAGGTTCGAATCCTAGACGGGTCACCACGATATTTTAATTTAGGTGCGGTGGTAGTTCAGTTGGTTAGAATACCTGCCTGTCACGCAGGGGGTCGCGAGTTCGAGTCTCGTCCACCGCGCCATGTTTTTTAGTGTGACCCGTTAGCTCAGTTGGTAGAGCAATTCCCTTTTAAGGAATGGGCCCTAGGTTCGAATCCTAGACGGGTCACCACTTGGTCGCTTAGCTCAGTTGGTAGAGCGCTACCCTTACAAGGTAGATGTCACAAGTTCGAGTCTTGTAGCGACCACCATTTTTTAACAGTTGTTTTAGGTCAAGATGACCCTTTCATCTAGTGGCCAAGGATATTGCGTTTTCATCGCAAAAACAAAGGTTCAAATCCTTTAGGGGTCGCCAAAGTTTTATCCAAAGACAATTAAAGGTCGCTTAGCTCAGTTGGTAGAGCGCTACCCTTACAAGGTAGATGTCACAAGTTCGAGTCTTGTAGCGACCACCATTTGTATTTACTTTAAGTAAAGTATGATGCAATATTTTCTCAATTATAGGTGCGGTGGTAGTTCAGTTGGTTAGAATACCTGCCTGTCACGCAGGGGGTCGCGAGTTCGAGTCTCGTCCACCGCGCCATATCTTTTTCATTAAATATTTCAATCCTAATTAACTTTTTTTAGATACACTTTCATCATGATAAACGTAGATAATTATTTTAATAGACAAATCCAACTTTGGGGTAAAGAGAGGCAAGATTTACTTCAAAATAAAAAAATAGCAATTATTGGTTCAGGTGGGCTTGGTTGTTCTTTAGCTTATGCTTTAGGAACTTCTGGAATTGGACAAGTCGATATGGTTGACTTTGATACAGTATCACTTCATAATATACATAGACAGATAGCTTTTACTCTTAAAGATGAGGGAAAATATAAAGCTGATGTAGTTGTAGATGTTATAAAATCAAAAAATCCTTTTGTAAAATCAATAGCTTATAGAATGGACTTTGAGGAGTTTAAGAAGTTAAATAATAACTATGATTTAATTTTAGATGCAACCGATAATCTAAAAACTAGAGAAGATATAGACTCTTTTTCAAAGAGAACTAAAACACCTTGGATATATGCAAGTGTAGAGGAGTTTAATGGACAGGTTTGTTTTTTTGAAAAGGCTTCATTTGGAGTATTTAATATAGGTGAGCATAAAGTAGGGGGAATTACAGCTCCTATTGTTATGCATATAGCTTCACTTCAAGCAAATTTAGCACTTAGATATTTAGCAGGTCTTTCTGTTTTAAAAGATAAACTCTACTATCTCTATTTTAATAGCGATGGAGAGCTAATAACGCAGAAATTTAATATGCCAACTTAATATTAATGTGTTAAAATATTACATTTATTTAAAAAGGATTAATTCATGAAACTAAATCATTTGATTTTAATTGGTACGATGATACTATTTGTAGGTTGTACTCAAGAGACACAAAATAAACTAAGCCGTTCTATTCAAAACTGGACTGGAACTAATGGAGTTTTGGAAGTTTATGCTGGAGATAAGTTAGTAAAAAGATTTCTGGATATTGATAAACTAACAACTGCTAGTGGTACAGATAATGGTAAAGATAGACCATATAGATATGGGTATGGATATAATGATAAAAATCTAAATGGTAAAAAAGATAATGGAGAGCATCGTGTCTATTTTGAATTCTCTGACTACTCAACAAACTATATCTTTTATGAAGATAAATAGCATTACATAAGGAAAGTAAAATATGAAATTCGTCGAGACTAAACAAGCACCAGCAGCAATAGGACCTTATTCTCAAGCTGTGGTAGCAAATGGTATGATTTACACATCTGGTCAAATTCCAATGGATGAAAAAGGTGTAATTGTAGCTGATGATATTGTAAATCAAACTCATCAAGTTATGAAAAATCTTTTTTATGTATTAGAGGCTAGTGGAGCTCACTTTAATGATGTAGTTAAAACAACCGTTTATCTAACAGATATGGGTAGTTTTTTAAAGATGAACGAGGTTTATTCTCACTATTTTGGTCATCACAAACCTGCAAGAAGTACGGTTGAAGTGAGAAATCTACCTAAAAATGTATTAGTTGAGATTGACTGCGTTGCATTAGCAAATGTTGATTTTCATATTTGATACTTATCTCAAGGATTTTATCTAAAGTTATGGAAAACATAATAAACTTTATGATAAAATTCGCTTTCAAAAGTGTTGATGAGTGTCTTGGTCATTAGAGATAGTTGTCAGTACTTAAAATAAATTTAAGAATATAAAATAAGAGGAAGTAACATGACAGCAATTAGACTTACAAGAATGGGTAGAAAGAAAAAACCTTTTTATAGAATAGTAGTAACAGATAGTAGAAAAAGAAGAGATGGTGGTTGGATTGAAGCAATTGGATATTATAATCCAATGGTTAAAGAAGATGGTTTAAAATTTGATGAAGAGAGATTAAACTATTGGACTAGTGTTGGTGCTCAAATGAGTGCTAGAGTTAAAAAAATAACAGGTAAATAATATATTATGGTAACTGATTTCGTCTCTGAATATGCCAAACTTTTAGTAAGCCACCCCGAAGATATATCTGTTTCAATTAAAAATCTTGAAGAGAAATATGATGAGATTACTATTGTAGCTAATAGTGAAGATGTAGGTAAACTTATAGGTAAAGAGGGACGAATGATAAACTCTATTAAGACGGTAATATCAGGCTGTAAAGCTAAAGGTGGTGTTAATTATCGTGTTAATGTTGAAGCCAAAAAATAGTTTATGAAAAAAAATCAAAAGTTTTTTATAGCACAAGTGGGTAAAACCCACGGTCTTTATGGAGACCTTAAACTCCATCTTCATACAGATTTCCCAGAACAGTTTAAAGTAGGTTTGAGTTTTGATAGTAGTGCAGGGCGACTTGAGATTAGTCGTATTAATCTAAAAAGAGGAACTGTAGCTTTTAAAGGTTATGATGGAATTGATTATGCCAAAAAACTAACTAATGCTAAACTATATGCTTCATTAGAAGAGACAAAAGAGAGGTGTGAACTTAAAGAGGGTGAACACTTTTGGTTTGAGCTTGAAGATTGTGAAGTTATAGAAGATAATGAAGTTTTAGGAAAAGTAAAAGAGATACAGAGATTAGCAGAGGTTAATTATCTTTTTATTAAAACTAATAAGCAGTTAATAGAAAAAGGTTTTGCTCAATTTTTTCTTATTCCAAATATAGATAGATATATTGTATCTATTAATACAGATAAAAAGCTTATTTTAGTAAAAGATGGAAAAGAGATTTTAGAGGCATCTTGACAAATAGTGAATTTTTAGAAATCTTAGAGATTTTACAAAAGAGTGTTCCCTCAAATAGTCCAAGTAATATATTAAAAAACTCATTTAAAAGAACCCCATTTACCATACTTATAGCCACACTCCTAAGTCTTAGAACAAAAGATGAATTTACAGCAAAGGTTTGTAAGATACTCTTTTCTATTGCAAATACCCCCCAAGAGATATTAGATATACCAATTAATAGATTAGAAGAGATAGTTAAAGCTACAGGAATGTATAGAAAAAAGGCTAGAGTTATTCAAGAGGTCTCTTTTACCATAATAGATAGATTTAATGGAGTTGTACCAAATAGTAAAAAAGAGCTTCTTAGTATAAAGGGAGTAGGGGAGAAGACTGCTAATATTGTTTTAAATAATGCTTTTAATATTCCCTCTATTGCTGTAGATACTCATGTTCATAGAATTACTAATATGTTAGGTTTTATAGATACTAAAAATAATAAAGAGACACTAAAAGAGCTAGAGAGAAAAGTTCCAAAAGAGTATTGGAGTAGATTAAATTTTACAATAGTTAGTTTTGGACAGACTATATGTCTGCCAAGAGGTGCTAAGTGTGATATTTGTCCAATAGTTCCATATTGTCACTCTATAAAAAAGTAGATATAATTTCACAAAAAATAGTTAGGATTTAGATTGATAGTATATGGTATTAAAAGTTGTGGAAGTGTTAGAAAAGCAGTTAAGATTTTAAAAGAGAAAGATATAGAGTATAGTTTTTTTGATTTTAAAAAAGAGAGTGTTAATGAGGCTAAAATAAGAGAGTGGTTAGAAAAGACAACAGTAGATAAACTATTTAATAATAGAGGTACAAAATATAGAACTCTAAAACTAAAAGAGCTAAATTTAGATAAAGAGGGCAAAATAGAGTGGTTAGCAAAAGAGAATATGCTAATAAAAAGACCTGTAATAGAAAATGGCGAAGAGTTAATTATTGGATTTAATGAAGATTTAATAAAAGATTTAAAATGAAGTTTACATTTATCTCACTCTTTCCAAATATTATAAAGGGTTATTTTAGTGACTCAATACTAAAAAGGGCTATAGATAGTGGTTTTATCAAGATAGATTATATAAACCCAAGAGATTATACAGAAGATAAACATAATAGAGTAGATAAACCAATAATAGGAGGGGGGGCAGGAATGTTAATGATGCCTCAACCTCTTTTTTCTGCTGTAGAGAGTATTAAAGATAAGGCTCATATTATTGTGGTATCTCCTGTTGGAAAACCTTTTAAACAGAGTGATGCAAAGAGATTGGCTAAAAAAGGGCATATAGTTTTTGTATCTGGTAGATATGAGGGGATTGATGAGAGGTTTATAGAGAAGTGTGCCGACGAGGTATTTTCTATAGGTGATTTTATTTTAACAGGTGGTGAGTTAGCATCTATGGTTATGTGTGATGCAATTAGTAGAAATGTAGAAGGGGTACTTGGAAATAGTGACTCTTTGAGTGTTGAGAGTTTTGAAGAGTCCATTTTAGAAGCACCATCGTTTACAAAACCTAAAATCTACAGTGAAATTGGTGTTCCATCAGAGTTTTTAAAGGGAAATCACGCTAAAATCTCGGACTTAAAAAATGCTATGGCTAAATGTAAGACCAAATTCTTTAGACCAGATATGCATAACGAACTCAAATTGAGTGAGAGAAAAAAGAAAAGGTAGTTTAATGAGAAACAAATATATTGAGAGTTTTGAACAAGCACAATTAGAAAATAAGTCTGTTCCAGAGTTTAGAGCAGGTGATACTTTAAGAGTTGCTGTTAATATTAAAGAGGGTGAAAAGAGTAGAGTACAAAACTTTGAGGGTGTATGTATTGCTATTCGTGGACAAGGAACTGGTAGAACAATGATGGTTAGAAGAATTGGTGCTAACTCTATAGGTGTTGAGAGAATTTTCCCACTATATTCTGATAGTATTGAAAGCATTACAGTTCTTAGAAGAGGTAGAGTAAGAAGAGCAAAACTATTCTATTTAAGAGCATTAAAAGGTAAAAAAGCTAGAATTAAAGAACTTAGAAGAAAATAGTTTTCTTTTAATTTCTCACACTCCATATAAGAGGGATTTTCTCCCTCTTTCTTCTTTATATTTTACAATTATTTAATCTTTTATCAAATAATATATTACATTTATCACTATTAAATGCTTTAACAGCAGAAAGAACTGCTAAATCAACTAGAGGTTCAATTATAATTACTAACATATAAGCGCTTCCAAAAGTAACTATATTATGTAAATTTTCTGCACCAAATCCTTGTCCATATAATGCCCAAAATGCAACCCAACTTACAACTGCACCTTCCCAAACTATAGACATTTTTAACATTTGAGAGTAACTAATATCTTTATATGCTATATTTTGAGGAATAATCTTTCTACTAGCTCCATATAAAATTAACATACTAGCTAAAAGTGTAGTTACATTTATTCCATATTGAGGTAAATCAAATTGAGCAAAAAATATCCCCTGAATTAAAAGCCCTAAAGCTAAACCTATCATTGCAGGAGCTATTCCAAATATTAAAAATATTGTTGTACCTAAAATTAGATGAACTTCACTAACTCCTATTGGGTAATGAGGCAGAACTTCAAAACAACAAAATACTATAATAGTAGCTATTAAACTCTTTAATGCTAAAGAGATAGCTCCATTATCTTTAATATTATCCCAAGCTAATTTAGCTCCCATACCAATAACACCTGCTCCTGTTGCGTAACTAAGTACCATTTTAGCACCATTTACTACACCTGCTTCTATATGCATTTTTTTATCCTTTTATTTAAATTTAAAAACTATAATTTAGAAAAAATCTACTCATTTTACCATCACGGCTCATATCTGAGTGAATTAAGTCTATTGTTAAATTATCATTGAAAGCATAACTTACAAGATAATCTCTTTCATCTTCACATTTATTAAAATAAACATTAGTAACTCCTAATGTAAAGTTACCAATATTATACTCTGCACCAATTAATTTAGCTTCTCCATCTAAAATCTCTTCTATAGTATGGTCTTCGCTAGATGTAAAAAAAGGACCACCACCAAAACCATTACTAACTATGCCAGAGACTCTATTATATGCTGTATGAATAGATAGATTATCTATATTAAAAGCTCCATCTATACCATAAACACTATTTCCATTATCTTGGTTACTATATTGTCCAGCTATAGAAAAATTATTATTTTCAAACTTTGCTTCAAAATAGTTCCAATCCTTATGTTCTAACTTATATTGCCACGCTTGAAGGGTTGTATTATTAATCCCTTTATAAATTATACCTGCTAAAATAATAGCATTACCTGAATTTTGTATCTTAGTAAACTCTTCAGGTTTTGGAGCATCTATACCTGCCCAACTATTAACTAATGATAATATAATAGTAGTATCTTTTATACTTCTATTTAGTAAATTATAACCCTCTATACTATTTGGTATTATTCCTATATCATCACTATTTATAAATGGTGACTCAAGTATCTGCCGTCCTGCTTTTATCTCTGTATTGTATAGATTAGCTTTTATATAAGCTTCACCTACAATAGAGTAACTATCTCCATTTGAGTCTAAAAACATTGGTTCACTATCTTTGCCAAATATAGCATTTGTTGTATAGAGTGATGTACCTACACTTAAACCATTTATTGGTTTGCTCTTTATACCAACTTTTCCACCTAAAGATAGTGTAGAAGTTTTTTTTCCTGCATTATCTTTTATATAAATAGTACCTGCTCTTATTTCTCCAAAACTATCTATCTCTAAAATATCTTTTTTTATATTATCTGCATTTAGAGTTGTTATTATAAAAAATATAGTAGATAGAAATTTATCCCTTTTTTCCAATTTTTCTCCCTTTTAATTAAAAATATTTATAAATTCTTAATTAAATAAGGAGGAGATGTTTTATACTCTTGATACTCAAAAGCCTTTTTATGATATTGATAGTTACTGTCAATCCAAGATAGCTTATGTAGTGTTGAGTACATTGCTATTGCAGATAGGGAGAAGTACTGTTTGGAGTGACCTTTTAGATGTTTCATATTGATATTTTATCTAAAAGAATATTAACTATAAATTTAACTATAAAATGATTATTTTATGTTATAAATTAACTTAACATTTTGTAAAGAGTGTTTCAACCATTCGCAACTATTCCAAAAGTAAGAGTATAAATAGAGAATGTATTAGCTTTGTTATCTTCTCACGCTATAATAGATATGAATTTATTCTTCGTTCCTAAACTATGTTTGCTAATGCATACTCTTTTCAATTAATTCTCCTATGCATTCTCAAGCTAGAGCTTGGAGACGATGTTTAAATAATTTTTCAAAAGGATAATAATGTCAAAAGGTAAAAAAGTAACAGTTATTGGTACAGGAAATTTTGGTTCAACCGTAGCGTTTATATTGGCAATGAACGGGGTGTGTCATAATGTTGTATTAAGAGGAAGAAATTTTGATGTAGCAAAGGGAAAAGCACTTGATATGTCACAAGCTTCTAATGCAGCTAGACAACACACTATAGTTAAAGCTGCTAAAGGACCAGAAGATATGGCAGGTTCTGATGTTGTAGTAATAACAGCTGGAGCGCCAAGAACTCCTGGAATGAGTAGAGATGATTTACTTGTAAAAAATGCAGAGATTGTTAAAACTTATGCTAGAGAGATAAAAGAACATGCACCAAATGCTATTGTTGTTGTTGTATCTAATCCACTTGATGTTATGACTTATGTTACTCTTAAAGAGACAGGTTTTCCAAGAGAAAGAGTTTTAGGAATGGCAGGAATATTAGATAGTGCTAGAATGGCTCATTTTATTTATGAGAAACTAGAGTATGGTGCAGGTCAAATTCGTGCAACTGTTATGGGTGGACATGGTGATACTATGGTTCCTCTTCCTAAATTTACAACTGTTGCAGGTGTACCTATTGATGATTTACTAGATTCTGAAGAGATTGGTGAGATTGTTAAAAAAACTAGAAATGGTGGAGCTCAAATAGTAAATCTTTTAGGAAATGGGTCTGCATATTATGCACCTGCAAAATCTACTACTGTAATGGTAGAGGCTATTTTAAAAGATACAAATCAAATTCACTCTTGTGCTGTTATGCTTAACGGTGAGTATGGATATAAAGATATAGTATCAGGCGTTCCTGTAATGATTGGGGCAGGTGGAGCTGAAGAGATTATTCAAATGGGTCTAAAACCTCTACAGATGAAAAGATTTGCTCACTCTGTAGCATCTGTTCAAGAGATGGTTGATACTCTAAATGAGTTAAAGTTTTTCGACTCATAATTTTTAGTAGATGATAAATATTCTTTATATTTATCATCACTCGTAATAATGTTTGTTACTCTTATTCACAACTTCTAACTATTAACACAATTTAACCTATTTTTATTTGTAATTATATACCAATTTTAGGTATTTTTTATAATGCTTATAAGCAAAATTAATGTTTAATAAGTAATCTTAACATATAGGGAGAGGACTTGATGAATAATAGTGATATTATCTCAACTGATGTACTCATTGTTGGAGCAGGCCCTGCTGGACTTGCTACTGCTATTGAACTTGCCAATTTGTTCAAACAAAAAGGTGAGACCAAAAAAGTAATGCTTATTGAAAAAGGAAATTCAGTAGGCTCACATATACTATCAGGTGCTGTTATAAGACCTGCTGTATTTAAAGACCTATTAACCCCTGCAGAGTTTGATAAAATACCATTTGACTCTAAAGTATCTACAGATGTTACAACTAAACTTAGTGAAGATGGTGAAATGGAACTACCTTTTCACCCACCATATATGTCAAATAATGGTAACTATACAGCATCATTAGGTCAGGTGTGTAAATATTTAGCCTCTGTTGCTGAAGAAAAAGGTGTTGAGATATATACAGGCTTTTCTGTTGATAGTATGGTATATGAAAATGGTAAAGTTGTAGGAGTTAAAACTAAAGATACTGGTGTATCTCCAACAGGACAAAGAGAAAAGAACTACCAAGAGGGAACGGTAGTAAAAGCTAATATAACTATTTTAGCAGAGGGAACAAGAGGAAGTTTAGCTAAAAAACTTATTGATAGATATGATTTAGATGAAGGGAAAAAAGAGCAGATATATTCTCTTGGAGTTAAAGAGTTATGGAGTGTTCCAGAGGGTAATATAGAAGAGGGAGCTGTATATCATACATTCGGTTATCCACTTGAAGATAAATCAGAGTTTGGTGGTGGATTTATATATGGATTAAAAGATAATAAAGTGGCTTTAGGATTAGTTGTAGGACTTGACTATAAAGACCCATCTTTTGATGTTCATGCAGCTATGCAGATTTGGAAAACTCACCCTTATGTATCTAAATTTTTAGAGGGTGGAAAGATATTAGAGTTTGGTGCAAAAACATTGCCAGAGGGTGGTTGGCACTCAATTCCTAAATATTATGGTGATAACTTTATGATAGTAGGAGATAGTGCAGGGTTCTTAACTACAGCAAGACTGAAAGGTGTTCATTTAGCCGTTCGTTCAGGAATATTATCAGCTAGAACTGCATCTAAAGCTATTGTTAAAGGTGATACAAGTGAAGAGGTATTATCTGATTATGAAAAACTTGTAAATGATAGTTCTATTTATAAAGAGTTATATCCAATTAGAAATATGAGAGCTGTTATGCAAGAGGGTATGATTTTAGGTGGTCTTAAAATGGGTATTCAACTTGTAACTGGTGGGGCTTGTTTAATTGTACCTCCTTATGAAGCTGATTATAAAACTACTCAAAAGGTATCAGAGTTTAAAGGTGTTCCATTTAAAGAGAGATTTGCTGATAAATTAGAGTTTGATAAGAAGTTAACCTTTGATAAAGTAACAGATGTTTACTACTCAAAAGCTATGCACGATGAACATCAACCTCCTCACCTAGTTATTAATAATCCTAAAGAGTTCCAAGAGTCAAATATAGAGCAGTATAATTTATCTGAAGAGTCTTTCTGTCCTGCTGAAGTTTATGAACTTCATATTGATAAAGATGGGAAAAAATCTTTAAGACTTCATGCTGAAAACTGTGTGCATTGTAAAACTTGTGATATTAAATCTCCAAATGGTGGTATAACTTGGACAACGCCTTATGGTGGAGATGGTCCAGATTATAACTATATGTAAGAAGTAAAAAGATAAAAAATAAGGAGAAGATATGGCATTAACAATAATTAGTTTAATGAAACAAGTTCCACTCCCATCAGAGATGAGAATGGGTGATGATGGTTTAATGGATAGAACTAAAGCAAAATCTATTATTAATATTGACTGTAGCTATGCACTTGAAGCTGGGCTACAGATGAAAAATGAAAATCCTGAAGCAAAACTTATAGTATGTTCAATGGGACCTCCATCTTTTGAGGAGTCATTAAAAAGAGCTTTATCTATGGGTTATGATGAAGCGTATCTTTTAAGTGATAGAAGATTAGGAGGTTCTGATACTTTTGCTACAGGTTTAGCAATATCTACTATGCTTAAACATTTAGGATTTGGTAAAGGATTAAATGAAGATTTTATAATTGTAGCAGGACGACAAACAAGTGATGGAGATACAGCCCATGTTCCAAGTCAAGTTGCTGAAAATATGGATATTCCACAAGCTACATTTATTGAGACTGCTAATTTAATAGATGGTCACATAGAGGCAAAAAGAATTATTGAAGGTGGGTATCAAATGATGAGCTTACCACTTCCATGTACTTTATCTTTTACTCCAACAGGAATTCCTCCAAGAAGACCAAAACTTAGTGGTGCAGTAAAGGCAAGACATAGTGAAATTACTACATTTAATATAGATGATATTAATTTAAGTGATGAGAATATTGGTTTAAGTGGAAGTCCTACAATTGTTGCAAAGGTAGCTAATATTAAGAGTGAAAGAGCTGAAATTAAAATGGCAGAGGGTCATAATGAGATAGAATTAGTCAACTCCCTACTTAATAATATTAAAGCTGGTAAAAACACTATTGAAGTAAAAGAGAAAAAAGCTAAAAAGGCTAAAAAAAGACCTGAAGGTTTTGAAGAGGTTGATTTTAGAAATGGTGCAAAAGGAATTTTAACTTGGGCAGAAGTTGTTAAAGGCAAAATTTCAAGACCATCATTAGAACTTTTAACTCCAGCAAGAGAGTTAGCAGAGCAGTTAGGAAATAACACTAAAGTGATGACTCTTTTAATTGGTAAAGATATAGGTGATTTAGCAAAAGAGTTAGTAGCACACGGTAGTGATGAGGTTATTGTTGTTGATGATAATAGATTAGAAGAGTATAGAATTTTACCATTTGCTTCAATTTTTGAACAAGTTATAAAAGATAAAAATCCTGAAATTGCACTATTTGCAGCTACTACAGCAGGACGAGAGTTAGCTCCTAGAATAGGTGTAAAAGTAAAAGGTGGAGTAACAGCCGATTGTACTGCTTTAGAGATTGGTGAACATATTAATAGAAAAGAGAAAAAAATCTTTGCTCCTATATTAGAATCAAGAAGACCAACTTATGGAGAGTCTAAACTAGCTACTATTTTAGGTTTTGTATGTCCTCAAATCTCAACTGCAAGAGCAGGAACATTTGAAGTACCAACTCCAGATAGTAGTAGAGAGGGAAAAATCACACCATTCAGTCCAAATTTAAGTGAAGATGATTTTGCATCTAAAATTATAGAGACAGTAATTGGTGAGGGTGGATTACAAAATCTATTTGAAGCTGATATTATAGTAGCAGGTGGAAGAGGTGCAGTTAGTGATAATTTAGAGCTAGTTAAAGAGTTAGCATCTTCATTAAAAGAGCAAGGAGTAAATACAGAGTGGGCAAGTAGTCGTCCTGTAGTAGATGAGGGAATTGCTCCTTATGCAAGACAGATAGGACAGACTGGAAAAACAGTTAGACCAAAAGTATATATTGCTATAGGTATTAGTGGTGCAGTACAACATATAGCAGGTATGAAAGAGTCAGATACTATAGTAGCTATTAACCATAATGCAAAAGAGCCAATTTTCTCAAATGCAGACTTTGGTGTAGTTGGTGAGTATGAGGATATTTTACCTGTACTTATAGATAAAGTTAAAAATGGTTTTACATTCGGATTAGAGGTTAAATAGAAATTTATGGGGTTTAACCCCATATTAAAAAATATAAAGGATTTTTTTAATGATAGGAAGAAGAGTAGCAATAGTTGGAGCAGGAGCAGTTGGAGCTAGTACAGCTTACGCATTAGCATTAAGTGGAACATGTCATGAGATTATTTTATATGATATTATGCCAGAGGTAGCTATTGGAAAAGCCATAGATATAGCACAAGCTACAAATTATTCATTAAGAGGAACTGTAGTAAGAGGTGTTAGAACACCTGAAGAGATTAAAGATTGTGATGTAGTGGTAATTACAGCAGGTGTTCCTAGAAAAAAAGATATGACTAGAGCAGATTTATTAAATATTAATGCTAGTATTGTAAAACAAGTTTCTGAAAATATTAAAAAACATTCACCTGAAGCAATAATTCTTTGTGTATCTAATCCTTTAGATGTTATGACTTTTGTAGTTCAAAAAATAACAGGTTGGGAACGACATAGAGTTATAGGAATGAGTGGTGCATTAGATGGTTCAAGAATGGCATATCAAATCTATCAAAAAACAGGATTTGGAGCATCACAAACAAGAGCTATGGTAATAGGTGAACATGGTGAAAATATGATACCATATCCAGAAGTTACAGATGTAGGAGGTGTTCCACTTACTCAAATCCTATCAAAAGAGGATATAGAAGATGTAGTCCAAAAAACTAAAAATGGTGGAGCAGAGATAGTAAAACATCTAAAAACATCAGCATTTTATGCACCAGGTAGAGCAATTTCAGCTATGGTTGAGTCAATCTTAAGTGATGAAGATAAAGTAATAGCAAGTTGTGCTATATTAGATGGTGAGTACGGATATAAAGATGTAGCTATTGGTGTTCCTTGTGTATTGGGTGCTAGTGGAATTAAAAAGATAATTGAACTTGATTTTGATGATAAAACTAAAGAGAAGTTTGATATAGCTGTTAAATCCATAAAAGAGAATATTGCTATTTTAGAGAATGGTGGTTTTTTTGATAAATAGGAGTAGTTAGAGTATCTATTACCATTTTGGGGGATTTAATAACTACAATATTTCACATTGTCTATATAGCCTATAGTATAATAGTATTTATTTATACTATATTAATAAACCTAAGAGTAGAATAGAGCCAAACTATTAAAACAGGAGACTTTATGAGAGAAATAGAATTTGATGTTGTAGTCAAAGCTGTTAGAGATATTATAGTACATTGTGGAACTGACCTACCACAGGATACCTACGATGCACTAGAAGAGGCGATGCACAATGAGAAATCTCCAGTAAGTAAAGAGGTTATTAGACAGATATTAGAGAATGCTAATATTGCTAAAAATGAAAAAAGACCATTATGCCAAGATACAGGTTTAGCTGTATTTTTTGTTAGGGTTGGTGATGAGGTTAAGATTAAAGGTGGTCTTTTAAAAGATGCTATTAATAAAGGTACAGAGCAAGGGTACAAAGAGGCATATTTAAGAGCTTCAACTTGTGAACCTTTTAGTAGAGCAAACTTAAAAGATACAGTAGGATATAACCTACCAGCAATTATCCATTTTGATATAGTAGCAGGTGATAAGATAGAGATAGAGTATGCTGCAAAAGGTGGTGGAAGTGAAAATGTAAGTCGTGCTAAAGTTTTCCCACCAGCTGCAGGAAAAGAGGGAATTATTAATTATGTAAAAGAGGTAATTTCAGATGCAGGTGGAAACCCTTGTCCCCCAATAACTGTAGGTGTTGGAATTGGTGGAACATTTGAGAAAGCTTGTATTAGTTCTAAACATGCTCTATTTAGAGATATTGGAAGTAAAAACCCTGACCCTGAAATGGACGAGATGGAGCAGACAATTTTAGAAGAGATTAATAAGTTAGGAATTGGTGCAATGGGTATGGGTGGAACAAAGACAGCTTTAGCTGTTCATATTGAAGCAAATCCATGTCATATTGCATCTTTACCAGTATCTGTTAATGTTCAATGTCACTCATCAAGACATACTCATATTACTATATAAGGATAAGAAATGGCACAATATACTTTAACAACACCACTAACAAGTGAAGATACAAAAAAATTAAAAGCAGGAGATACTGTTTTACTAAATGGTACTCTTTTTACAGCAAGAGATGCAGCACATAGCCGACTAGTTAAACTAATTGAAAATGGTGAAGAGCTACCTTTTGATATAGAAGGGAGTGTAATCTATTTTGTAGGGCCTACTCCTCCAAAACCAGGTGACCCAATAGGAAGTGCAGGGCCAACTACTAGTTATAGAATGGATAGTTTCTCTCCCGCTATGTTAAAACATGGTTCAAAAGGTATGATAGGTAAAGGAAAACGAAATCAAGCAGTAAAAGATGCTTGTGTTGAGTATAATGGTATCTACTTTGGAGCAACTGGAGGTGCTGGGGCTTTACTTGGCAAAAAGATAACATCTGCTGAAGTTATAGCTTATCCAGAGTTAGGTCCTGAAGCTGTAAGAAAAATTACAGTTAAAGATTTCCCTGTTACCGTAATTAATGATACTTATGGTAATGATTTATATGAGATGGGTAGAGAGCAGTATGAAATTAAAGATTAATCTCTAATTTAGTGTGGATTTAGAAATCCATACTAAATAGAGACCTATTTAATTTTTTAAAAACCTCATCAAATTTAGCCTCAATAACTACTAATTCACCACTAATTGGGTGGTTAAAAGATATGCTTCTAGCATGTAGCAAAAGCCTATGACAATTAAACTCTTTACGAAATAGATTATTATGTTCAGTTCGTCCATATTTGGTATCTCCTACAATGGGGTTTATAACTGCTTAGAAATATTTACTTATACTTATCTATTTTAATTTAAATAAATAAGTTCTTAACTCTATAAAAATGGATATTTTAGTTCTTTTGTGTTTTTAATAGTTTTTATTTAAGCAAAAAAGTAATTAGTTTATGATATAATTCAATCGTTATTTTATCGAAAACCAAGATTTAAATAACTTTTTTAATAAAGCTTTATTTTAAAGCAAAATAACTACCGATAGTTCATCGGAAAGTAACGCCTGTGGAGATAACGGCAATGAATTTAGGAGCTGGACTTCTAACTTTAACTAGTATCATTGAAACAGGAAGCAAATTTCATACAAACCTAACTATAGGTAAGTTTGAGTAAGTTTTGTAGAACGGTGAAAGATATGTTTTAGATGTCGTCTTAGTTGATGTTTTCTTCCAGTTTGTGGTAAAAGTTTAATTAATGAATATCTAGCAACAGGATAGCGACTAACAGCAAATGGAAGTTCAACTGCTTTTTTATCTAACAACAGTTTTAAATCATAATCTATAAGTTCACTATTTTTAGTATATCCTCTAACAACTGCAATATACTCTTTTTCTATTTTATGAGATTTAAATATATCAGACATTAATTTTGCTACTTCACTACTTAGTGCAAAAATAAGTACTCCTGATGTTGGTTTATCTAATCTATGTATAGGATAGACAAACTCACCTATTTGGTCTCTTACTAATTGTAGTGCAAATCTTGTCTCTTTTTTATCTATTGGTGATTTATAAACTAATAGTCCTGATGGTTTATTGATAGCTACAAGGTATCTATCTTGATATAGTATCTCTAACATTTTTGAAAAATTACAATATTATTATTTAGGGTTTTAACTATTTTTAAATCCACCTTTTTAGCCATTATCTCAAAGCTTTTAGGGGTAAAAAAGCTAATATGTGTTATATCTCTTCTATACCACCAGTTTAAAAATTCATCTTTATTTAATGGTGGAAATTTTGTCATAAGTATAATATATCCATACCTTTCTACACAACTTAAATATCCAATCCCATCATATCCCCAATCTGCTCTTTAAAGGCAAAAAGAGAATCAACATCATAAATCTTTAAGACATTCATCATCTTCATAAAGACCCAAAGAC